>NZ_JAUSVF010000003.1:0-331239 GCF_030814475.1 Pararhizobium capsulatum DSM 1112 | reverse complement strand
TCAGTGGAGCTCGGTGAAGTCAGCGACGCCCTCGAGGCTACCATCGAGGCGGTGATCTTGATGAGCGGCCTTGGTTTCGAAAATGGGGGATTATCGCTGTCCCATTCGCTGACGCGCGGCCTGGTCAAGGCGCGGGGTGCGAAAAATGCGATTCATGGTCAGCACGTCGCCTGGGGTGTTTTGGTCCAGCTTGCCGCGGAGGGTCGCTCTGATGCTGAGCTTGCGGACATAATCGCATTTCACCGCTCCATCGAACTTGCCACGACCCTACAGCAACTCGGCATGGAGGACGCTACTGGAGCGGAAATTGCCGAAATCGCCGATTGGACAATGACCGCGCCGCATCTCAACAACCTGCCATTCTCGATCACCGCCGTCGATGTCGCTGCTGCGATCCGTCGCGTCGAGAGGTTGGCCGCGTGATCCTTTCGGAGGCACCGGGAATTCCGCCTCTGGGACTTGCAGGCGATGTCGGATGCAACTTGGAAAACAATGACGGGAGACCGATGAGATGACGATAGAAGACAAGCAAACGATCGCCAGCATCATGAGCATGGGCGGCCGCCCGCCAAACAGTCGGCGCGAGATCAAGATCATCGACACGACCCTGCGGGACGCGCACCAGAGCCTGTGGGCGACACGCATGCGCACAGAACACATTCTTTCCATGGCGGATGAGTTCGATCATGGCGGGTTCGAACAGGTCGACCTGATGGCGCCGATCCAGTTCGATGTCGCGGTTCGCTATCTCAAGGAAGACCCCTGGGAGCGGGTAAGACTGGCCCACAAGGCCGCGCCGAATACCCTGTTTCGGGCGTTGGTCCGTTCAAAGAACATTGCTTCGTTCGATTTTTTGGCTGACGACGTCATCAAGGCTTGGGTCGAAAGACTTTATGCGAACGGATTCCGCGTTATAGGCTCGTTCGACGGCCTGAATGACATCGACAATATCGCGCCCGGTCTCGTCAGGGCCAAGGAACTCGGGGCCTCCACTTTCGGCGCTCTGTCGTTTTGCGAAAGCCCGGTGCACACGGACGAGCTCTATATCTCTAAGGCACGTGAACTGATCGACAAGACCGATGTCGATGCCATCATGCTCAAGGACGCGGGTGGTCTGTTGACGCCTGAACGGATCCGAACCCTAGTTCCGGCCATCAAGAATGTAATCGGCGACCGCCCGCTCGAGCTTCACAGTCATTGCCTGACAGCCTTGGCGCCACTGGTTTATCTGGAGGCGGTCGAACTTGGTTGCGATGCACTGCACACATCGATCGCGCCGCTGGCCAATGGTGCCGGCCAGCCATCGACACAACGTATCGTGCGTGATTTGCGGGCTCTTGGGTACACGGTGAACGTCAACGACGACGCAATCGACGCCATTTCGCAGAAGCTGAAAAAAATTGCGGAGGACGAGGGCAAGCCACTGGGTATCCCGGTGGAATATGACGGCCTCCACTACATGCACCAGCTCCCCGGCGGAATGCTCTCGAATTTCCGGTCGCAACTGGAAACGGCGGGTCTCTCGCACCGGTTCGATGAGCTCCTTTACGAGGTTGCTCGCGTGCGCGCTGAGCTCGCTTTTCCGATCATGATCACGCCTTTTGCCCAGTTCGTCGGAACCCAGGCAGTCATGAACATGATTTCAGGTGACCGGTACGGTGTCGTACCGAACGAGATCAAGAAATATGCGCTCGGTTATTATGGCAAGCTACTGGCCCCGATTGCGCCCGAGTTGCATGACCGGATCATTGCCAATGGGGCGTCCAACATCGCGCTTGAGCCGACAACGATCGCGCCGATGCTGCCGGACATTCATGCGCGCCATCCCGACGACAGCATCGATCATGTGCTGCTGCGTGCGATGTTCGCCGGCACACAGGTCGATGAAATGCAGAAAGCCGTGGCATCCGGCGGCAGGGCTGACGATGCACCATCTTCGCTTCTGGATGTGATCAAGGGTCTTCACCAGAAAAAAAGTCGCGGAACCATCGTCTTGAAAACCGCGGATGTACGCATCAGCCTCGAAAAGGGAGAGAGTGAAAATGTCGCTTAAAGATATCGATCTGAAAGAAGTGAAGGCGATCGTTGACTGGGTGAATGTTACGGAGGATGTGCGTGAATTCTCACTGAAGTTCGGCGAGCTGGAACTGTTCATCTCGCGCAACAAGCAGGGTGTTACTCCCGAGCCCGTTGTTCCTGCCTCCCTTGCAATATCGTCTTCAACGCGCGCCGTAACCGATACGCCGGCAGTTGTGGTCGCGCCTGCACCCGCTGCTGCCTCAAGTGAACTTGCCATAGACGAGGTCCTTATCAAGGCGCCAATGGTCGGGACCTTCTATGCAGGGCCTAAACCCGGAGCCCCGAATTTTGTGAAGGTCGGCGACGCTGTCGGTTTGCAAACCGTCCTGTGCATTGTCGAAGTTATGAAGCTGATGAACAACATCGAGGCCGGGGTCGCGGGAACCGTCGCCAGGATCTTTGTCGATAATGAACAACCTGTCGAATACGGCCAGCCGCTGATGATCATCAAGAAGCACTGATAGAGCGGAAATCGGGAGACGAACAATGCCAGAACTCATTAAGAGTGTTCTGATCGCCAATCGCGGTGAAATCGCTCTGCGGATCATCCGGGCATGCAAGGAACTTGGTATCCGCAGCGTGATTGCCTATTCTGAGGCGGATGCAGACTCTCTGCCGGTGAGGCTTGCCGATCAGTCCATCTGCATCGGACCTGCCCAGGCGAAGTTCAGCTATCGCAATCAGCAGGCTATTATTGGCGCGGCTCTGGCCTTCAAGGTGGAGGCCATCCATCCCGGCTACGGTTTTCTGGCCGAGAATTCAGAATTCGCCGAGACGTGTGAAAAGGAAGGCCTCATCTTTGTTGGCCCTCCCGGGCATGTCATTCGCCAGATGGGCGACAAGATCGAGGCCAAGAAAATCGCCCGTAAGGCGGGGGTTCCAAATGTTCCTGGCTCAATCGGTTCCATTTCTGACGCTGCGGAAGCACTTGCTGTTGCAGACGAGGTCGGCTTCCCCCTGCTGATCAAAGCAGCAGCAGGCGGTGGCGGACGTGGCATGCGTGTCGTGCAGCGGCGCGAAACCCTCGAACGTGATCTGTCGGAAATCATGTCCGAAGCGGAGGTCGCCTTCGGCGATGCTGCCGTCTATATCGAGCGTTACCTGACCGATATCAGGCACATCGAAATTCAGGTTATCTCCGACGGTAACCGGACGCTCCATCTGGGGGAGCGTGACTGCTCTGCGCAAAGACGCAATCAAAAACTCATCGAGGAAGCGCCTTCGCCCGTTCTCGACCAGACCCTGCGGGACGCGCTTGCGGAGGCAGCAATCGCGCTTTGCAATGCTGTGCAATACAAGAACGCCGGCACGGTGGAGTTTGTCTTTGATAACAGCGAACGGAAATTTTACTTCATTGAAATGAACACCCGCATTCAGGTCGAGCATCCGGTCTCGGAAATGGTGACGGGTATCGATCTGATTAAGATGCAGCTCGAAATCGCCAGCGGAATGCCGATCAGGTTACGTCAGGAAGACGTCCGCATTTCGGGGCATGCAATTGAATGCCGCATTAACGCGGAAAATCCAGAGCGGGATTTTGCGCCCAGTCCGGGAAAAGTCACTCGCTATCATCCACCGGGCGGGTTTGGCGTCAGGATGGAAACCCACATCGAGACCGGCTACGTGATCCCGCCGTTCTACGATTCCATGGTGGGCAAGCTCGTATGCTGGGGGAGGGATCGCGATGAGGCTATTGCGAGGATGCGCAGAGCTCTTGATGAAGTTGTGATTGAGGGAGTAACCACCACCGCCGGCTTTCACAAAATGGTCTTGAGCCATCCGAAATTTCAATCGAGCAACTTTAACACCGCGTTCGTCGGTGAACTCATGGAGCGGAGTTGTGAGGTTGTCGAGCGCTGAACGGTTTTCCAAGACCGACGATTTTATACGACGCGCGTCGCAAGCCCTCATCCCTTGAACTATAGCGAAACGGCCACATCAGAACGAAGCTGGAGGCTTCCGGTGACAATGTGCGACGCAAATCCATTGAGCGGGGCCTTTATCTTCGATCCCAAGTCCAACACGATTACCGTGAATGTTGATGGCTTCATCACTGTTCTGGGGCCATTTAGGGATGAGTACGAGGCGGCGACGGCAGCACACGACTTCTGCGTGACGTTTGCGGCGGCTATCGATGCCGATACAATCCCTAAGTGAAAATGCGAACTCTCAAGACGAGTGACGACGAATTGTTCACGACGCCGCTCCGGAGTTACGGCACGCAAAAGGCAATCGCGGAGCTGCTTCTTGCCGACTATTCGCCGTGCAGCAATGGAGCCGCCCTGATGCTGAAAGATCTGAAGCTCTCCCAGCAGAAAGTATCGCAACGGCGCCTACGCTTCTTTGTGGTGAAGTAGCGCAGGCCCAAGGTCTCTTCGAAAAGCTGGGCAAAGGCGGAAAGGACTTCCCCGCCATTAGCGAGACGCTAAGGTCTGGCTCCGCAGTCTCATCTGGCGTGGGGCGGTACCAGACAGAGAGCCAGGTTGATGGCGCCCAGCATGGCCTTGGCGCTGACTGAGATATCGATATTGCGGATCAACCAGGGTAGGCTTGAAGGAGCCACGCTGCTGACTGCAGTGTAACGAAAAGGACGACATCGATCGAGCTGTCGGATCAGTTATTGCGGATGCCGCCGATATGGCTAAGCGACAGCCAGGATAGTGTACTTCCCTGCATTGTGCAGTATGTGGCCATTGCCAATCCAGCCGGTGCCGTTCGGGACGACATCAAACAAGTTCCATAAATCGCCTTATCAATGTTTTCTCTAAAATACTGAAACAACTATCGAAATGTGTTCTGGCACCAGTAGAAAATTGCAACGCTTTGACACACCTCCACAGGTGCCAACCGGAAGGCCTTGTCTGTTTTTAATGACTCCTGCCACCGCCGCCATGCCCATGCTGCGGCGGACGCATGATCGTCATCAAGGTGTTCGAACGCTGGCGGCAGCCGCGTGGACCGCCGGACGAGGCTACGACGAACCGGGAGAGTGCGTCATGACCCGGCATGGCAGATCCATTCATATGGTCTACTCACCGCAGAGCTGGCCAACGGGGAGGTCTGTGCCAGTCCCTATGGCGAGGGCATTCAGCGGGGCAAACGTGCTCTCATTCACTCCGAAAATCCGGAGAACTACCCCTGCAAACCCCACCCTCGGAGCGCCGGGACTGACAACTGTCGCTGCGATCGGCCGCCCGCTGGAAGCGACAATCCACAAAACCCCATAGCTCAGAGAATGCCGACCGCGGGTTCCTGCATGAGAGGTTTTCGTACGCCTGACGGCACCCGAAACCCTTCACCATGTCCGCGATTGAGATCCCTTCGTCGTTTCCCGAAAGCAGACAGTCGGCTCCGGCAACATGATGTCCGGGTTGGACCGAGGTCGTGTGAAAACGCGATTGCAGATTGCGTATGGCAGCCGCTGTTTTGAGCGTCGCAGCGATGATGCCGCTGGCAGGCGGGCGTACCCGAAGCAGCATATGGGGAACTGCACGACCACGCACGGTGGCACCGGAAATCGCCTCAAGGCCAACATTCCGCGTGGTCGCCCAACGCGCTGCCGCCGGGCGCGGCGATCGAAGCCATGCTGGTCAGCGTAACGAGCGCAGACACGATGTGTGCCCGTAGCGCACCCAGGCCAGGTCAGTTCGACAGCTGTCGGGCGGGTTGCAGACATTCATACAGCGGACTGGCGCGCGTACGTTGAACGTCCGGACGACCATGTTCTTCGGCTACACGTTCATCACTCCGGCGATGATCATGCGGCTCACGGAGATCGGTTCGCAGTACCTTGTGCAGACCGTCGATTCCAAGGGCGCGTTTTTCGGCGGTAGCAAGACCTACAACGTGTCTCTGCCAGCAAACATTCCAGCGGAAAAATTCTGGTCGTTCACCGTCTACGACAACCAGTCGCGCTCGATGCTCGATCCGCCACAGCGATACCCGCGCGCTGGCAGCCAGAACTATCCAACCCCAGCAATTCGCCGAGCTTAAGCGAGCCGCACTGGGCTCAAGTATGGTCAACCCTACGTAGAAATCAGAAACAAGGCGTCATCCTGCTTGAGAGTCTCCACAAGCTTGTCGCCCAGCATCTTTTCGGTATATTCGGTCAACAGCAATTTGGCTTCTTCAAGCCACATATCGGTCTCGGAATGACCGCGGCGCAGCCACAGGCCATCGATCATGGCTGCGAAACCACGCACGAAGTGATCGATTTCGTCCCGCGACAACGATGGCGCCAGCGCAGAGGCGATATTGGAACGCAGCCGGCTGTAGAATGGCCGTTGCAATCGCGCATAGCGGGCATTATGCGCCGTTTCCGCGACGAGCGAAATCCAAGCATTAGCGGTGCTGCGATCATAGCGGTTCGCCGGAAAATTGCCATCGATGATCGCCAGCAATCGCTGCCAGCGTGTTGTGGCGCGGCGAAGATTGGAAACGACCTGCTCCATCAGCACGCGATTGGCCACGCGCACCATTTCGAACAGAACTTGTTCCTTATCCTTGAAATAATAAGTCAGGATGCCCTGCGACATGCCTGCCTCGTGGCAAATCTTAGTCGTCGTCAGACCTTTGAGTCCCTCCCGCAGAAAAATCCGATGCGCTGCCTCGATCAGCTCGACGCGCCTGATGTCTTCGATCCGGGTCTTTTGCTTCTTGCGTGGTGCCATCATGATTTTCCATAGGCTTTAAAATTTTTGTGCGCACTAACAATTTTTTATCTTGCCATATAAACTAGCCGCCATACATTACGCCCATCTAACAAAAAAGGGGAATTCCATGCATAGATCCATGAAAGTAGCCGCGGTCGCCATCGCCTCTGCGTGCCTGCCGATGACTGCATTTGCGCTAGACAAAGAGGAGTGCAGGGCCGTGCGCATGGCGGACCTCGGCTGGACGGACATCGCACTGACCAATGCCACGGCGGAAATTCTGTTGAAGGCATTGGGCTACGATCCAAACTCGACCATTCTCGGGCTCAATGTGACGTTTGAGGCACTGAAAAACAACGACATGGATGTGTTCCAGGGCAATTGGCGGCCGGTGCAGGACATCGACTTCAAGTCATATTTCGACGATGGCTCGGTGATAGCAGTAGGCACCAATCTCGAAGGGGCGAAGTATACTCTCGCTGTGCCGAAATATGTCGCGGACGCCGGCGTCAGGAGTTTCGACGATCTCGCCGCCCACGGTGCTAAATTCGACTACAAGATTTACGGCATCGAACCTGGCTCCAACAAACCGATCGAGGACATGCTGGCCGCCAAGGCTCACGACCTTTCCGGTGATTGGGAACTGGTGGAATCTAGCGAGGCCGGTATGCTGGCGCAGGTCAAGCGCGCAGTCGAGAAGAAAGACTGGATCATCTTCCTCGGCTGGCAGCCGCACCCAATGAACGTCAATATGGAACTGACCTATCTCTCCGGCGGTGATACTGAATTCGGCCCAGACTTCGGTGGCGCCACCGTGCGCACTCTGGTTCGCAACGGCTATCCAGAAGCCTGCCCCAACGTCACAAAATTCTTCTCCAACCTGAAGTTTGACATAAACTACGAAAATGCGGGGATGAACATGATCATGACCGACGGTGTCGAAGTGCCAGTTACGGCGAAGAAAATGATGATCGAACATCCAGAGAAAGTCGTCGCCTGGCTAGACGGCGTCACGACAATCGATGGCAAGTCGGGTCTGGAAACCATCAAAGCCGAACTGGGATTGAAGTAAGTGCTTAGTGAAAACACCATGAATGCGGCGGTGCTCACCACACCGGGATCGCCGTTGACCATCCGTTGCGAAGCTATCCCCACGCCGGGACCCGGCCAGATACTGGTCCGGCTCAAGGCCTGCGGCGTTTGCCATTCCGATGTCCATATCTGGAAGGGCGACGTGACAGCGACCCCTGTCCCCTCGTTATTTATTCTCGGCCATGAGGGCGTCGGTACTATCGAAGCGCTCGGACCCGGGGTTGAAGACTGGACCCCAGGCGACGCGATCGGCGTTCCATGGCTGCATGATACCTGCATGCAATGCGATGAATGCCTGGCCGGCGAAGAGTCTTTCTGCCAACAACAGCGTGCTCATGGCCTCAATGTCCCCGGCGCTTTCGCCGACTATGTCGTGGTCGATGCGCGCTTTGCCGTAAGGCTCATTCCGGAAATGGACCCGCTTACCACCGCACCCGTCATGTGTGCAGGCGTCACCGCCTATGGCGCCATCCGCCGTGCAGGCCTGAAGGCAGGCGAGACATGCGCTATCTTCGGCTGCGGTGGCCTCGGCCTCTACGCTGTCCAGATTGCCACCCGCCTCGGCGTAAGAGTCCTTGCCGTCGATCGCAGCCCGGCAAAACTGGAAAATGCTTTGCGACTCGGCGCCGTCGAAACCGAGATCGCCGACGAAGGCCTCGCTGACAGACTTGGCGCACGCGGTCAGAAATTCCACGCCTGCATCAATTTCGCGCCGACGCCGAAAACCTGGCATGCCATTATATCGGCCATCCGCCCGCGCGGTCGCATCATCGCCGCAGCGCTAGTGTCCCAACCCGTCGAGATTAGCCAGGAATGGCTGACCGGCACCGGCGTCACCATTACAGGCACCAGCGTCGGCACGGCGCAGGAAATGCGTGAGGTTGTCGCCATGCATGCGCAAAAACCATTCGAAGCAGAGATTGAGGAAATCTCACTCGATCGCGCCTCCGAAGCGCTTGCTTCGTTGGAAAAAGGCAACGCCAAGGGCCGCTACGTCATCCGGTTTTGATGCCGACAGCAATCATGACCATTACGACGAACCTGTCGACGTCCGCTGGCTCTGCCACTGTCATCACACACGCCTGCATGATTATGGTGGGGACATGTTCCCGGTCCGGACAGCGTGAGACCTCACATTGGAACGCCACACGGTCCCTGAGTCCGCTCTGTCTTCCCTGCTCAACCCAAGCCTCTTCGTTCGGCTGAGTTGCTACTACAACATGTGATCGCGCGGGTCTCGGTCGGCGCGTTCTGGCGCGGACCGAAATTCATGTTGTTTGTGGCGGCAGAATTTAGGCAAGGATTTGCGGCTTCTGGAAGCAATGCGGAAGGACGTGTCACCTTTGGGGTGAGGGAGGGGTGCGCCCGGCATCCAGGTGTCCGAAATCGGTCATGACGCTGACAAGTACGCGTCCCGTAGCTGCGCGCGAAAGGCTCCGAAACGATCGGCCCACTGGAGCAGAGGGACGCGCGATAGTCGAAGGATACAGCCATCACCAGGACCTCAAGAACGTTGCGTTCAGATAAACGTCATTCATTCTCATTGCCCGGAAGACAACGGAACTGTGCGATTCGATTGCGTGAAAATCGCAGGAACGCCCCTCGGCCCGCATTGAATATCGACGGCTTTGCGCCGCTACAGTTTCGAGAATGTGACCCTCGAAGGCTGCACCACTGCCGCCCTTACGATGATCGCGATCGATTGTGCGTTTGTCCAGCCCGCGTCCTCGCGTCGTCGCCCGCTGGTCCGCGCTAAGGTCAGTGCTGCGTCCATCCCCCTCATTTGGTATCACAAATCAAACAATCGGCAGCTTTGCGCCTGCGTTCCAGACGTTAAGTGGATAGGGCACCAAATTCCATAAGCCGCCGTTCGTTTAAGGTCGCAGCAGGCGGCGTCGCATAGATCAACGCGACGATCATCGAACTGTAGGTTAACCGGAGATTAACGCCTGCGTGCGTGCAAAAATCCGACCATGCACCTTTCGACACCGTTCACACTCCTTCTAATTTATCTCCTCGTCAACGTCGTGGTCTACTGCGTCTATTGATGGGACAAGCAAGCCACGATAGAGGGTGCGTGGCGCGTGAGGGAGAGCACGCTGCTCTGGCTGGCTATTGCCGGTGGAAGTCTCGGAGCCCTTACGGCACAGCAAGTACTTCGTCACAAAACGCGCAAGGAGCCGTTCCGCAGCATCCTGATGACAATCGGAGTGCTGCATGTGGGTCTCGGCATCTTATGGATTGCTGCACCGAACCTTGTCGAGGCGTTATCGCGAATGAAGGCTTCCATGTGAGTTAGAGATCCGGGCTGTGTAGTTTTCCAACGCAGCGACGGCCAGTTCTACTGCAGGCAGGACGTCAGGACGTCAGGATAACGGGACGGCGATTGGGTGTCCCTCGAATTCTAGCGTGGTCGGGGAGTGTTGAGTGTCAGGGCTCTGGGGGCGCTTGTCTGCGGAGGCCTGTGATCACCCCAGCGGATTACCAACCCGATCAGCAGAAGGACGATGGGAGGCGACAGCGCAACTTTGATTGCGTCGATAAATCTCTCCCACCGCTTTTCGCTGATCAACTTCAATTGTGCAGCTTCAGCTTGCTCATGATTGGCTTTCATTAGCCCAAATTGGTCGGCCTCCGACATTGCTGTCGGGAAGAAGTAGGTGGTTGACTTAGGCAGGGTCTCGCTCGTGATCTCGTAACCCTGACCAGGCGTTCATGACAATGCATTCACCCGCGATGCAATCCTTGGACCTCAGTCCGAAGCGCCCACTAAGCCAGTTTTCTGCATTGCTACGGCTGGTCAGCGCCCAACCCGCAAACCCTTGAATTTGATGAGTCTGATCGACCACGAAAAAGTAGTGATCGCGATTAACAATCCCAGCCAATAACTGCGACAGCTCTCCGAAACGAATTCTCATGAATGACGGTTTCGTCATGAGATGGTTGACTGCCAGACCCAGTGCCAATGCCCGTCGGGCCGATACAACGTCAGCGTGGGAAGAGTACGGCGGCCTGAAATCAAAGGGACCTCCACGGTGCTGTCTTATGGTTCCAAAGGATAGGACCGTTCGAAATTCAGCCCACACCGGCATGCAAACTGCATTTTTGCGCACCTCCGGTGCTCCCGTATGCCAACTACGCCGCGCTCTGGGTCGAGTCCTCTTCAGAGAGCTGAAGGCATAAAAACTATTGCTGACACGATAAATATGTCCAGAGGATTTCTTATTGAGCTCATACCCGTCGTGTGCTCCGTTCTAGTTTGCGAGAGTGATATCGATTCTGAAAGCGTTTCCGTTCAAAAGTTCATGACCCAACCTGAAGCTGGGCTAAACTTGTACCGCCACTTCTGAGACTTGATCGACGGTCATCGTCCGCACCGGCACCTCGAATGCTGACTGTCCATCGATCGTTTGTATCAGACCATTTGCTGCCCTCAAGTACGGCTCATAGACGGCCACGGCGACGTCGGTTCCCGCCTCGACGACCGGTACGCGCGGGCCGAGACCCAAATCCCATGATCCCGTCAGGTAAAGGGGATTTTCTATCGCGATCTCGACACCGTGGCTTTTGAGGCGGATCTCGTTTCGCGGCCCGACCACCAGTGGCGTACCCGCCGCAATAGTGACCGTGGAATCTGCCCGATCCGGCGGGTCCATGATATTGATTGCGAACTGCGCGGCCATCAGCGCCAGACCGCGATGCGGATGGATCGCATTGTGCAGCACACCCGCCCTGATGTCGGGATCGAATGCCGATTGTAGCATCGCGGAACCGGCATCGAAGAACCGTTCGACATAGTCCGTGTTTCCCATAGCGAGGTCTCCGGCTGCGGAGATCGCGATGATGCCTGCATCGGCAACGGGGTTTTCATCCAGCACCGTTCGGACCGCTTGTTCCACCGCAGCGCCGGAATTAATGGCTTGCAGCACGTCCATATTGAGGGCGGAAGCCCTAGTGCCCCGGACATTGGGCAGCCGGTGGCCGGTGACAAGGCCGATGTCTTTCATGCCTGGTGTGAACTGTGACAAGGGTGATGGGCGATTAGGTCCGCTCGACATCAATACGGCGATGCGGGCGCGTTGAATCGCTTCTCGAATTGCGTCAATCGGAAGATTACCGGTGCCACCAGTCTGAGTTTCGGCCCTGTGGATCGTGCCATCGATATCCATCACTGCAAAACTGACGAAGCCGCCGATAGCACCCGAGCCGATTTTCTCAACGGCGGCGAGTGCCTCGATTGCCGCAAGGCCGGCATTCGGGCCGTAAGTTGCAATGCCGATCGTCATGACGCCACCCAATGGCCCGACGCGACCATCCGCAGGCTTCCTATCGGCATGTCCAACTCACCATCCGGCATGGCGAGCCGCTTGCCTCGAAAAGCAGGGTCAGGAACCGGAACCGAGGAGAGCAGGAGCCGAGTATAGGCATGCGCCGGCGCATCGAGTACATGGCCGGTCGTGCCAAGTTCGACGATCCTGCCCGTCCTCATCACGGCGACGCGATGGGCGATTTTCCGAACCACCGCCAGGTCGTGGGTGATGAACAGGAGAGCAAGGTTGTTCTCCCTCTGGATATCGCCCAGCAGGTCGAGAATACCGGCCTGGATCGATACATCGAGCGCAGATGTCGGCTCGTCGGCGACGATGACGGACGGATTGACGGCGAGTGCCCGCGCGATGGCAATGCGCTGGCGCTGGCCGCCAGAAAACTGATGGGGAAAGCGTCCGGTAACCGACGAGCCGAGCTGGACCAGGTCGAGCAACCGCCCCACCTCGACGTCGATCTCTTGTGTGCCGAGCCTGCCTTGGATAGCGAGCGGCTCGGCAAGCGTCTGGCCGATGGTGCGGCGCGGATCAAGCGAGGCGTAGGGGTCTTGAAAGATCATCTGGATGCGGCTACGGGCGTTGCGAAGGCTGCTCCCGCCAAGATGCGTGATGGTTTCGCCGTCCACTTCGACTTCACCGAAATCGCTTGCCAGCAGCCGGCAGGCGATGCGGCCGAGCGTTGACTTGCCCGAGCCGCTTTCGCCAACAAGCGCCAGTGTCTCGCCCTTGGCGATGGTCAGTGAAACATCGTCGAGCACTTTGGGCGACCTGCGGGGGGAAAACCATCCGTTGCTGCCAAATGATTTGGTGATGCGTGTGAGTTTGAGGGCAGTTTTGGGGCTGTGCCTGAAATCGAGGCGTGTGGTCTTGTCAAGAACATTGGGCACCGCAGCCAGCAATCGCCTCGTGTAGTCACAGCCCGGATTGGCGAACAGGCTTCCAGCCGGTGCGGTCTCGACGCCCACACCCCTTTTCATAACCACCACGCGATCCGCGTTCTCCGCCACCACGCCCATATCGTGAGTGATTAGTAACAGGCTGGCGCCACTTTCGCTGACCAGTTCCCGCATCAGGCGCATGACCTGAGCTTGAGCCGTCACGTCGAGCGCTGTCGTGGGCTCGTCGGCGATCAGCAGCCTTGGCTGCATCATCATCGCTGCCGCGATCATCACCCGCTGGCGCATGCCGCCCGAGAATTCGTGCGGATAGCGTGGGAGTTGTTGGCGGGCGGATTTGATCCCGACGCGGTCTAGCATATCGATTGCCCGACCATCGGCTTCGTGACGATTGATACCGAGATGCTGCTGTAGCGCCTCGGTCATCTGGCGACCGATGGTCAGCACCGGATTGAGCGAGGTCGTCGGCTCCTGGAAGATCATGCCAATCTTCAGCCCGCGCAGCGCCCGGCGCTGGTTTGGTTCAAGACGAAGGAGATCGCAACCTTCGAAGGTGATCTCGCCGCTCGAAATGTTAGCACTTGCCTCCGGCAGCAGGCCCATGATCGAAAGCGCGGTAACGCTCTTTCCAGATCCGCTTTCACCGACAATCGCCACTGCCTCGCCGCGCATGACTTCGAAACCGAGTCCGGACACGACGGTGGAAGGGGCTTGGCGGCCGAATGTGACCGAAAGGTTCTTCACCACAAGTAGGGGCGTCGTGCTCATCGCTCGGCCTCCATGGGGTCGACGACCTCGCGTATCGCATCCCCGAGCAGGTTGAAGGCGAGCACGACGATGGCTATGGCGAGGCCTGGATAAATCATCAGCCATGGCGCCTTGTTGAAGAAGTCGCGGCCCGACGACAACATTGCGCCCCATTCTGGTGCCGGCGGTTGTGCGCCAAGGCCGAGGAAGCTGAGGCCAGCTGCGGCCAGGATCGCCGAGGACAGACCGAGCGTGGCGACGACTATCATGATGGGGAGAATATTCGGCAGGAGATGCACGAATATCAGACGCAGATGGCCGGCCCCTGCGGCGATGGAGGCCTCGAAATACGGTTTGGACGTTTCCACCAAGGCGGCGGCATAGGATGTGCGGGCGTAGTAGGGAATGCCCGCAAGTCCGACGGCTATCATCGCATTTTCAAGGCTCGGACCCAGGACGGCGACACAGGCCAATGCGATCAGCGTTTCGGTGAAGGAGAAGAGGACGTCGGAAAGTCGCATTAGAATGACTTCCAGAAAGCCGCGCGCATATGCGGCGGCGAGGCCGAGCAATGTGCCGGAGACGAGCGAGATGCTGACGGCGATTATGCCGATTTCCAGCGTCAACCGAGCGCCATGGACAAGGCGAGAGAACATGTCACGGCCGAACTCGTCGGTGCCCGCGAGATATCTAAAGCCCGGCGCCAGCAATTTCCGGCCCGCACCTATTTTGGTCGGCGCATACGGCGAGATCAGATCCGGGAATGCAGACGCGATCAGTAAGATCAGCAGGATGGCAAGGCCGATAGCGCCACTTGGCGTGCTGATCAGGCGGATGAATGCGGGAGACCTGGGATTATGGACCGGCGCGTTGTGGGCTTCGATCACGGTCTCTGTTTTGGTGCCCAGCATGTCAGGCTCTCCGCACGCGGGGATCGGCGAACGCGTAGACGACATCGAGCGCGATCGAGACCACCACCACAACCGCCGCGAAGACCAGAATGAAGCCTTGGATCAATGGATAATCGCGTTGGAAGATGGCTTCGATCGCAAGCCGGCCGATGCCGTTCCAGGCAAAGATGTTCTCGACGACGATCGCGCCGCCTAACATCGCGGCGAACTGCATGCCGGCCATGGTGAGGATCGGCACCAGCCCGGCGCGCAGTACATGCCGGCGCAGCACCGTGGTCTGATACAGGCCCTTGGCCCGCGCGGTGCGCACGAAATCCTGGTTCATCACGTCGATCATCGAGGCCCGCGTCATCCGGGCAATGATGGCGGCGTTGGAGAGGCCGAGCGTGAGCGCAGGCAGCACGATATTGAGCGGGCCGGTTCCCGCGACAGGCAGCCATTGCAGATTGACAGCGAACAAGAAGAGCAGCATCAGTCCGAGCCAGAAATGCGGGATCGATACGCCGGTCAGGGCCAGCGTCATCAGGATCGTATCCCAAGCCGTTCTGCGCTTGTAGGCAGCGACGAAGCCGACCGGAATTCCGATAGCGAATGCGATCAGCATTGAGAGTGTGGCAAGCGCCAGCGTATTGGGCAATCGCTGCAGCAGCAGATCGGCGACCGGCTGTCGACCTCTGACCGTGACACCCATGTCCCCCTGTGCCAGCCGTTCGACAAACATGACATATTGCTCGATGATCGGCCGGTCGAGGCCAAGTGAATGACGGATTTGTTCGAGCTGCTCTGGCGTGGTTCCCTGGCTCTGGGCATACATGATCTGCACCGGATCGCCGGGCACAAGATGGATGAGCAGCGTCACGGCCACGGTGGTGACAAAGATCGTCAGGATACCGAAGGCGATACGCTTGCCGAGAAAAGACCACATGGGAACTCCGATGGAAAGGCTGGGCCCGTCCGCGGGCCCAGCGCATGAGAGGCGGGTGAACTAGAATTTCACGTCACTGAAGATGGGATAGACGAAAGGTGCCACCTTGAAGCCTTCAACTTCAGGCCGGGTCGCGAATACCCATTCCCAGCCCGGCGTATAGAGCGGCACGTGGATCGCCTTTTCCAGCAGAAAGGCCATCACGTCCTGCACCGCGGCCTTGCGCTCGGCCTCACCGGTCAGCACGCGTGTCTTGTCCAGCATGGCGTCGAGTTCCGGCGACGTAAAGCCGCGATAGGCGCCCGGCGAATGCCAGAGAGCATAGAGGATATCCGGATCGTACCAGGACCACGTCATCATATCCATTGTGCCGACGCCGTCCGTCTTCTCGTTTTCCTGCCGAACGCGGGCGTTCATCGTACCGATGTCCATGATCTCGATCTTGGCGGTAATGCCGACTTCCGCGAGTTGGCTCTGGAAAACTTCGGCCAGTTTGTCGCGCTTGCCGCCGGTCCAGGCGATCATGGTGACCTCAAGTGGCTTGTCGGGGCCATAGCCGAGTTCGGCAAGCAGCGCCTTGGCTTTGTCAGGATCATAGGCCTGGCCGTGCTTGGTGCAAAAGTCCTGATCGTTGCCGAAGACGCCTCGCGAGATCGGGCATTTCTCCGGGATCGAGAGATCACCATAGACCAACTCGATCGCGGCTGCCGCATCCGTGGCGTAAGCGACAGCTCGGCGGGCGCGTTCGTCGTTGAAGGGTGGGCGATGCGCGGCAAATTCCCAGAACACATTCTGTCCGGTATTCTCCGCGATGACGATCTTCATCTCGCCACTTTTCTTGAGGTCGGCGACGTCGTCGAGCGGCGGCTCAGCGATCTGAATGGCGCCGGTCTTGAGGCCGGCGAGGCGCGCCTGTGGTTCAGGAACAGTGGTAATCACCAGGCCGTCCATATAGGGGCCGCCCTTGTTTTCGGCCAGCTTGCCGAAGTTCTGGTACTTTTCGTTCTTGGCCAGTACGATCTTGTCGCCCTTGGTCCAGGATGTGAGCTTCCATGGACCAGAGCCGATTGCGGTGGAGATCCCGAAGCCCGCCGCATCCTTGTTGCTGTCGCAGATGATCGACGAGAAACTGTCAGCCAGGAACGGGATCAGCGCAACAAAAGGCCTGTCGAGCGTCAGCTTCACCGTTAACGGGTCGACGACTTCTGCCGATGTGATCGGCCCCCAACTCGACTTGGTGACACTTGGGTTGGCGTCGTCGAACGCGCGATCGACTGTGTATTTCACGTCATTGGCATCGAGCGGCGTACCATCGTGGCAGGTCACTCCACTGTGGAGCTTGAACGTATATTCGAGACCAGCCGGGTCGGATGCCCAGCTCTCGGCGATATGTGGCACCGGTTTGCCGTTGGCATCCGTGGCCAGCAAACTGTCGTAAATGAGGCTCCAGACCTGGAGCGACAAGGTGCTGGTGGCGCGGTGCGGATCGAGCGTGTCGATATCGCCGTAACGTGCCCAAACGATGTCCTTCGACATGGCGGGCGTCGCAACTGCGGCAAGTGCCGATGCAGCGATGGCTGCCAACATGGCCTTTCCTATAAACTTCATTTTGCTTCCCCTGTTGACGATTGGGCACGATTCGGCAATCCAGCGTTGCGTGCGGGCAATAGCGATCTGCTTTTCACGAAAGTGGCTGTGCCGGGCGGCAATATGCCCGGCCGACGGCTGTTTTCGAGGTGAACATGCAGGCGAACAAAACGTCCGTCAACTAAATTTCATTCCTGAAACTATTATTTTCATTAATGCAGAAAAATTGTAGAATCCACTTGGATTTTGCATCGTTTCTGTCTCAAAGATCGCCGGAAAGAACGTCGCCCCACTCCTCGTGAATACTGTCAATGAACTGCAGCCGCTCGATTGCGGACTGGCCGATCCGCAGCGCCAGCGCGTTGCAGAGAAAGGTGATCAACGACACCGGCGCCACGACGCTGTCGAAGACGCCCGTGCCTTTCGTTCGGCAGCGCAGCGTCACGCTGGCGACTTCATTGCCCGCTCGCACATTCTGATCCGTGACCAGAACCACCTGCGCACCGGCATTGACCCCGGAGCGCATGATCGAACGTAGGCTGCGGGTTCTTCTTCCCACGCCGAGCGCCAGCATCGCATCGGTCCGTGCGATAGAGGCGAACTCTTCCGGCACCGAAAAGCCGCCGATCGGAATCATCCTTATGTCGGGTTTGACCCTGATCAGCAGTGCGCGCGCGAAGTGCGCCAGTGCGTAATTGTCGCCAAAGCCCACGATCCAAAGTTTTTCAGCGCGCGCCATCAGTTGGACCGCCTGAGAGAGCTCGTCCGATCGCAGTTGCTCGACCGATCGAACTAGGTTCTGCATGTCGGTTGCCAGATGCTCGCTCAAATCGGCCTTTCCCAAGCTCGAACGGGTGAACCTGTCCGCCTCGCTGGGGACGACGGGTACGGTGCTTCGCGCATCCTTTTGAGCAGTTTTGAAACTGGGGAAGCCCATCCGCTGAAAAAAACGCGCGGTCGTCGCCTTGGATGTGCGCGCGCGCTCCGACAGCTCGCTGGCTGAATAGAGCACGAGTGCGTCCTGGTTCTTCAGCAGCACATCCGCAAGCCGGCGCTCGCTTTTCGTCAGGTCGTCATAGGCGTCGAGAATACGCTCGCCCAAAGGCAATGTGGACATCGTCTGCATGGCACTACATTTTCAATTTTGAAATTATTGAACTCATAGCAAACTGGTGCGGGAAATCAATTCGGGACCTCTGAGCTCTTTCAGAACCACAACATGGTGATTGTGCGCCGCGAGGGGCCGGCGGGCGCCCAGGACATGCCCAAAACGCTGGATTCTACCTCACGCATCAACACGCTGTGCCATGAAAAGGCATCGTCATTGCGCCGATGACCGACGCGTAGTGATGGAAGCACTTGCGGGGAGGCCACAGCCTACCTGTATGGCGCCCTCCGTGAACAGGTCACGCCACTGCCCGGTATCGAATTCATCGCAAATCTGCAGACGGTCAAAGGCCATAACATCTGGCATACGAGCGACGACCCGACCCTCCAGAAGATAGCTGTCGATTTCATCACGGAAGGTCTTCGCCAAGGCAAGCTGAAGCCGTTGCTCGATAAGCAGTTCACATTCGACGACATCGTTGCTGCCCACCTGTATCTCGAAGGAAACAGTCAGTTCGGTAACGCCGTCGTCGCGCTGTAAGAAGCGGTGATTTATCAGCGGCGCATTGCGCAAGTTTGCACATTGCCCAAGATTCCGGCAAACCGATCAAAAATCATATCCAGTGATGACTAATAATTCTACATGACTATGAATAAAGTTTCCAGCCAAGAATGTGATTCGCTCGCTTCGAAATTTGAAAATGGTAGTGTTTACATCTCGCTAGCGGCCGCACGTTTCAGCAGTAGCGATCTGGCACGATAATTGATTATCAGTAAAGTAAGCTGACTGGTGGTCTTTCGGCATTAATCACGGAGCATTCAATGGCAATGGATTTTAGAGACCTTACAATGATCTCCCGGCGCTCGCTGCTAAAGGCGGGTGCGGTTGGCGGCGCGACTGCGTTGGCGCCAGGCTTCATCGGTTCGGCTTTCGCGCAGGATCGCGCCAAGACGCTCGTCATCGCCGCTCCCGCGACGCCCCTTAGCCTCGACGTCGAGAATTCACTGTCGCTGGGCACGATCGATACGGTGGCCGCCTTCTATGATTACCTGATCGAGTTCAACAAAGTGCCAGACCCGAAAGTACCGGGCGTCATGCGCGAGGATCTGGCGCCGAACGCGGCGCTACCGGGCGGCTACAATCTCAAGGGCAAGCTCGCCGAGAGCTGGGAGTTCGCACCCGACGGCAAGTCTGTGCGCTTCGTGCTGCGCAAGGGCGTGGTCAGCAACTGGGGCAATCCGCTGACTGCCAAGGATGTGAAATACACGTTCGACCGCAAGTTTGAGGTCAAGGGCGCGGGCGCCTTCATGACGTTCGTCATGGGGCTGCCCAACAAGGACGCGGTCGTGGTCGAGGACGAACATGTCGTTTCCTTCCATCTCGAAAATCCCAATCCGATCCTGATGATCGTCTGCGGCCATCTGGCCAACCCGATCTTCGACTCCGTGAAATGCCAGGAAATGGCGACCGCCGACGATCCGTGGGCACGCAAGTTCCTCGACACCAATGTCGCGGGCTTCGGCCCCTACAATCTCAAGACCATTGTGCGCGGCCAGCAGATGGTCGCCACCGCGCGGCCTGACTATTACGACGAGAAGCCGTTCTTCGAGACCGTCGTCTTCCGAGAAGTGCCGGCCTCTGCCACCCGCCTGCAGCTTTTGAACGGCGGCGCTGTGGATATCGCGCAGGCTCTGGCGCCAACCGAGATGAAAAGCCTTTCTGCCAGCCCCAAGGCCGAGGTGACCTCGATCGAGGCGTCGCAGATGCTGTGGATAGAGCTCAATACGGCCTTCAAGCCGCTCGACAATCCCAAGGTGCGCCAGGCGCTGAACTTCGCTATGCCGAAGGATGAAATCGTCAAGACCATCCTGCAGGGCTTTGGCAAGAAACAGACTGCTTTCATGCCGGATTTCTATCCCGGTGCGACCAGCGAATTCTACGGCTATGACTTCGACATCGACAAGGCCAAGGCGCTGCTGGCAGAAGCCGGTTTTGCCGATGGCTTCGCGACCACGCTCGCCTACAATGCCGGCGATCCGATCGAAGAACCGATCGCCATCATGTACCAGACGGCGCTAAGGAAGATCGGTGTGACCATAGAGCTCAAGAAGCTGCCCGCAGGCACCTTCTTCGACAGTCTCGTCAAGCGCACCGAACCGATGATCTTCAATCTCGACGCGCCGTTCACCCCCGATCCTGGCTTCTCGCTCAATCTCTATTTCCATTCGGCCTCCTTCCTCGATTTCTCCAACTACAAGAACGAGAAGGCCGATACGCTGATCAAGCAGTCGCTGTCGACGCTGGACGAGAAGGCGCGCATGTCTGCCACCAAGGACGCCCAGAAGATCATCAATGATGACGCGCCCTGGGCCCTGATCGCCAATCCCGGCTTTCATCTTGCCCATGGAAAAGATGTCGGCGGTATTGTTTATTATACGTCTAACCGGCTGAATTTCCAGGATTACAAGCGTGTCTGACATGGTGCCCGAACCGGCTGTCTATCGACAAGTCGAACCTAACGTGGAAGCCAGAGGCGGGCCGATACCCGCCGCTGGCCCCACGCTGGGCACGACACGGGAATTTCTCAACTTTCTCGGCAGTCGCAAGAGCTTTGCGGCAGGTTATATCATCGTCATTCTCACGGCCCTGAACGGTCTGATTGCACCTCTGATGCCGCTTCATTCGCCAGTCGACGCCGATGCGACTGTCTACCTGCTGGCACCAAGCTGGACCCATCCAATGGGAACCGATGCCGCCGGCCTCGATATCTTCTCCCGTGTCCTGCACGCGCCGCGGATCGATCTTTTCATCGCACTGGTTTCGACGCTCTGGGCAGCGGCGGTGGGGGGCTCGCTGGGCGCCGTGACTGGCCTATGGCACAGGAAGCGCCGGATCAAAGGCATGGCGGCACTGTTGATCCTGCGCATCACCGATGTCCTGCAGGCCTTTCCCGTTTTTGCACTGGCGCTGGTTCTGGTGGCAGTGCTGGGGCAGGGCGTGAGCTCCATCGTCGTCGCTATTGGCGTGGTCAATATTCCGATCTATCTGCGGCTGATGCGCGGCGAAGTCCTCAATATTCGTAACAAGGGCTATGTCGAGGCGGCCCATATTGCCGGCGCCGGCGATTTCTATCTGCTCAGCCGGCATATCGCCCCCAACGCCGTCGCGCCCCTTCTGGCGCAGATGACGATCAATACCGGCGTTGCCGTGCTGCTGGCGGCCGGACTGTCCTTCCTCGGCGCCGGGGTGCGTGCACCGACGCCGGAATGGGGTTCGATGATCGCCATGGGCTTCCAGAACATCGTCACCGGCCAATGGTGGCCATCAATTTTTCCTGGCCTGGCGCTGGCGCTGACGGTGTTTGGGCTGGGCCGCATCGGCGCCTCGATCCAGGCATGGTCCAATCCGCGCGAGCGATTGCGGCCCTCGCGCCGACGCTGGAAGGCATTTCTTGCCACGCATGCGCCTGCCGAGGGTACCAGCTGATGCAAATCCTGCGCTATCTCTCCGTCCGGCTTCTGTTTGCCGTTCCCCAATTGCTGGGGATCGCGGCTGTTGCTTTCTTCCTGCTTAAGCTCATTCCCGGCGATCCCGCGCCGATGATGCTCGGCCCGCTTGCCACCCAGGAGGCTGTCACCAAGCTGCGCGTCGAAATGGGCCTTGATCAGCCGCTGCCGACGCAGTTTCTCGCCTATCTCGGCCGGCTGGCGCATGGTGATCTCGGCACGTCGTGGCAGACGACCAACCCGGTCCTCATCGATATCGCCCAGCGCCTTCCGGCAACGCTTGAACTGGTGACCCTCTCGCTGGTCCTGGCACTCGCCATCGGCCTACCGCTCGGCCTGCTTGCGGGGCGAAAGTCCGATGGAATATCGGCGCGGTTTGCCGACGTTTTCTCGGTTGTCGCGGGCGCGTTACCCGACTTCTGGCTGGCACTGGTGCTGATCTTCATCTTCTACAGCATTTTCAACATCGTGCCGCCACCTATCGGACGGCTGGACTTCGCCGTGTTTCCCCCAACCGCAATCACCGGCTCATATGTCATCGATGCGATGCTGTCGGGAGATTTCGCGACTTTCAAGGCCGCCGCCGGACAGTTGATCCTGCCGGTGGCCACCCTCGGACTGATCTATTCCGTGCCGGTCCTGACGATGACACGCACCACAGTCTCGCGCCTCAACGACAGTGATTTCGTTCGCTTCGCCGATGCCAAGGGCCTGAGCCCGTCGCGGGTCTCGCGCCATGTGCTGCGAAACGCGATGCCGTCTGTCGTGACGGTCATTGGCATTCTCTATAGCACGCTGGTCGGCAGCGTCGTGCTGGTCGAAGTGGTCTTCGCCTGGGGCGGCATTGGGCAATATGCGGTTTCTGCGGTGCTGAACGCAGACATCAACGCCTCGCTCGGTTTCATCCTCGCAGCTGCCGTCGTCTCGCTTCTGGTGCATCTCATCGTCGATTTCATCGCCCTGCTGCTCGATCCGCGGCTGCGATCCCAATAAGGAGTTTTTCTGCATGACCTATGTCAAGGATACCAAGACGCTGACGCTGGCTGGCGGGCTGGCCGTGTTGAAGGCGGCGATCGCCGAGGCCGAAAAGATCGGTCAGCCGATGTGCATTTCGGTGGTCGATACCGGTGGCAATCTGCTGGCCTTCGGCCGGATGGATGGTTCCAAGGCGCTGTCCGTCATTTCAACTCGCAACAAGGCCATAACGTCCGCCCTGTCCAACGAACCCACCGGTGGCGCGCATGCCGATGTCGAGCTGCAGGTGACACTGGCCCAGGAAAACAAGTGGACCAACCTCGTCGGTGGCATCCCGATCCGTGTCGATGGTTTCGTACTCGGCGCAGTGGCGGCCGGTTCCGGCACAGGCACGCAGGATCTTGCTGTGGCACGCGCTGGTGCTGCGGCCATTCCGGGCGCTGACATGTTTCTCGACTTCAAGCCGATGGGCGCCGAGGACACAGGCATTATCAGGGGATCGCATCCGGAGAAGGTTCATGGATGACTCCATACAGTCGATGACGGCGCGGACCGATCCCTTGCCATCGGCGATCGAGCTCGCAAGGCGGATCACCGTCGGCGAGACGTCGGCGCTTGCTGTGGTCGAGATGTCGCTTACCCGCATCGCAGCGCTGGACGACGCGCTTTGCGCATTCTGTTCCGTAACGGCCGACCCGGCACGACGTGAGGCACAAGCCGTCGATCGCCGCATCGCGGCCGGTGAAGCCGTCGGGCCGCTGGCAGGCGTGCCGTTCGCGGTCAAGGACCTGATCTCGACATCGGGTGTGCGTACGACATTCGGTTCGCCGCTCTACGCCGACAATGTGCCCGATGAGGACGATATCGTCGTCGAACGCCTCCGGGCGGCGGGCGCCATCATGGTGGGCAAAACCAATACCTCGGAATTCGGCTATGGTCCGATTGGTCGAAACCCGCTTTTTCCGCCGACCCGCAATCCCTGGAATACCGAGCTGACGCCGGGTGGTTCGAGTGCGGGTTCGTCTGTGGCCGTGGCAACCGGCATGGTGCCGCTGGCACTCGGCAGCGATGGCGGCGGCTCGATCCGCATCCCGGCTTCCCTCAATGGCATATTCGGCATCAAGCCCAGCTGGGGCCGGGTGCCCGTCTATCCTGGCTGTCGTGACGAGAAGGCCCCTGGCGCTTCAGGCTGGGAAACGCTCGAACATATCGGCCCGCTGACCCGTACTGTCGCGGACGCAGCAATGGCATTGTCGGTCCTCTCCGGCCCTTCGCCTAAGGATCGGCATTCGCTGCCCCACGAACAGATCGACTGGATGGACATTGATGCGGCGTCGGCGCCCGGTCGAAGGATCGCGTTTTCCGCCGATCTAGGCTTTGCGCATGTGGATCCGGAGGTTGCGGCGATCGCAGCCGGAGCCGCCCAGGTCTTCGCCACCGAACTCGGCTGTGTCGTACACGACGCATTTCCGGAGGTCGGCGATACGCAGGCGACCTTCGAGGCGCTGGTGGCGCTCGACACCGATCGCGCGGGTCTGCGGACGATGGCAGACAGACAGAGCTATGCCTTCGGAGGTGTGCTCGGCACATTGCTCCGGACGGAATGGACCGCCGATCATTTCACCAATGCCATCATGGATCGCAAACGGATCGCCAATGTGATGTGGCGGTTCATGGCACGCTATGATCTGTTGCTGACGCCGACGGCGGCTACTGCCGCTTTCCCGCTCGACAGGGATGGCCCGACATCGATCGCGGGATACGCCGTGTTGCCATCTGCCTGGACGCCCTTCTCGGCCTTGGCCAACCTGACGGGCCAGCCGGCGGCGAGCGTACCGGCTGGGTTTACACGGGACAGCCGCCCGGTCGGGCTGCAGATCATCGGCCGACATCAAGACGATATCGGGGTCTTGCGCGCTGCCGCTGCTTTCGAACGCGTCAGGCCCTGGCAGCACACCTGGCCGGCCGCGAGCCACCCGAGAAAAACGGCATGACGAGTTTCGAAAGGCATTTCTCGTCGGTTTACTTCGGCTATTGTAACTTTACTGTCGCTCACGCAAATGGTCGCAGGAGTGAATTCTTGCGGTCGTTGCCTTCAGGTAGAAAGAAAAATCATGGAAGAGTCCAGCGCGAAGAGGGACGAGTTACAGGTCGGGGCGAGGCTGAAACACGCCCGGCTTCTGGAAGGCATTCGTATCCGGGAGCTGGCCGAACGCGTGGGTTGTGCCGAAAGCATGATCTCCAAGATCGAAAACGGCAAGGTGGCGCCATCATTGGCCATGCTGCAGCGGCTGGTGGAAGCGCTCAACCGCGATCTCTCCTCGTTCTTTGGTGCCGATATCAATTCGCCCGGCCTGGTACAGAAGGCAGGCGAACGGCCGATTTCGACCACCGATGCGATCCGGGGCGGCGAGGGCGTCAGCTACGAACGGCTGGTGCCCTTTGCTGCGGGCAATCTGCTGGAAGGCAATATCCATCGTATCGAGCCGGGTGCCGAGAAGATCGACCAAATAACCCACCAGGGAGAGACCGTCGGCTATGTGATCGACGGAGAGCTGGAGTTGACCATCGAAAACAGCACCTACAAGCTGGCGAGCGGCGATTCCTTCTTCTTCAAGAACCATTTGACCAATCGCTACCACAACACGGGCACGGTCCTGGCGCGAGTCCTCTGGGTGAACACGCCGCAAGTGCATTGATCGGTCAGGGATCGGTGATCACGGCGGAGCGGGCCGCATGAGAACCGGCCAGCCCTTGCTTTCCGTTCGCGGATTGACCACGAAAATTTTGACCGCCACAGGCCCCCGCACAGTCGTCGATGGCCTCAGCTTCGACGTCGACGACAACGAGATACTCGCGATCATCGGCGAATCCGGTTCCGGCAAGAGTGTCGCAACGCAATCGATCATGGGCCTGATGCCGAGCCCGCCCGCAAAGGTCGTCGCGGGCCAAGCGCTGTTCGAGGGTCGCAATTTGTTGGCCATGCCGCCGGCCGAGCTGCGAACGCTGCGGGGAAACCGCATCGGCATGATCTTCCAGGAGCCGATGGCGGCGCTGAACCCGATGATGGCCGTCGGTGATCAGATTGCCGAGGCACTAGTCACGCATCGCGAGATGGGATGGAGCGCGGCGCGGGCAGAGACGCTGCGGCTGCTCGAGCGGGTGCGTATCCCCGACGCGGCGGGGCGCGCCAAGCTGCATCCGAGCGCGCTTTCCGGCGGCATGTGCCAGCGCGTGGTGATCGCGGCGGCGCTTGCCTGCAAACCATCGCTTGTCATTGCCGACGAGCCGACGACGGCGCTCGACGCCACGGTGCAGGCCGAAATCCTGGCCCTGATCCGCGAATTGCAGAAGGACGTCGGCTGCGGCGTCATCTTCATCACCCATGACATGGGTGTCGTGCGCCACATCGCCGACCGCATCCTGGTAATGCAGGCAGGGCGCGCCGTCGAGTCAGGAAGTCGCGCAGAAACACTCGATCGGCCGAGCCATGACTATACCAGGCTGTTGATCAAGGCGACGTCGCCGGCAACGCCAAAGCCACCGGCCCCCTCATCGGATACCGTCTCAGCTCCGCCACTGGTGATTGAGGACCTGATCGTATCCTTTCCGCGCACGCAATCCATGATGTCGTTCAAACCGCAGGATCGGCTATTTGCCGTCGATGGCGTCAGTCTGACCGTGTCGGAGGGAGAGACCGTGGCTCTGGTTGGTGAAAGCGGCAGCGGCAAGACAACCATCGCTCGCGCCATTCTAGGGCTCACCGAACCCGATAATGGTCGCGTTTTGCTCAAGGGCCAGGATGTCAACACAGCGGGCGGCAGAACGCGGGACCGTGTTCAGTTCGTCTTCCAGGACCCGCAATTGTCGCTCGACCCGAGATATCGTGCCTGGCGCTCGGTCATCGAGCCGCTCATGCTCGGCGGAGAGAGGGACAGGGCGTTGCTGTGCGACAAGGCAGAGAACCTGATGGCAAAGGTCGGGCTGGATGCGCGCTATCTCGATCGCTATCCGCATGAGCTGTCGGGCGGCCAGCGCCAGCGGCTGGGCATCGCTCGCGCGCTCAGCGTCGAGCCTGATCTCGTCATAGCCGACGAGGCCGTCTCGGCGCTGGATGCGACGACCCGGCTGCAGGTGCTCGAGCTCTTTGAACAGATTCAGGCCGAGACGAGGTTGCCGATCCTGTTCATTACGCATGATTTTGCCGTCGTGACCCGGATCGCCCATCGTGTTGCTGTCATGCGCTTCGGACGTATGGTGGAAATCGGCCCGACGGCCTCGGTGCTGGCCGCGCCGCGCCATGGCTATACACGTGCATTGATTGCCGCGGCGCAAGGTGGTGAAGTGGGAGCACTTCCGGCGTCGCGCGGCCACAGGATCGGCTTGAAAAACTCCGAGCGTGACTGGAGACCGCTTGTCGAGGTCGCGCCGGGACATTTTGTGGAAGAACAGGGAATGGTGGCATGAGGTTCGACACAATCATCAAGGGCGGCACGGTGGTCACCGCCGCCGACACTTTCCTCGCCGACTTGGGCATTCGGGATGATAAGATCGTGGCTCTGGCCCAAGATCTCCACGATGCCGGCGAGATCATCGATGCCACGGGCTTGTTGGTGATGCCCGGCGGCATCGACAGCCATGTCCATCTCGAGCAGCTCGGCTCGCCCGGCATTATCATGGCTGACACGTTCGAGACCGGCACGCGTTCGGCAGCCGTCGGCGGCAATACGACGGTGCTGCCCTTTGCCTGCAGCAGAAGGGCCAGACACTGCGCGAGGCGATCAAGGACTATACCGAGCGTGCCCAAGATCATTGCTATGTCGATGTTGCATTCCATCTGATCGTTACTGATCCGACGCCGCAGGTGCTTGGCCAGGAATTGCCGGCACTGATCGCGGAGGGGTCTACCTCGATCAAGATCTTCATGACCTTTGACGACATGAGGCTCGCCGATCGGGAAATCCTCGAGGTCCTCGATGTCGCCCGCGAGCACGAGGCGCTGGTCATGGTCCATGCCGAGGGCTACGGTTCCATCCGTTTCCTGTCCGAGCGGCTCGAACGCGAGGCAAAACCGCGCCCGGCTATCACGGTGCGTCACGCCCGGTCGCCGTCGAGCGCGAAGCAACCCATCGCGCCATCAGCCTCGCCGAAATCGTCGAAACTCCCGTCATGATCGTGCATGTGGTTTTACGCTTTTTTAACCACGTGTTGTGAAAATACGACCCATCCGGTGGGGGTGTGATGCCGACCGCTCGTTTGGGGTAAGAGTGCATGCGTAAGCCGCAAGATCAGACGCGGTCCTCCGGCGCCGCCATCCCGGAGTCCGGCTACATCGTCTCCCGCCGCGCCGTGCTTTCGGGCCTCGGCGCCATGACCCTGCTTGGCGCCTCCGGCTGCTCGCAGACGCTCGAACTCCCGGCGCTGGGACCAATCGAGCCGTCCGGTGGTATGCCGCCTGTGGGCGTTGACCATATGCCGACCGGTTCGATCGGCCCGATCCCATCAATCAGCGTCGACAGGAACATCACCGACAATGGCACGATGTATGCCGCGTTGACCGACAACGGCTTTGTGATCCCGGCAATCCCATTCCAGAAGGTCAGGCCGGAATTCCGGCGTCAGATCGTTGTCGATCCGACCGGCGAGGCGCCGGGCACGATCGTGGTGCGGCTCAACGAGCGGCATCTGTATTGGGTGCAGGAAGGCGGCGAAGCGATCCGTTACGGCGTCGGCATCGGCAAGGCCGGCTTCGAATGGAACGGCCGCGCGGAGATCCAGTACACCAAGGAATGGCCGACTTGGACGCCGCCCAAAGAGATGATCGCGCGCAAACCGGAACTGGTGAAATGGACGGCCGGTCAGCCGGGTAGCCTCGACAACCCGCTCGGCGCCCGCGCTCACTATATCTACAAGGACGGCCACGACACTGGCTATCGCGTGCACGGCTCACCCGAATGGTGGACCATCGGCACTCAGGCATCTTCCGGTTGCGTACGCATGATCAACCAGGACGTCATCGACCTCTACAACCGGGTCAAGGCGTCGCCGACCAAAGTCCCGATTGTGGTGGCGTGAAAGGCGCGTCGCTCAAGAATGAGCCTTAGCTGCCTGAGGCACCGAAGTCGAAACGGGCGGCTTGATGTTGGTTGGCGATTATAGATTTTCGATAATATCGAGGACTTTAAGACAGATGATTGTCTCAAAGAAGCTGGTCGATCAGTCGACTTTGGTTGGAGTGGAGCGGGGGGTGCTATGGTCCCGAGGCGCTGGCCAACGCCGTTCACCTCCGTCGCGAGGCCGCCTTGCGAATGACACCTTTGCCGTACCGAAATTTGGAGAGCTCGCATTTAAGCAAGTCAGTGTTATGCTGCAGTGCACAATGGCTGGTTTGACAAGGGTACACTACAATGACAAAATTTCACTGGAAGAAGCCCGTCAAGGTCGCGTCCTGTGATGGACGTGAACACGTCATTCCGGGGCCTGCGGAGGCGTTGCAGAGCCTGGATCGTTGGTTATGCCGCGAAGGATGGTTCTACGAACGAGCGAGAGATAGTTGCCATGCTGCCTTGGAGAAGGGCCAGTCTACCGAGGACGCCCGGCGCGCCTTCATCGCCGCTGCCCTGGATATGGATATTCCATTCGCATAACGAGCAACATTTAACCCTTCTACGCCACATAGCCTAAGTGAGACAAACCGAACGTGGAAATACGCCAGCTAGGCCTTCAGTGACGTTTCAAGGTTCCATAATTGGTCGTTATCCCATCGGCAACGAGAATGGTGGACGGTTCTGATCCCATGCAGATGGGGGAACTTTTGACAAACTTTGCCAAAATCGAATATGATCCTTTCAAATGGAGGTTCCGATGGCGACAATGAACGTATCTCTTCCAGATCCGATGAAGGATTGGGTGGAGGCGCAGGCCAGGACTGGGCGATATTCGAACGCTAGCGACTACGTGCGCGACCTGATCCGACGCGACCAGACACGAAACGACAAGATTGCCGCCATGCAAAATTTCGTCGAGGCGGGGCTCCAAAGTGGCGTTGGCATTCGATCAAAGGATGAGCTCTTTGCTGAGGCGATGGCTCGTGCCAGCAAGTCATGAGTTTTAGGCTTTCTGTCGAGGCGGAAGAAGACATCATTGCGATCGCCGAGCAGGGTGCCCGTATGTTCGGAGTAGACCAGGCAAAACGCTACCACGATGAACTTTTCGCACTATTGATCTGATCGCTGCTAATCCACGCATCGCACGCGAACGCAATGAGATCGAACCGCCCGTCAGAATTCATACCTTCAAAGCACATCTCATCGTCTATCGGGTTGAAGACGATGAGAAAATTTTCGTAGTGCGAATCCGCCACGGGCATGAAGATTGGGCAAATATTTCAATGTAGCGCCACGGATGAAGCTGTGGGTTTTGGTGTTCCTTAGGTTCGAATTGGTTCAAGGCGGAGACGAGGACGCTCGGCCCAGATACAACATGTTCTGAGTATCCGAGCCGAGCATCTCATTCGACCTTACGCAGCTTCCCAAACGTGATTGAGGATCTTTGCGGCCAGTGCAGCCTTGTCTTGCGGAAGGAAGCGACCGTAGTGCTGCTGCACGACATCGGGTGTATCCTGGATTGCGTAGCTCGCCTGCTCGTAGGATCCGGTCTGCTTCAGAATATGCGTCGCGAGAATGTCCCGCAGGTTATGGGGTCCATGCGGCAACAAGCCTTTGATGGCACCTCGTCCGGTGTAAGGGTTAAAAATTCCATAGCGTTGGATGACGGTTCTCCAAGCTTCGTAGAACGTGGTCGAGTTGTAAGCCGCGTCGATGCTGGTGGTCTTCACCGTTTTGACGAACAGGGTTCTGGGGTCTTTGGCGCCGCCAAGCAGGACACCACTATGACGGTCGATAAAGGCATCGAGATATTCGTAGAGGTCGAGCAGGTCCGGCAGGATCAGCTGAAACGGTTTCTGTCCAAAGAAGGATGAACCGGAGTTTTTGAATGCGACCGACGGGATAAGGACCTCCCACCCATGGTCGCGATCGCTCCAGCGGCGCGTTAATTAAGCGCGCTTATCTAAGTCTGTCGATTAATTAAATGAAAGGCGTCTTGCTTAAATAACGGGCGCGGCTGATATTTGGTTATGTCTGATTCCCAATCCAAAAACCGCCTGGGTCGTTTCGTCGAGACGGTCGCCGCCAATGAAACAGTGCGGGCGTTCGTCCCGCCGCCATTGCCACCGGATTGGTGGCACGCGCCCCGGTAACGCACTCTTTGTACCGCCACCCGTCACTGAAATGGCTGGTTGCCTGGACGCATTCGAGCGCTTCATGCATGACGACCAATCTCGGCTCCCGGCGCTGATCAAAGCTGGCCTGCTGCATGTGCAGTTTGAAACGATCCATCCGTTTCTCGATGGCAACGGCCGTATTGGTCGCCTGCTTGTAACCCTGTACCTTTGTGTGAACGGGGTTTTGCGGAAGCCGCTTCTCTATCTCAGCCTCTATTTAAAGTCCCATCGGAGAGAATATTATCGGTTATTGCAAGAGGTCCGTGAGCATGGAAACTGGGAAGCTTGGCTGGACTTTTTCCTGGCCGGCGTTGCCGACACTGCCAATCAAGCGTTTGAGGCTGCGACCCAGATCGTCGATCTTTTCAAGGAAGATCGGGAGCGGATCACGGTGGAGAGCGATAGAGCAGGGTCGGCCCTTCGTATTCACGAGCTGTTCCAGCAGAATCCTTTTCACACAGCGAACCAGATTGTTCAGATAACAGGTCTGTCCGCACCAACCGTGAACGCCGCACTCGCCGATCTGGAGCGATTGGGCATTGTTGATGAGGTGACCGGCCGCAAGCGTGGCCGCGTGTTCAGCTATCGACGATACCTTGCAATTCTAGGCGAAGGCACTGATCCTTTGCCTCTCAGTTCATGAGAAATAGATGGGCCAAAGGTTCGATTTTCATCAAGGCGACCATGTTTTTGCGTTCCTCGATAACTAACGACTGCAAACCCCCTGAAGGAACCGCGGCTAGCGGCCCACGGGCTGGACAAGATTGGCCATCATCTTGAAAGCGCCAGGAACGAGCTTGTCAAGTTGGTGGTGCAAAACGAGACTGACGTGGGTGTGCCGCCCCCTGCCGATCTCAGCCGAGATAAGTGAGCCTTCCAGTGGGCTTTCACCGGGATCGCTCATTGATAGCAGAGGCTGATAGGCCTTGTGCCATCGTGCCGCGAAATAAAGCCCGCGTTCCTTGTCCCATCCCTGCCAATCGCTGGCCTCGACCCGGTTCGGGCCGATCATCAAGGGGTGGTCAGGCCTCAGGACATCGACAATCGCTGCCGGATCGGTGACCCGCCAGCGCACCGAGGGTGTGCCGATCTCTATGCGAAGCGGCGGCGTCTTGTCCGGGTTCCAGCCATCCGACGGCCGATGATAAAGCGTAACGAGATGCCCGCCATTCTCTACGAAACGATGCAGCCGCGGGGCGGCCGCTGCAAGATCCTTGCGGATACCGAAGGCGAAAATGCCGACAACGATCGTCGTGAACGCCGAGAGATCGCCAGCCAATGATGGGGCGTCGAGTTCGGTGACATCAATGCGCATGCGCTGCAACCACAGGCCGACCCGATCGGCTCCGCCACCGACATACCCCACCCGGGCGTTTTCCGGGAGCTTCAGATCGAGCGCCAGAATGCGCAAGGTCTCCGGTTCACGAAATGCGGTTCGCCCTATATGGGGATAGGCAATCTGCGTAACGCGCATCGCAGGGTGGCCATCGATATGCGGTGTGAGCACGCTCAAGCCGGGTGATATGGACGCCGGCGCAGTGACTTGGAGACCGCCAATCTGCCTGTCTACCGACCAGCCATCCGGCACCGCGAACGTGATATTAGCCTCGGTGCCTTGCGCTTTCACCTCCCACTGACGGAGCTTGGTATCAAACGGCACAATGATGGCATTTGGCGACAAAACCAGGGAATGCGCCGGTGCGATGGACAGCGGCTCTTCAGTATCAACGCGGGTCTTAACCGCCCGTCCGCCAACTTCGATAGAGATTTCAACAAACGCGCGGCCATTGCCGCCCATTCTTGACCAAGCTGGATCGTATTGCGGGGACAGCGGCGCGTCGGCGGCGACGGTCAGGGCAAAGACGATCTCATCGTCAGTGCCTTTCTGCCGAGAACCCGACACGCCCGCAGGCAGATGGAGATCGGTTTTCAGGGACGTATTGCTGAAGCAGCCGTTGATATGCAGCGTCAATAGGCCTTGATTGCCGGGCGACAGCGTTGACGGGGTCGCGACAGACCTGACGGTGATGCCCTGTGTCAGAAAGATCGCAGTATCGATCTGCGAAAGCTTACGATCGAACCGATGTCCATGCAGTTCCAGCAGGGATGCGCCACTGGCCGCAATGGCCTCATCGATCGCGCGTGCCGCCTTAAGTAGCGCGTCAGCGATGCGGGAGAGGTCAGGGAAACTGGCGATGGCCTTGGCGATGCAGGCATCAGCTGTCGCCAGCGCATCGACAACACGCTGCGACTCGCCTGCCTGATCGCCAAGCTGGGCAAGCGTGCTGGGCAGGGCATCGAAAATCGAAGCCTCGTCTCCAACGCCGGCCATGGCGTATCTGAGATGCAGTGGCCAGGCCTCGCGCGGCCAGTCGCGCCAGCGGCCCATGCCTTGGGAGGCGTGATAATAGCGCGACCACTCGCCGATATGATCATAGCTGGCACCTGTCGCCGGTTCTAGCCCGGCCGCCTCGATCAGAAGCGTGACGGGGGGCGGGGGCACCTCGTCATCATAGGTCTCGCCGCCTCCGGACCAGGCCGGCAGATAGAATTTAGAAACTGCCCAGGGCTTCAAACCTTCGGACATATGTTCGGGAAAGGCTGCCGGATCAGCCGCCAGCCGAATAGCTGTCTCGGCCGCTCGCGTCATCGCCCGGTGGTGACCATGCTGGCCCGGGACGTCGAGAAATGTCGGCAGCACGATATCCGGCCGCTCCGTTCGATAGGCGCGCACCAGTCGCTCGACCGTTCGCTCTTCGCCCCAATGGGCGAAGGTCTGGTCGCCATCCTTGGAGAATCCGAAATCATGAACCGGATCCTCCGGCCCGTGCCCCAGCCAGTGGATATCGGCGTCGAGTTCGCGCGCTGCCTCCTCCATTTCGCGGCTGCGCACGATGCCAAGAGCGCCAAGACGTTCCGGGCCTATGGCACTTTGGCCGCCTTCGCCGCGCGTGGAACAGGCAACGACAACGCGCATGCCGAGCGCCAACCGAAGGTAAGCAAGCAGGCTGTTATGCTCGTCGTCCGGATGAGCGCCGGTGTTCATGATGGTGACGGAGGAATTCAGCCGCGAAAGAGCCCGATGCAGGCCGATCAACGAAGGGTTCTGTTTTTGTTTCTCGATACGCTCGCGATCGGTCAGCATGTCTTCCTCCAACCTCTTCATGTTTGGTGGCTTCGCCCTTGATTCAGACCACTTTGTCCGTGATGGCTGTTGGCGACGTCTCCATCTTCGGCGTCACGGCTTCGAAAAGCGGCAGCGCGGCAGCACCGAGGGCTGCCGTCAACTGGCCGGTCTGGCCGCGAATGACGCGGGGCAGGGCGCGCGTACCGCGGCTCGCTACCGATACAGGCAGTGCCTGCAGGGCGTCTATGATGTCGTCGATAACTGCATCCGGCAGCGCACCGCCCAGAATGAGCGTCTCCGGATCGAGCACATTTTCGAGCATCGCGACCATCGGCGACAGATATTCCGCCGTCTCCGTAATCCATTCCCGGACGACCGGATTTCCCTCTTTGTGCATAACCTCGATGGCTTCGAAATCGGAACTCTCGCAGCCAGCTGCTGCGAGCTTTTCCTTCAGCGCGTAGACCGAGACATAGCGCTCCAGGCAACCATTCTGGCCGCAGGCGCAAGGACGGCCGCGCGGAGCGACGACAACATGGCCGATTTCGCCGGCATTGCCGAACGCACCGCGAAACGGTGCGCCGTCATGGATAAGCCCGAGCCCGACGCCGACGCCGAAATAGATCATGCCGAAATTCGAGATGGCCCGTCCGGCGCCGAACAGGCGCTCGCTAACGGCCGCCGCATTCGCATCGTTTTCGACGATGACAGTTTCGCCACTGGCCGCACTCAGAACCGCTACCGCATCGATCGATCCCCAGCCCGGCAGCGTGGTCGGACCAACGTAACTCATGCCTTCGATCTCGAATGGGCCGGGCATGACGACGCCGATGCCCAGCAACTTCGAGGGAAACTGCGCGCGGACGGTTTCGACTTGCCGCGCAAAAAACGGAACGATGAATTCCGGCCTTGTATCCTGCACGGCGACGATCAATTTCGAACGAACCTGTCCGGAGAGATCGAGGACTGTGGTCACCATGTGATCGGCAGCGATTTCGATGCCGATGGTGACCGCCCCGTCCGGATTGACGGCAAACTGGATTGGTGGCTGGCCTCGGCCCGATCGCAGGCGGCCGATTTCCATCAGCAGGTCTTCACCGACGAGTTCATCGACGATATTGGCCACGGCCTGGGCCGTCAGTTGCGTGAGCTTGGCAATGTGCATGCGCCCGAGAGAGCCGTGCATGCGCACGACATCCAGCACGACACGTCGGTTATGGTCCCGGCTGCGTTCCGGGTTTTTCCCGATCGCGATCTGTTGCTTGCCTAATTGCGCCATTTCGACCACCTCTGTCTCTGCGACATAGGGATAGCCTCAGCGTACGGCAGACCGCAATAGAATAAGTAAACTAAATTATCTTATTGACAAAACCCGCCGCCCGGATGAGCCTAATGAGATCGCGAACCTGCGATCATGAAAAAGGGGATGGGTGGCCTTTGGGCGTTTTGCAGATCCTTCCCGACAAGCAAATCGAAGCGCTGAGCAAAACATTTGCAGGTGGCTTTGGGGAACCAGATGAGTGCGAGCGGGATCATCACCGACTCGACATAAGGAGGCTTACTATGCGTCGCGGAATTCTACTAGCTGGTCTTTTTACGAGTATCAGCGTCTTTGCCGTCAACAGTGCCCACGCTGTTGAGATCGAATATTGGCAGTATGTCTACGAAACCCGCGTCAAGGCGATGGATCAACTGATCGAGAATTTCGAGAAGGCCAATCCGGATATTACCGTCAAGCAAACGACATTCCCTTATGCCGACTACCAGACCCGCGTCGTCGCCGCCAACATGTCCGGCGATGGCCCCGATGTAATGCAGCTTTTCTATGGCTGGCTTGACCAGTTCATCGCTGGAGATCTCGTTCAGCCGTTGCCTGTGGATACCTTTCCGCACGACAAGATCGAAAGCGAATTCTTCCCGATCGTTTCCGCCATGAAGCGTGGCGATAACTATTACGGCCTGCCAACGGCGGTTCGTTCTCTGGCCCTGTTCTATAACAAGAAGCTGTTCCAGGAAGCGGGTCTTGATCCTATGACCCCGCCAAAGACGCTCGACGAATTCGTCGCTGCCGCTGAAAAAACAGTGAAGCATGATGCCAACGGCAACATGACCGTGGCCGGTACGACACTCGATATGGCTGGGCAGGATCACCAGTGGTGGCGTGAGGTGTTAATCCGCCAGAATGGCGGTGAGCCGTACACGGCCGATTACTCCAAAGTTACCTACAATAGCGATGCAGGTCTCAAGGCGCTGAAATTCTACACAGATCTGCAAACAGAAAAGAAGGTCGGCCAGGTCGGCTTCATGGACGAAGGACAGGCTGCCTTCCGCGCCGGCCGCGCGGCGATGACCATCGACGGCACCTTCCGTCTTGGCTCCTTCAAGAGCATCAAGGATTTCGAGTGGGGCGTCACCGAACTGCCGGCCAATGCTGCGGGCGTACGCTCCAACTATGCCAGTTATTTCGCCAATGGCATCGGTGCCAAGGTAAGCGGCGAGAAGCTGGAAGCTTCGAAAAAGTTCCTTGCCTACATTACTTCGCCGGAAGCGATGAAGGTATGGCTTGATACGGTCGGCGAACTGCCGGCCCGCCGCTCTGCCGCACTGACCGAGGCCAATCTGACCGACCCGATCTATTCGCCATTCCTGAAGGCACTGGACTACGCCCACACATCCCTGTTCGTGGACGAAGCCGCTCAACGCCAGACAGCGATGGACATGGTCAATCGCGTCCTTCTCGAAAAACAGTCTCCCGAGGATTCGATTGCTCAAGCGGCAACCGCCGAGCAGGACATCATCAACGCCGCAAAGAACCAATAAGGGCAAGCCATGAGCTCCGCACCTGCGAAGAGGGATGGGACGGCTTCACGCCGCCCCACCACATCCCTTTGGGATCGGCTATCGATGCGTCACAAGCGCCTTATCTGGGTCTGGACCTTCCTGGCCCTGCCGATCCTGTTTTACTGCATCATCCGGTTCTACCCGACACTGCAGGCCTTCTATCTGTCCTTTACCAATTGGAACCTGATGAAGCCGCCGAAATTTATCGGCTTTGCCAATTACGTGAAGCTCTACAACGATCCGCAGTTCTGGAAGGTCTTTCGCAACACCTTCACCTATCTGATTATCGGCACGCCGCTCAGCCTGCTGATTTCCTTCGTAATCTCTTTCTATCTTGATCGGGTGCGCATTCTGCACGGACTGATCCGGGCGCTCTATTTCCTGCCGTTTCTAACGACGGCTGCCGCCATGGCTTGGGTCTGGCGCTGGTTCTACCAGCCGGCACCAATCGGCGTCATCAACGACGTGCTGGGCCTGATTGGACTGCGGCAACAGCCCTTCATCCGCTCCGTCGATCAGGCTTTGCCGTCGATCATGGTGACTTCGATCTGGGCAGGCCTCGGCTTTCAAATCATTATCTTCATGGCTGGCCTTCGCGCGATCCCCTCGACCTATTACGAGGCGGCGAAAATTGATGGGCTTGGCGAGTGGCCGACCCTGTGGAAGATAACCCTGCCACTTCTGAAGCCCACCACTGTCTTCCTCGTTGTGTTTTCCTCGATCGGCTTTCTGCGGATATTCGATCAGGTCTACAACATGACGACCAATGATCCAGGGGGGCCGCTTGGCTCCACCAAGCCGCTGGTGCTGATGATCTATCAGACGGCTTTTTCGTCCTACAACATGGGCTATGCAGCAGCGCAGACGGTTGTTCTGTTCGCCATCCTACTGGCTGTATCGCTTTTGCAGCTCTGGATTCTGAGGGAACGCAAATGACGGCACTTGCCCTGAAGAAAGCACCGCTCGCCAAGGGTAATATCCGCCCCGGCCGTATCATCGTCTGGACACTGTTGTTCGTTGGCGGACTGATTATGATCACGCCGCTGCTCTTCATGTTCTCGACTTCACTGAAGACCGCAAGCGAGGTCTACGATCTGCGCCTGATCCCGTCAGCGCCGACGCTGCAGAACTATATCACAGTACTTTCTGATGGCCGGTTCATGCGGTGGTTCCTGAATTCCACGATCGTTGCCTGCACGGTGACGCTGTCGAACGTGTTTTTCGACAGTCTCGTTGGCTACACGCTGGCGAAGTTCGCATTTCGCGGCCGCCAGCTGATTTTCCTGGCAATTCTGTCGACCCTGATGATCCCGACGGAAATGCTAGTTATTCCCTGGTACCTGATGTCGAGCCAACTGGGCTGGCTGGATAGCTATTGGGGCATCATGTTCCCCGGCATGATGACAGCTTTCGGCACTTTTCTGATGAAACAGTTCTTCGAGACGGTGCCGAACGACTTTCTGGAGGCTGCTCGTATCGATGGCCTCAACGAATTCCAGATCTGGTGGAAGGTTGCGATGCCGCTGGTGACACCGGCTCTGTCTGCTCTTGCGATCTTCACTTTCCTTGGCAATTGGACCGCCTTCTTCTGGCCGCTGATCGTGGTGACGAGTCGTGAACTTTACACGCTGCCGGTCGGGCTTTCGAGCTTTGCCGTCGAGCAATCCATTCAATGGGAAATGATCATGACGGGTGCCGCGCTTGCAACCCTGCCGACGCTGCTCGTCTTCCTAGTGCTGCAGCGCTACATCGTGCGCGGCGTCATGCTGGCCGGTCTGAAAGGATAAGACAGTGCCCGATACCAATCCACGCCTGAACGACAAGACCGTCTTCCCCGACCCCGCCTACAAGGAAACGGTGCTGCGTCCGCTTTTCGATGGTGCCAAGACCCATCATGTCGAGGGCTTTCGACGTATCGACCGGGCGCATCTGGTTATGCTGGTTGAAACCGGCATCCTTGACAGAGCGCAGGCAGTCGAGATCGCCGGCGCGCTGGAGGCGATCGATCGCAATATCGATCCGGCTCAACTCGTTTATACTGGCGAGGTCGAGGACTTCTTTTTCCTGATCGAAAAGGAGCTGAAAGCCCGCATCGGCCCTGATATTGCCGGGCGTCTGCACACCGCGCGCTCGCGCAACGATATAGACCACACGCTGTTCAAGCTTGGCATCAAGGAGAGGATCGATGCGCTGATGGTCAAGGCGCAGGCCCTGCTCTCTACCCTCATCGAGGCCGCCGATCGTGAGAAGGCGACGTTGATTGTTGCGTATACACACGGCCAGCCAGCTCAGCCGACGACGTTCGGCCACTACCTTTCGGGGGCAATCGAGGTGTTCATCCGCGATATCCAACGCTTGTTTGAAGCGCGCCGGATCGTCGATCTCAGCCCCATGGGGGCTGCTGCCATTACAACGTCGGGCTTTCCGATCGACCGGGCAAGAGTGGCTGAATTGCTGGGTTTTCGTGCAGCCTTGCAGAACTCTTACAGCTGCATTGCAGCCGTCGATTATATCACCTGCACCTATAGCGCCATCGAACTGATGTTCCTGCATATGGGCCGGCTTATTCAGGACTTTCAGTTCTGGACGAGTTTCGAAGTCGGCCAGATCTATGTGCCGAATGCGCTGGTACAGATCTCTTCGATCATGCCGCAGAAGCGCAATCCGGTGGCGATCGAGCACATGAGACTTCTCGCCAGCCAGACGTTCGGCCGGGCCCGGACGATGCTCGATATCATGCACAATACTCCCTTCACTGATATGAATGACAGCGAGGGTGAAACGCAATCGGTTGGTTATGAAGCATTCCATGCTGGCGGCCGCGTGCTGGATCTGATGTCCTCTTTCGTTGGGGCTATCCGGATCGATCCCGTAAAGGTTGCCAGCAACATCCGCTGCTCCTGCATCACCATTACCGAGCTTGCGGATTCTCTGGTCCGGATCGAAGGTCTGTCCTTTCGTCAGGCGCACGAGATCGCGGCATCTGTCGCGCGCTCGGTCGTGGCCAGCGGTGGTGGACTTGAGGACGACGGATACGCGCCGTTTCTGGTTGCATTCGAATTGTCTGCGGGCCGCAAGCCTTCCGTTGGCAAGGGCCAGTTCGCCGAAATCGTCTCGCCGGAGTACTTCGTTGCCGTGCGCGCCCGTTTCGGCGGCCCCGCACCGGAGCCGATGGCGGATGCGCTGAACACTTACCGCAAGACCTCAGCAGCTTTTTCCGCTGAGGCCCAGGAAAACACGGTGCGGGAAGCCAAGGCAGCAATTGAACTTGACACGAAATTCAAAGCATTGATGGGAGCAGCCTGATGGCAAACATAGAATTGCAGGGGCTGGTCAAGCGCTATGGCAAAATGGATGTCGTCCACGGCATCGATCTTGCTATTGCCGATGGCGAATTCGTGGTTTTCGTCGGCCCGTCCGGCTGCGGAAAGTCAACGACGTTGCGGATGATCGCCGGACTGGAAGACATTTCCGGCGGAACGCTGCGTATCGGCGGTGAAGTCGTCAATGAGCGCGAACCAAAACAGCGCAACATCGCCATGGTGTTTCAGAATTATGCGATCTACCCGCATATGAGCGTGCGGCAGAATATCGGTTTCGGGCTCTATACGTCAAAAATCTCTAAGGCCGACAAGAACGAACGGATCGACGAAACGGCCAAGGTGCTTGGGTTGACCGAATATCTTTCCCGGCGTCCAGCCGCGCTTTCCGGCGGTCAGCGCCAGCGTGTCGCAATCGGTCGCGCCATGGTGCGTAACCCGTCTGCCTTCCTGTTCGATGAGCCGCTTTCCAATTTGGATGCGCAGTTGCGCGCCCAGATGCGTATCGAGATAAAGCGCCTGCATCAAAAGCTCGGCACAACGATCGTCTACGTCACGCACGATCAGATCGAGGCGATGACCATGGCCGACCGGATCGTCGTCATGCGGGATGGTCATATTTTGCAGGCGGGGACGCCAATGGATATCTACGAAAATCCCCTCGATGTTTTCACCGCCAAATTCATCGGCAGTCCGTCGATGAACCTCGTTCCAGGCACTTTTACGGATGATAGTGTGCGGATCGGGCCGGATGGGGCACATCTGATCGGCGTCAGGCCGCATGATTTGCTGGTCGGCGAACTGCGGGGCACCGGGTTCAATCTCACGGGGGCGGTCACGGCAGTCGAGCCGCTCGGCTCGGAAACGCTTGTGCATTTCGATGCAGCCGGCACATCGGTCATTGCAACGGCTCCAGCAAAACTGCTTCCGGCGGTCGGCAGTTCGATCAGCGCCCATGCCAAACCTGGCTCGCTCTATCTTTTCGATGCCAAGACGGAAAAGGCACTCGGCCGCCAATGACGCTTGAGAACGAGACAAGATCGGCCGTGCTGAGTATCGGCCGCGTTTATTGCGACCTGATTTTCACCGGATTGCAAGGCATGCCGTTGCTCGGTCGCGAGATTTTTGCCGAGAACATGTATATCGCCGCCGGTGGCGGCGCCTTCATCATGGCTGCCTATTGTGCCCATGCGGGCCGCAAGACGGCGCTCCTTTCCCGCTTGGGTACTGATGCGTTGTCAATGGGCCTGGAAGGACAGCTTACAGACAGCAGCGTCGATCTGCGGTTTCTTGACCGCGCCGCCGATGCCGGACCGCAAGTTACCGTCGCTATCATCAACAACCAGGAGCGGGCATTTCTCTCACGCCGCGCCGGTCCTGCCGAACCGGCGACACTGTCGGCGGCTCTCGAATGGTCCGATGCGCGCCACCTGCATATCGCCGAATTTGCCACTCTTGTCGAAATTCCGGGACTTGTTGCCGCCGCGAAGGCAAAGGGCCTCACCGTGTCGCTCGATCCGAGCTGGGACGAAACCTTGATCTTCGGCACGGATTTCCTGGCGACATGCGAAGGCATCGATGTCTTCCTGCCGAATGTCGAGGAGGCTGCAGCGATCACCGGCGAGACGGAGCCATTAAAGGCGCTGGACAGGCTTGCCAAGGTGTTTCCGGTGATTGCGTTGAAGGCCGGTTCAAAGGGGGCATATCTCGCCAACTGCGGAAATGTGCTGCACCGTGGCGCAAACCCCGTCCAAGTCATCGACACCACTGGGGCAGGTGATGCCTTCAATGCCGGCTTTATCCACAGTTGGCTCGATGGACATGACGACGAGAACTGCCTCTTCGACGCCATCGCCATGGGTACGCTTGCCGTTCAAGCGGCGGGCGGGGCGACAATGCTGAAGGGTTAAAGCTTGTTCTTCGCAATGGGTGATGTCAGGTTAACTCCAGCTGAAAGATTCTCGGCTATGTCGCCGGGATGAGCCAGAGCCCGGTCAGCTACAACGCCATCGCTTCCCGCCGTCTGTGATCGCTCATGGGGTCTGGCTGTATTTCAGATTTCCATTGAGCCTGCGCCTGGTGGAGGAAATGCTGTTGGAACGCGGCATCGTCGTTTCCTATGAGACGATCCGATGCTGGGCAAAGAAGTTCGGCCCCGACCATGCTTGCGGCGGAGAGCGCCGAGACCGAATGCCGTTTGGGTACTTGAACCGCCGCTCGAGAGCAAATTCTATCTTTTGTCCTATAAATGTAACTGATCCGGCACGCATTCGGTTCGAAATTCCTAAGTCTGTACGCCGAACTATGACTGTCGGCTCTGGAATCTCACCATATCTCCTGACACCCCACGCAAGGTGGGGGCGCTGGCGGGTTTCCGGCTGCCTTAATTCCGCCGTTGGGGAATTGCACCCCGCCCTGAGAACACTCGACGGAAAATCTTCAAGGGTGCGTGACTTCGGTCGGGGTTCGGTCCAGATGGGAGTGACCGCAAGCGAGGGTCGGTCCGACTGGATGCGGAAATTCCAGTCCGTGAAATTATCGCAGCCGTTGCAGCAATTGAAGGATCCTATCCTGCTTGAATTCGATTGCCAGCAGACGGCGATCAAGGTCTTCGGCAATCGCTTCCAACGCCAGCGAGGTATTCCACTCGACCCGCGTCTTGTCTGCCGACAGGAAGCGAGCCCGGTTGTCAGCAAGAGCTTCTATCGCCTTCGCAAAGTCCGTCATCCGTCAATTCCTTTGGTTGGGCCACGAACGCCGGCAGCGTGAAGGCAGTGGAAGACGAAGTCCAGATGAGTCCGCAAGTAGAACTGAGACCGCCAGATGCTCATGCTGAGACCGGCCGGGGGAGCTTGCTGCTATCGGGATTCACGGGCAATGGATCTCAGGCGTTGCCCGTCGATGCCGTGGTCGATCACGCCATCATCCGCATGCTGCGAGGCGTTTCGCGCGCAGAAGTATAGGTGTTCACCTCGAGACGTTAAAGCAACGTCGATGAACGCAGTGCGTCTCACGTACAATTGAGAGGTTGATGGCTTCGGCGGCCGCCAAATTCCCGTCATGCAAAACCAGATCACTTAGGACATCAGGACGGTCATGCCAGCAACCTGTGAGTTCGCTTAATGCGGCCGACTTTTTGCGTGCAGATGTAAGGCCGACAAATATTTTTTGATCAAGCGTCATGGCGCCGTATGGAGGCAAAGTCTCGATGAGGCAAGCGAGTGCAGATGAGACTGCCGATCGCTATAGACTCGGCCTACCTGGGAACAGATTTGAGCTGTTCGAGGTAGCTATAAACGGTGAACCTCGATATCCCGAGGCTGGCGGCGGCGACATCGACGCTCGAGCGGATCATGAACAGGCCACGAACGTTCATGTTGCGGACCGCCTCCATCTTTTCTTCCTTCTGCATCTGGAGGACGGTTTTGCCAGTCGCCTTGATGCTGGTGTCGATGATCTCGGTGACGATTTCCTCGACTGAAAGCGCGCCACCCTCGGCGACGTCAGCCGCCTGTTCTTGCTCCGGCTCGTTGGCAAGTTCCAGGATCATCGCCTTGAGCTCCCGCATCTTGCTTCGGTCCGCGTTGACACAGATCGCCGCATAAGCCGTGCCCTCGCTGTCTCTCAAGAGGATACTTGTGGATTCGAGTTCTAGTCCTGTCCGCGTCCGGGTCTTGTAGCCATCCACGATCGTCAGAGGATCGTTGGCCTCGTTCATGTCGCCGGCGATCAGCTTCTTTAGACCGACATCGCCGAACGGGCCGCTGATGATGGAACTCCCGATGGTGCGGCCGCTCAGCTTGCCATTGGCAATGGCGACGATCGATTCCTCGGGCTTGGCGAGATCATGCAACACGATCTCAGTGTTTGCGCCGAAGCATTTGGCGAGACCTGCGACGACGCTTGCGAGCGCGTCGATCACGAGCCTGCGTTCGGCGTGGGTAGAAGGCCGTGTCCGTTCAATTGCCATCGAATGCCATCTTCCCGCGATAAGCAAAAAAATCTGTCTAGCCGGTTCTCCGGCGCGTGCAATAATAATTCAGCCGTACGCGGCACGGATCACAGCTTTACTTCCACCACCATTTCGATCTCGACGGGGATGCCGAAGGGAAGTGTGTTCGTTCCGACGGCGGCGCGGGCATGCTTGCCGGCCTCGCCGAAGATCGCGACCAACAGATCCGACGCGCCATTAATGACCAGATGCTGGTCTTCGAAATCGTCGGTGGAATTGACATAACCATTGAGTTTCACGATCTGCGAGACCCGTTCGAGATCGCCGATCTCGCGCCTAACAACCGCAAGCCCATTGACGACGGACATTCTGGCCGCCTCTATGCCCTCCGCGACGTTGAATTCACGGCCAAGCTTGCCGCGCATCACGGCCTTGCCGCCGGCAACCGGGCCTTGCCCTGCAATGAAGACGAGGTTTCCGGAGCGTCGGGACGGAACGTAGGATGCAAGCGGTCCGAACTCATCCGGCAGCGTGATACCAAGTTCAGCAAGTCGTGCTGCGACGGACATGAATTCAATCCCTTTCCAGGTTTTTAAGACTATCGATGAAGGCATCGATATCGGCTTCGGCATTGTAGAAATGCGGGGATACGCGCACATTGGCGCCTCGGGCGGCGACACTCACGCCTTCTGCGTCCATTGCCTCGACCAGACGCTTGGCATCCTCCGAATGAAAGCTCACGATCGGAGCCGCGCCTGGTGGGCTCACGAGCGGAAGGCCAAGGGCTGAGAGCCCATCTGACAGTCGCGTACAGAGCGACCGATTGCGACGGAAGATGTTGTCCCAGCCGAGACGTTCCAGATAGGTCAGCCCGAAATCAAGCGTTGTGAGGCCGGGATAGTTGGAATGGCTGTATTGCAACTCCCTCGACGGCTGAGGATTCGAGTATCCCCGGAAAACCGGTTCGAGCGACTGCCTGAATCGTGGGCTGGTGATCGAGATCGCGAGGCCAAAGCCGGAGAGAAGCCATTTGAAGGTCGATGCCGCGTAAACGTCGGTGAGCTGTGCCGATACGGGGACAGCACCGAGGGCGTGAATCCCGTCCACGACGAGCAATGCGCCCTTGGCCCGACATGTCTCGGAGAGGGTCTGCAGATCGACCTGCGTTCCGGTTTCCCAATGAACATGCGACACCAGCACAACGCCGCCACGTTTGATGGAAGCGGCAAGGGCCGCTGTCCGGTTTGCTTCCGCATCCACCGCGACAGTCACCAATGTCGCGCCCCGTCCACTAAGCGAATTGGCCACGGCGCGCACGGTCGGGAATTCGTCCTCGCAAACAACGACCTGATCGCCGGGGCGAACGGGGACGGACCACGCGACGAGGTTCAACACTTCCGATGTGCTCGACGCGAAGCTGATATCCTGGGCCTCCACGCCTGTAAGCCCCGCTAGTCGTGCCTTTACACTCGCGGTTATGCTCTGCCATTCCTCCGCGGCGTCATAGCCACGGCTGAACATACTATCGAGCCTGCGCCCGACAGCCTCACCGGCGCCGAGAGGCATGATGCCGGTAGCAGCAGTGTTGAGGTAAACCCGCTGCCGCAGGTAGGGGAAATCCGACCTCACCGCGTCAATGTCCAAAACTGTCGTTTCATCCATGCCCAATGCTCTCATCTGTCCCGACGAAGCCTCTTTTCCAAGCCGGCGCCGAAGCGCGCCATCGAGAAGCAGAAGGCAAAATAGATGGCGCCGACGAAAAAATAGGCCTCGGCGCCGAAGCCCTGCCATGCCGGTTCGGCGATTGCGCGCTTACCCGCATTGAGCAGATCGAAGATGCCAATAATCATAACGAGTGAGGTGCTTTTGAACAGGCCGATGCAGAGGCTGACTATCGCCGGCAGAACAAGCGTGAGCGCCTGCGGCATGACGACGAAATACATCGTCTTCCAGTATCCCAGACCGAGCGCATGCGCGGCCTCGGATTGTCCCGCCGGCACGGCCTGCAATCCGCCACGGATCGTCTCCGACAGATAGGCGCCCGTGAACAGGACGATGCCGAGCTGGGCACGCAGCAGCTTGGAGAAGTTCATACCGTCGGGAAGGAAAAGCGGAAACATGACGCTGGCCATGAACAGCACGCTAATCAGCGGTATGCCGCGGATTAGTTCCACATAGATCACGCACATCGTTCTGACTGTCGGGTTGTTGGATGAGCGCCCCAACGCCACGACGACCGCAAGGGGCAGCGCGAGCGCGATACCGAAGGTGGCAAGCATCAGCGTGACCGGAAGCCCGCCCCATTGATCTTCTGGGACATAGGCAAGGCCCATTACGCCGCCATACATCAGGACGAAGACGGCCGCCAACCCGGCGACCCAGAGTATTACCAGCTTCCATCCCCACAGCCGCCGATCAGCGGAGAGTGGATAAAGCGAGAGGAAAATCAAAACGCTTAGAGCGGCCCGCCATTGTTCCGGATGCGGATAGAGGCCGAAAAGGATGAATCGGTACTTTTCGCGTATCAGCGCCCAGCACGCGCCGGCATCGGCGGTGCGGCAGGCCTGCGTATCCGGAGACGGCGTCGATGGCACCGACCAGACCGCGCGGAACACCGCCCAATCCAGAAACCACCAGGCAAGCTTACCCAGCAGGAGGATCATGACAATCGTGATCACAGTCGACAGCCAAGAACTGAAGAGGTTCTGCCTCAGCAAGCCGAAAACACCATGCGAAGACGGCTCAACCGGACTCGGAAGACTGGGTTTTTCTACAGTCGAGATCCAAGAGCTCATCGCGTCACCAGGGCGACGCAACGATTGCACCAGTTCATCAATGTGCTGATGGCAAGGCTCATCGTCAGGAAGGCCAGGATGATGATGGTGACGCCCTCAACCGCCTGACCCGTGTCACTGATCATCGAGTTGACGATGGCGAAGAGGTCAGGATAGCCGACCGCCACGGCAAGCGAGCTGTTCTTGATCACGCCGAGATATTCGCCGCTTAGCGGTGGAATGACGATCCTCAGGGCCTGCGGAATGATGACCTTGCGCAGTGTCACAAACGGGCCTATGCCCAAGGCCATCGCTGCTTCACGCTGGCCGGCGGGAACGCCGACAACGCCGGCTCGGACGATTTCTGCGATAAAGGCTGAGGTGTAGATCGAGAGGCCTATTGTCAACGCCGACAATTCAGGCGTCAATGTGGCGCCGCCCCGGAAATTCAGGCCTTTCAGAACCGGTACGTCGGGAGTCCTGAGGTGTCCGGAGAAGTGGATCGCAGCGATTGGCAAGAAAATGGCAAGGGTTAGGAATGCAGGCAGAGACAGCCATCTACCCAGCCGGACTCTGCCCTTGCGCTGCAGCCCTGCGGCGAAGACGAAGGCGATGATGAGGACCGCAATCGTCGACACGGCGATAACGACTGCCGTCTCGTCCCCGAGCGCCGGATAACGTATGCCGCGATTTGAAATGAAAATGCCTTCCGCAAGCTTGAAGGCCGAACGCGGTGCGGGTAGCTCGAGGATCAATTGGTACCAGAAAACGAGTTGCAGCAGCACTGGAACATTGCGCACGGCTTCGACATAGGCGCCGCAGGTCTTCGAAAGCAGCAGATTGGGCGACAGGCGAGAGATCCCGATGACGCTGCCCACAATCGTGGACGCGACAATCACGACGCCCGATACGGAGAGCGTATTTAAGAGTCCGACGAGAAGCGCGCGGGCGTAGGTATGCAGGCCCGGAACGAATTCGATCCAGCTATTGGCGATCGGCATGCTGACGACGCGCCACAGGAAGGAAAATCCGGTCGACACCCCTCGGAACTCAAGGTTCTCAAGCGTTGTCGCGACAAGGAACCAACCCAAACCCCCGACCGCCAGGATCAGGAGCATCTGGACGGCGATCGAACTCACTGCTTCACGGCCCGTGTATTTCATGTCGCCAGCTTCGGTGGATCGGAAAAGGTGGTGGCGCGGCGAAGGCCGCGCCACCCATTCAACTCAACGAAATGGCGGTGAATACTGTAGACCGCCCTTGGTCCAGACGTTGTTCATGCCTCGATCGACGCCCACGATGTTGCGGTCCCAGACCTCGCCGAAGTTGCCGACCTGCTTGATCACCTTCTGGGTGAAATCATTCGCCAGGCCTAGCGTTTGGCCGAGTTCTCCCTCAAGGCCGAGGAAGCGTTGGACGGCGGGATTTTCCGACGCAAGCGCCTTTTCGAGGTTCTTGCTGTCGATACCCAGCACTTCGGCATTTACCATCGTGTAATGCGTCCAGCGAACGATGTCGAACCATCTTTGGTCGCCCTTACGCACGACACCGCCCAAAGGCTCTGCAGTGATGCGTTCCGGTAGAATGAGCAGGTCGTTTCCAGCATCGCCACGCGCTGCCTTCGAAGCCGCGAGGTCAGAGACATCCGAGACATAGGCATCACAGCGGTCTGCAAGCAGTGCCTTGCGGGCCTCTTCGCCTTCCGAGAACAGGACGGGCGTGTAGGTTAGCTTGTGAAGCGAGAAATATTCCTGCACCGAAAGTTCGGTCGTGCCGCCCGTCAGCATGCAGAGGCTGCCGCCATCGAGTCCGGATGCATTTGTGACGCCGAGCGACTTCTTCACCATGAAGCCGATGCCATCGTAGTAGTAGATATTCGGGAATTGGAGGCCGAGCTGGCTTTCCCGGGTCATCGTCCACGTCACGTTCGCGTAGACCACGTCGACTTCGCCGGACTGGAGCGCAGTGAAACGCTGTTGCGGGGTAAGTACGACCCATTTGACCTTCTCGGCATCACCGAGCGTGGCCGCGGCGACCGCTCTGCACTGATCGGCATCGATGCCGCGCATCACACCCTGGCTATCGGGCAGCGAGAAACCTGGGCTAACGCCGATGACGCCGCAGGACAGCTGACCTCGCGCCTTGACGGCATCGAGCGTCTTCGATGTCAACGCTAGTGTCTCCTCCGCCGAGGCTACGCTTGCGCTAGCCATAAAGGCCGCGGTCACGAGGCCCATTATAGAGAACTTCATTATTCACTCCCCCGGATGATCTCTCCAACGCCGATGGAATATCAACATAATGTTTTGATTGCAACAGAATGTTGATATTGGGTCGCAGCGTTCATCCGACAGCAGGGCCAGCCCGACTTTGCCCCTCATTTTGGCTGGCTCAGTTTACTTGCCGAAACAGGAATCGTGATGATGCGCCCAGGCGTTATGCCGACTGACTGCAATCTCCCGCAGTTTCATTTATGCAGAGTGGGGCGTCGCGATTCCACGACAAACAAGATCTTCAACGTTGCTGCGACTGCGCCAAAGTTCCATAATTGGTCGTTATGACCACACCGATTGAGTTCGCGGGTCTGCAGTTCGTTCCTCGTTAAGGCATGCAACCCGTGGCAAGTCCGACCGAATGTGGGAGTAAACTCCGCAAAAGCAACGCTGCGCGCCCTTCCGACTCCGTCTAAAACCCACACCCTAAGTGGATTTCGTCCGCGACGCGTCAGCTTGAACTGCAACAGGCGTTGCGCGCGAACTCGACGTCAGGGAAGGGAGCACGAGGAATTGTGAAGCATCCAGGCGGCGAGTGCGGTTTCATAGCGTTGAGCCATTGAGCCATTGAGCCATTACATTTTTGGTCTGCAAACCATGGGGCGGCTTTCGTGATCGTTGCGCAGAAAGAAGCAGTCGCGAAAGGATATCTGGCATTTGGACGAGGTCGTGATTTCCATCGGTGGCCGAAAGCGCTGGCTTTGGCGTGCCGTTGGCCAGGACGGTTACGTCCTCGACGAGATCGTTCAAGCCCGCCGCGATACCAAAGGTGCCAAGCGATTGCTGGTCAGACTGTTGAAGAAGCAAGGCCTGACGCCGAACGCATCGCTACCGACAAACTGCGCTCGTAGGGAGGGGCAAAAACGGACGTGATGCCGCAGTCGAACATCGATCACGCAAGGGCCCAAACAATCATGCGGAGAATTCTCTCGTGCCACTTCGAATAAGAGAACGGATGATGCAGGGATTTCGATCTGTCGGCGGCTTGCAAGGTTTCATCTCGGTCTTCTCAGCACTCCGCAGCGGCTCTTGAAACAAACGAAACCGCAAATCAATGTCGGGGTCAGTTCTTCAATTCGGCCGCACTTCCAAGGGGTCAATTCTTTGCTTCGCTTGACAGCAATGGCGCAGTGGAAAGCCGTGACCGGCGCAGGTGCCTGAGTTGACAGATAAGCGCCTTGTCCGGGCGGCCGAATCTGGTCGCCAAGATCTCCGACGTCGTCGCCTATGCTGGTTCGCAAACCTGGACGACGGAGACCATCCGTCCTAATGAGTAAACACACGACCGGTGCCTTCGGCGGAACCGCGTGGTCTGGGGCAGCGACTGGCCGAACTGTACGCTGGGCGGAGGCCTCACGACCTTGGTCGCCGCGACGCATTTGCTTCTGGCCGGCAGCAGCCTCGATGAGCGCAATTCCCTGCTTTCCGGCAAGGCAATCAGGCTCCGGAATCTTCCGACTGCCTAAATAGTGGCGCTCACATGGCGCTCGCGGCCGTAAATGGAAACGAGCAGCACGATGATGACTCCGAGCGACGCTTGTACGGCGGCCGGTTGAAAGCCTAGCCCGATCAGCAACGTGTTGATCTCGGTTAGGACCAGCACGCCGGCCAGGGTGCCGAGGTAGCTGCCCCGACCGCCGACCAGCGCCGCGCCGCCAACCACGACCGCCGCAATCGTCTGGAATAGGTAGGGTTGCCCGACATCGCCATACGCCGAACCGGTAAAGCCGAGTAGCAGGATGCCCGTGACGGCGGCAGACAGTGCGCTCAGCGAAAATGTCAGCATCCACATCTTCACCGGGTTGATCAGCGCCAGCGGTGCCGCACCCGGATTGCTGCCGAGCGCGTAAAGTCTTCGCCCATAAGGCGTTCGGGCCAGAAGCAGAATGATCATCGCAGATAGGACAACGAGACTGGGAACCACCCAGGGAAACGGAAACGGCCCGACCGAGCCGCCGATGGACACGAAGGCCGAGACCTCGGGGGGCGCCGACCCCGAAGGAAACCCCTTCGTCCAGAGCAACACGCATCCCTGCACGATCATGCCCGTGCCGAGCGTTACGATCAGCGGATGGATATCGAGTCGCCGCGCGATATAGCCATTGAGGGCCCCGACCAGCATGGCAAGGACCAGAACGAACAGGCAGACGACTGCGAAATTCCATCCGTTGCCGTAAAGTTGGGCCGCCACCACGTTGGCGAAACCGATGATAAACGGGATCGACAGGTCGATACCGCCCAGAATGACGACCAAAGTCTGCCCGATCGAGGCGACGGCAAGCAGCGAGGCAATGACCAGCATCGCCCGGATGGCGAAGGGAGAGGAATAGCCGGGAATTGTCAGCGTTCCGATCAGGTGCAGAACGGCCGCGATCAGGAAGGCGGCCAGGACGCGGCCATTGGTGCTGGCAAACAGTCGCGGCATGATCTCCATGTCAAATCTCCTCGGGTCTGAAGGACCGTTCCTGCACGGCCGTCAGGATCACCGCCGCGACCAGAATGGCGCCATAGGTGATCTGCAGCACGTAGGTCGAAACATTGAAAGATGTCAGCACGCTTTGCAGCAGGAAAATGTCGATAGCGCCGATGGCGGCCCCAACAAGTCCGCCGCGTCCCCCGGCCAGGCTGACCCCACCCAGCGCGACGGCGGCAATTGCGATCAGCGTATAGGCCTGCCCGATGTTGGGATCGGCAGAACCGATGAGCGCCGTCAGCATCAGGCCGGCGACGGCGGCGAACAAGCCTGTCATCACATAGGCGATGAACCGGACTTTCGTCACGTCGATGCCGGCGGTATAGGCCGCGCGGTCGTCGCTGCCGATCGCCATTAACTGGTCGTAATAGGGCAAACGCCGGATGATCCACCAAGCCGCAAACAGTGCGATCAGGGGCAGTGCCGACCATGTGCCGGCCATCGCCTTCAGCCAGCCAGGCGCGGGCCCGATCGGCGCCGGCAGGATCGTAAGCGTCACGCCGGTCAGGACGAGATAGGTTCCGAGCGTCGCCACGATTGGCTGGATGCGAACGATCGTCGCAAGGAAACCATTGACCGCGCCGACGGCCCCGCCGATCAGCAATGCGGCCGGAACGAGAAAAATGGGCGAGGAGACTCCCGCTTTCAGGAACAGAACCTGGATGACCATCGCGTTGACGAAGCCCATCAGCGGCCCGACGGAAATATCGATGCCGCCGCGACCGGCGATAATGACCGGCGCCGACGCGGCCGCAGCGCCGATCAGGGGGGCGGATAGTCCGATCAGGGCGCCCCAGGCCGCTGGATGGAACCGGGCCGGACTGAGAACGAGATTGACGACCAGGAGAACGATCAGCAAAACGATCGCAAACCCGGTGTTGCGAAACAGTCCGCCGAGCCTGGAAGACATGCCCGCGCCGCTCATGCCGCACGTCCGAACATCGCTGAGATCACACTCTCTGTATTCATCGCCGCCCCCGTCATTTCCGCCGTCAACCCATGATCCCTAAACACTAGCACGCGGTGGCAGAGGAGCAGGATTTCCTCGATTTCGCTGGAGAGGACCACCAGCGCCATTCCTTCTGCGGCCAACCCGCGAAACACGTCGTAGAGAACATGGCGTGTGGCGACATCGACGCCGCGGGTGGGGTCGTTTAGCAGAAGCAGACGCGGCTCGAGCGCTAAGGCCCGGGCGAGAAGCACCTTCTGCTGGTTGCCGCCCGACAAGGTGGTGATTGCCGCATCCGGCCGGGGCGCCGAAATCGACAGCCTGTCGCGATAGGACTGATAGCGCCGCAACCGGCTGGCGGCGCTGATGAGGCCGAAGCGCGCATCGCGCCCGACCGTCGAAATGGCGAAATTGTCGAGAACGGACTGCATCGGGAAAATGCCGGTCGCCCGCCGGTCGCGCGGCAGATAGGCGATGCCGTTGGCGACCGCCATGCGGAAGTCGCTGATCCGGATTTCCGCGTTAGGTCCACCGAGGCAGATCGTGCCTTGGGCCGGCTTTTTCAGCCCTGCCATGATTTCGAGAAACCGTTCCTGCCCATGACCGTCGAGACCGGCAAGGCCGACGATTTCACCGGGGCGTATGGTTTGCGAAAAGGGGTGCGCATCATGCCGCAACGCGAGGTCGCGCGAATGCAGCAAAAGAGACGAGAGCGTCGAATGGTCAGGCATAATGAAGCTCCGCTGCCGTCTGGGGCGCCATGGCCCGCAGGAGTTCGGAGGGCGTCGAGATGCCGCGTTCCTCAGTTGCAACGACGCGCCCGCTGCGCAGGATGGAGACGCGGTCGGACAAGGCCATCACCTCGTCCATCCGGTGGGTGATGAAGAGCAGCAGGGAACCCTCGTCGGCCAGCTGGCGCATCAGCGAAAACACCGATTCGCGGTCAGCATAGTCCAGCGCCGCCGTCACCTCGTCGAGGATCAGCACCCGTGGCCGGCGCACAAGGGCGCGCGCAAGCACGACGAGTTGCTGCGTTGCCAAAGGCAGTTTGCCGGCGGGGATATCCAGCGGCACCTCGCTCACCGCAAATCGCGCCAAAGCGGCGGCTGCGGTTTCGCGCCGCCTGTCGCGGGGAATCCTGCGGTGAATGAGGCCGTCGAGCCCCAGAAGAATATTGTCGGTGACGCTGCGGTCCGGCGCGATCAGCACCTCCTGAAACACCGTCGCGAAACCAGCGGACTGGAAATCGGCTGGCCGCGCACCGGAAAACGCATGCCCGTCGAGCGTCATTGTGCCGCCGTCCGGCTGAACGATGCCGGACAGGAGCTTGACAAGCGTGCTCTTGCCGGAGCCGTTCTCACCCAGAATCGTGTGGATCGTACCGGCCCGAAACGCGATCGTTGCGCCCGCAAGGGCCACCGTCTCGCCGTATCTTTTCGACAAAGTGTTGATTTCGAGCATTGTCAGTCTCTGAGGTGAAATGGAAGTCGAACGGCTCGAAGGGACGACCATTCTGAGAGTGCAGGGCGGCCCCTCATCCGCCCTTTCGGGCACCTTCTCCCCGTAGCGGGGAGAAGGACGAAGCTGCAACCGCACCTGATCTCAAGGGTCGCCCATTCCATAGCCGGCTATTTAGCGCAGGCGTCGGGCACCTTTGCATAATCCCAGCCCGGCGTCGGCTTGGCGCCGTTGAAATAGGCGTCCAACCACTCTTCGGGCATCGGATCCTTTGGCGGAATCGGGAATACCGATACCGAATCCGGCGTCATGCAGTCCTTGTACCAGCTTCCCAGATCGGCATTGTGGATGGTGGGGATCGGGATCATCAGCGTGTTCAGCTTCGGCGTCTGCCCGTCGAGGATGCGCGCACCGATGCGAAACAACGTCTGTGCCGTCCAATGCGGCAAGAGCGCATGGCCCTCGAAACGGTACTTGTCCGGATTGGCCTTCCAGTATCCCAGGGCATCGCCGGTCAGCGAACCGGTGATGATCGGGGCCGGGCGGCCGGCCTCCGCGAAGGCTTCGGCAACCACGCGGCTTTCGCTGCCCGTGGTCCAGACGGCATCGATCGGCGCAGGATTGGTGGCGATCGCTTGGAAGACCACCGTCTTGGTGACGTTCGCCGTCCAGTTGCCGTTGACGCTGCGCGCCACTTTTAGCTTTGCATTCTCGGCCAGAGCCTTGTCGCCGCCCTCGCGCTCCTGCACGACGATCGGATGACCGGCAATGCCCTCGACCAGAAGCACGCTGCCGCCATCGGGCAATTCCTTGCCAATGGCGCTCATCATGTCGTAGCCCCACCGCGCATAGTTTGAATCGACATTGATCGCATTCGGGCTGGTGACCGAACCGGCAGCGGTCAGGAAGGGAATTCCGGCTTTGGCCGCAGCATCGATCGCATCGTCAAGCGCCGTCGCGGAACCAGGGATCGATGTGATGATCGAGCAGCCCTTGTCGATGAAGGCGCGGATTTGGTTGATCTGCTGGCTGGCATCATTATTGGAATCGGAAACCTCGAAACTTTCAACTGTGCCATCGGCGATCAGCCCGTCGACTAGACGCTTCAGTTCGGTGGTGACCGTGACCCGCCACGGATTGCCCTGATAGGATTCCGAGTGGCACCATTTCCACGGCTTTGCCGGCGCCTTGAAATCGTTCCAAGCGGATGGCAGCACCTTCTGCGGGGCGCCCTCGTACTGGGCTTTCAGAATATCGGGCAGGCCTTGGACGACCGTCGCCACGGCATCCTGCGCCTGGACGACCGTTGTCGCGGTCAGAAGCGCTGTCGCGGCCAGCAGGCCGCGTGTTATTGTCTTCATATCATTTCCTCCCTTTGATAGCCGGCTCCTCCGCCGGCGGTTACGGTGTTTTGAAGCTCCACGAACAGTCTGTTGAGATCGTTGATGACCCCAGGCGATGGCTGCTTTGCCAGAAGACCTTCATTGATCCGGTCGGACGGCGCCTGCTGGAAAGCCCTGTAGCTATCGTGGCGCGGCACCCACGCAGCTCGTCAGCACCTCGAACTGAAAATCGACCAAGGCCTTCAGAAGGCTGGTTTCGACAAGGCTGCCCTTACCGCTGATGCCGCGCGGCACCAAGGTCATACCTTCACTCTCGGCAAACATCGCTTCCTGGACATAAGGTCAGGAGCATATTGAAGATCGTGCTGCAGTTTCGCCCAGCGTGCGGCGCAGCGACCGGATTTTCTGTCCGACCGGCCAATCCTCATGAAACCAGTTCTCGGCATTCCACACTGGCAACGCCGCGTGATTGGCGGGCATATCGGATAGCAAGGTCGATGACACGCCAACCGTCGGCGTAGAATTTCCCATGAACACCCTCCCAAGTTTTCTTATGTGAAGAGATTTTTCACATATGGATTGATTTTGCAAGGCCTATCCAGCATTCTCTGAACTGATTGAACGCATGAAAGCAGCGATTGATATTGACGCCTCGGGGAGGAGTGAAAGGATGGGTGAGACATGTCTGGTCTTTGCGGGCACCCTCAATCGGGAAGCGCCATACTTCCAAGGTGCGCGCGGCAAAGGGATCACGGTTTTCAGTTTCGATGAAGAGACACTTGCCGTCGAGGCTCTGGCCGCGCATGAAACGATCGAAAATCCGACCTTTATGTCGATCGATGCGAGACGGCAGGTTGTCTATGCCAACTCGGAAATCTTCGGGTGGAACGAGGGTTTGGTAACTGCGCTCGCGTTCGATCCCCAGACAGCAACCTTTGCCCATATTAACATGCAGCCGTCGCTTGGCAGCATAACAGCCCACAATTTGATTTCGCGCGATGGCACCAAGCTTTTCGTCGTCAATTACGGTTTGGGCGAAGGGGGGCCGGACCAATCCCTTGTTGTCTACGGCATTCGAAACGACGGTGGACTAACGCCGCCGGTGGCAAGCGTCAGGCAGACGGGAACGGGTCCGAACACAATCCGCCAGGAGCGGAGCCATGCGCACAGCGTGATTGAAATAGCGGACAACCTGCTGGTCGTCGCGGATCTGGGGTGCGATAGTCTGACAAGCTACAGGATTGAAAGCGGTGGGGAACTGACGCTGCAGGCGGTCTCCAAAACAAGAGCCGGTGCCGGACCCCGCCATATGGCGATGAATCCGAAAGGCCGGCTGTTGTTTGTTCTCAACGAACTCGATTCGACGCTGGCCAGCTTTGCGATAGACCAGAGCGCGGGAACGCTCGTGCAACTGGATTCGAAGCTGACGGTGACGACGGATGCACTGGAGGGCAACCACTGCGCCGATGTTCAAATATCCGACGATGGCCAATTTCTCTACGCCTCGAACCGCGGGCATGACAGCATTGCGGTTTTCAAGGTCGATCAGCAATCGGGCAAGCTCGACCACATTCAGAGCGTGCCTTGTGGCGGCTCCACGCCAAGGAACCTGGCATTGAGCCCCTCCGGCAAACATCTGTTTTGCGCCAATCAGAATAGCGATCTGATTTCTATTTTTTCCCGGAATCCCGTCTATGGCACGCTCGTTGCGACCGAAAAATCTATTCCCGTCGGAACGCCAATGTGCGTGCGGCCCGTTGCCGCAAAATCGAAGCTGGCGACGGCGAGCGATGAGAGCGGCGGTGCAAAAGTCGGCCACGGTAACGGCGCGATAATCTCGCCGTAGGGGCGGAGTAAAATCCGGACTGATTAGAGTACGGCCTGACGAAGGACGGACGAATGAGGAAGCAGAGGAGGGAGATGTCGGTGCGCGTCATCTCATCGAAGCCTCTGGATTGTCGGTCATTGATATTGAAATCGGCTCTGCAGCCCATCTCGATCTCGACACGCCGGATGCCATCATCGCTGCTGGTGGAACTATCGTGGGGTAAGTACGCTCGCGTTGCGCCCAGCGCAGGTGAGACCCATCACATTTTGTCGTGGAAGGATTGGCGGGAACCCTCCGCCCACCTCGCCGTACATGCCGAGGACTCTGGCGGTTCCCCAGTACACCTTGATGTTCGGCGATTGCTGCTGCGCCTACCAGGAGTTCTGTCCCGGTTTTGCCCTGCAAACGTAGACCCCCACGACACAGAGTCTCTCAATCAGCGAGCGCCTGAGCTTATTTCGGGCTCCGTTAAGCCGGCCCGCTTTCGAGGAAATCGGCCATCTCAGCGTTGAAAAATACCTTCGTGCGCGGGCCTGCAAGGATCGGATCGATCCGGCGGACGCATTCCTGGTAGTGCGGAGTTCGGCGGTGATCCTCAAGCGCATCGGCGGAAACAAAGACTTCATAGATCAGAAAGACATTTTCGTCGTTCGGGTCTCGCAGAACATCAAAGCGAAGATTGCCGGGCTCCTGTCGCGTGCCCTCGTAGTTAATGCGAAACGCCTCCAGGAATTCGACTGTGTGACCTTCCTTGACGTGGATGTTGACCATCTGAATGAGCATATCGTTTGTTCCCACTGAATATTGACGGTTGCGCCTCGGCGCGATGGATTTGTGGATCAGAGGCCTGGAGCCTTCCAAAGGGCGGTTGTGACGCCCTCGTCGACAAGTTGCCTTTGCAGTTCATATGCGCGGGCCCAACGTTCGCCGGCCGCGTCATAGATCGCCTTATGCGTGGCGTTCGGTTCGAAGTGCCGATCCCATTTGACCCAATGGGTGGCGGTGCCCACGAAATCGTGATGAAGACCCGCGCCAATACCGGCTGCCGCGGCACAGCCGAGTGCCGTTGCTTCCTTGACGACCGGTGTAACAACGGGAAGTCCGGTGGCGTCGGATAGGATTTGCGCCCAATGGGCGGACTTCGCGGCGCCAGCCGCAAAGACGATCTTGTCCGGGGTCTTGCCGGAGAGCTTGAAGATGGCCGCAAGATTGCGAGCCGCGACAATTGCCGCATTCTCCTGAAGGGCCCGGAAGATTGCGGCTTTGCCGGATTTTTCGGGATCGATCGAGAGGTTCAGAAGCGACGGTGCCGCGTGGTACCATTTTCCGTAGTGCATGACGTCGGAGAAGACGGGAATGATGCCGTAGGCACCCGGCGGCACATTTGCGGCCTTTTCCTCCAGCAAACTGTAGGCATCGCCGCCGGTCCTTTTAGCCTTGGCCACCTCCTCCGCGCCAAAGCTGTCCCGGAACCAGCGCATGACCACGCCAACGAAGAAGCTGATCGCTTTTTGCTCGCAACCGTGTCGTGACCTTGCTTCTCATCCTTGTCGTTGCCTATGTCGCAATCGGCGCTACTGCGCCTGGTTACCTTTCAGGAGCCACGGCTTCGACGGTGCTGTCGAGCAGTCTCGTTTTGATGCTGATTTCGCTCGGGACAATGGTCGTAATCCTTACCCGCAATATTGACGTCTCAAGCGGCTCGGTACTGGGATTGAGCGCGGCGGTGCTCGGCTTGTCGGTGAATGCCGGCGTTGGCCTGCCGATGGCAATCGCGCTTTGCCTGTTCACAGGTGTAGCAGCGGGTGCTTTCAACGGTCTGATGGTTGCCTACCTCGGCATCCCATCGATCGTCGCCACACTTGGAACGCTCGGCCTCTACCGTGGGATCATGCTGGTGATGACCGGCGGACGCTGGATCGAAGACTTGCCCCAGGGGCTGAAGGCGCTCGCCGGCAACCTCGGCTTCGGCTTCTCCGCGCTGACCGTAGTTGTTGTAGTGCTGATCGTAGGACTTTGGCTCTTTCTACGTCGGACCCGTTTTGGCCGCTTCTTCTATGCAGTCGGCGACAACAAGGCGGCGGCGCATCATCTCGGCGTGCCGGTTCGCCGTGTACAGTTTTTCGCCTTTGTCGCCACTGGTCTGTGTGCAGCTCTTGCCGGCATTGTCTTCTCCGCGCAGATTGGCTTCATACCCAACCAGGCCGGCAACGGCATTGAACTGAAGGCGATCGCGGTCAATGTGCTGGGCGGGGTCAGCCTTCTCGGTGGCACCGGTTCCGTTGCCGGCGTTGTCGCCGCTGTGATCTTCATCACCTCGATCGATAGTGCCCTCGTCTTCCTGAAGATCCCCGCCTACTGGAACGATTTCATCGCCGGCGCCCTGCTTCTGTCCGTGCTGCTTCTCGATGGCCGCATTCGCCAGGTCATACATCGGCGCATCCGCGCACGCCGATACGCTGTCCACGACCGTGCGGCAATCGGTCAAAATCTCAAAGCAACATCCAAATTGGTGGAGGTTAGCCGATGAAGAAGCTGTTCTTCCGTTGGGAAACCGCACTTCTTGCAATGCTGGCGATCGAACTTGCGATCTTCGGCATCCTCAATCCGCGCTTTCTCAACTTTGGCAACCTGATCTACGGCACGTCGGATTTCGTGCAGATCGGTGTCGTTGCCTTGCCGTTGACGCTGGTGATTATTGCAGGCGGTATCGACGTGTCGTTCGCGTCTACCATCGGGCTCGCAGCCATCGTTTTCGGCGTGGCGACGTTTTACGCAGTGCCGCTGCCGCTTTCGATGGGCCTGGCGCTCGTCACTGGCGGGCTCTGCGGCGTTTTCAATGCAGCTGTGATCCACCTTTCGAAGATCCAGCCGCTTGTCGTCACGCTTGGCAGCCTTTATCTCTTCCAGGGGACGGCAACAGTTGCATCTGGTCTTGTCGGTGCCGGCGGGTATGAAGGGATAGGTAATTTTCCGGAGGCGTTCAATGCCTTTGGTTACGCCCAGATCCTTGGTCTGCCGGCGACACTCGCACTGTTTCTGATACTAGCCGTCGTGCTTGTCGGACTTCTGCATTTCACGCGCTTTGGCCGCGCCGTTTTTCTTGTCGGCCAGTCGGAGAGCGCGGCACGGTTCGCCGGTATTCCTATCGGCAAAGTACAAACCATCACCTATGTGGTTACTGGCCTCTGCGCCGCGATCGCCGGCCTTGCCATGTCTGCCTATTTCGGATCGGCACGCGTCGATCTTGGCGCGGCAACGCTGCTGCCGGCGGTTACCGCTGCGGTGCTTGGCGGCGCATCCATCTATGGCGGGCAGGGGTCGATCCTCGGTACGCTGATTGCCACCTTCGTCATCGGCTACCTGCAGCAGGGCCTGCAGGCAAGCGGTGTTTCAAGCCAGATATCCAGCGCACTTTCGGGAGGGTTGCTGGTTATAGCGGTCGCATTGCGCCACGGAAGCGCCTTGCTTGCCGATTTCATCGCCGTCAGCAGGCTGAGGAAGAGCCAGACGGTCGTTACTTCAGGAGGAGAGTAGAATGATCAAGACCATCATGAAATCCACGGTATTGGCAGCAGGCCTTCTTGCCGGCACGGTGCTGGCATCAGGAACAGCGCAGGCGGAATCCCAGATCGCCTTTATCCCCAAACTTGTCGGTGTCGGCTTCTTTACCAGTGGCGGTGCGGGCGCAGTCAAAGCGGGCGAGGAGGTCGGCGCAAAGGTGACCTACGACGGCCCGACCGAGCCCAGCGTCTCCGGCCAGGTGCAGTTCATTAACAACTACGTCAATCAGGGTTACAATGCGATCATCGTGTCGTCTGTCTCTCCGGATGGCCTGTGCCCCGCCCTGAAGCGCGCCATGGAACGCGGCGTTCTGGTCATGACCTGGGATAGCGACGTCAACCCGGATTGCCGCAGCTACTACATCAATCAGGGTACGCCTGACCAGCTCGGCGGTCTGTTGGTCGACATGGCATCCGAAGGTGTAACCAAGGAGAAAGCCAAGGTCGCATTCTTCTATTCAAGCCCCACCGTCACCGACCAGAACGCCTGGGCGGAAGCTGCCAAGGCGAAAATATCCAAGGAGCATCCCGGCTGGGAAATCGTCACGACCCAGTATGGTTACAACGACGCCCAGAAGTCACTGCAGACGGCCGAAAGCATTCTGCAGACCTATCCGGATCTCGACGCGATCATCGCGCCTGACGCAAATGCACTTCCAGCTGCAGCCCAGGCTGCCGAAAACCTGAAGCGTGCTGATGGCGTTACTATCGTTGGCTTCTCGACGCCGAACGTCATGCGCCCCTATATCGAACGCGGCACCATAAAGCGCTTTGGACTCTGGGATGTGACCCAGCAGGGCAAGATCTCGGTTTTTGTGGCGGATCATGTTCTGAAGAACGGCCCGATGAAAGTCGGCGACAAGCTCGATATCCCGGGTGTTGGAACCGTCGAAGTCTCGGCCAACAAGGTGCAGGGCTATGACTACGAGGCTGATGGTAACGGCATTATCCTGCTTCCCGAGCGCACCGTCTTCACCAAGGACAATATTGGTAATTTCGATTTCTGATCTCACAGCCTGACTACCGGGCGGCCGCAATCCGCGGCCGCCCGCTTCTATTCGAACAGAAATGGATCTCACGATGCAAAGCCGCTGGAACGACAACGATGCACAACGATATGTGGATGCAGCGCTAGCTGCCGGGCATAGCGAAGCCCTTGGCCTTCGCATCTATACCTCGCGCATCATCGGTGGCGACCCCGATCTCGTTTTGCACGGCGGCGGCAACACATCCGTAAAGGTGAGGGGCAAGGACGGTTCCGACCTGATGCACATCAAGGGGAGCGGCTGGGACCTCGATACGATCGAAGCACCAGGGCTTCCCGCTGTCCGACTACAGCCATTGCTTGCCATCCGCGACGGCAAAAGACTTTCCGATCCGGAGATGGTGGCTTTGCTTCGTTCAAGCCTGATTGACCCGAATGCACCGAATCCTTCAGTTGAAGCATTGTTGCACGCGTTCCTGCCTTTTGCCTTCGTCGATCATACCCACGCCACGGCCATCCTGGCACTCGCGGACCAACCCGACATGCGCGAAACCGTCAAGCGTATCTACGGAGGCAGGGTGGCTTTTGTGCCCTACGTCATGCCGGGTTTCGATCTCTCCATCGAAGGTGATAAGATTAATCGCGCAAATCCTGGTTGCGAAGGACTATGGCTCGAAAACCATGGTCTCTTCACCTTCGCGGAAACCGCCCGCCGCTCTTATGACCTTATGATCGAATTCGTCACGGTGGCGGAAGAGGAGCTCAGCCGGAAAGGGGTTGTTCTGTCGGGGCCACAGGGGAATGCGGCGAGGCTGGATCCGGTCCTTGAAACTCACCTAGTCGAGGCTCTGTCCCGCGCAGGATCACCGTTCGCCAAAGGGCTATCTTTGGATTATCGCTCGACACCAGCGATCCAACGCTACGTCAGCCGCGACGACGTCGAGGAAGTCACCCTTCGCGGAACGGTAACGCCTGACCATGTCATCCGCATCAAGCCGTGGCCGTTGATCGTCGACGCCGATGCTGATGTAGAACGGATTGAAAGCGCGTTGGCGGCATACGCGCAGCGCTACAGAGAGTATTTTCAGCGCAATGCCGACCGTGCGGATGAACCTAAGACCATTCTCGATGCCTATCCGCGCGTCATCATCGTGCGAGGCCAGGGAATGCTGGCACTTGGCATCAATGAGAAGACTGCCAAAATCGGTGGCGATCTTTGTGAACAGGCGACCCGGGCCATCAATGCGGCTGAGGACTATGGTCGCTTCACGCCAATCAGCGAGAGCGATCTTTTCGATATGGAATACTGGTCTCTGGAACAGGCAAAGCTAAAAAAGCCCTAGCTAGACGAGTTCGAGGTTTATCCCGTTCTGCTGTAGGTATTGGATGATCCGTTCATCGACAGTCTGGGGGATAATAACGACGTCGAACACCGAGAGATCGGCAACGTGGTTCAGCGCCGAAAAATGGAACTTGCTTTCGTCCACGAGGAGGATCCTCTTGCGGGCGATGCGGATCATCGACTGCTTGACCCGGAGGACCTGTTCATCCTGCGTGTAAAGCGAGAGGCCTTGCCTAGCGAACATAAGCCAAAAGTTCCATAATTCACATTACGCATTTTTTGCTAATCTATTGAATTAGCGAGATGATTCGGCCTAAAACGGATGATCGATTAAAACTCGCGTTGTTGTTTCAATGGTTGGTAGTCCTTTGTCCGGCGTGTCGAGAACCGCAGGAGGAACGCGACGCGCGTTCAACGAACAGGTGCGCCAAACTCGCAAGTCCCGTCATGATCGATGCATTCACGTCATTAGACATGAGAGGATCTTTCATGGCCGCCTCCCAAAGCGGCAAACTGAACAGTAGATGAGTGGTTGCATATCTAAGGGCAACATTTGGCGATCGCTCGGCGCGGCCTATCGTCCGCGTCCGCCAAAATTAAACATGTCACTTCGGCGGCGAGAAATAATTTCCAAGGAACGGTCTGGTAGGATTCGATAGGTCTCGGCATAGTCGTATCCTCCGACCGTGAAGTAGTGATTGAACGTGCTTCCGATTGGAGACTTGGTCAGTTTCGTTCGTGGCTGCCCCTTATACGTGATGCTTCCGGGGATGGGCTCAAGCGAAGCAGCTAGCGCCGGCACGGACACCATCACGAGCGAAATGGCGATCATCGAAAGTACATTTCTCATCATTCGTGTTCCCCTGAACCTTGTGATACGTCTCCTAATCGTTAGCGAATGACTTGGTTCCGGAAAGATACATATGTTGCGGAACGCAGTGGCGCCACATTGCGATCAGCACCCCCAACAGATCTTGTTGACGGCGCGGAGGTAATCTTGATCATGCAAAAGTACGTCATTCATGTTCACAGAGATTCCGAACTGAAGCACGACGAGGAAGGCGTGGAGTCCTGTACGCCGTTCGATCGGACACCATAGAAGTCTTGGTTGCGGTCAAGTCAGCCTCTGGTGCGTCACGGCGTCAGTCGTGGTCTGATTTTCTCATTAGCCATATCCAACTGCACCGCTCAGTCGAAACCGACCTCTACTACAATCTTTGCATGCCATGCTCTTGTCGTATTCGGCAACAAAAATCGTGGCCTGCGTATCGCTGTCGTAAAAACGGTCGCAGGTCGCATTTGCACCGGACCGTGAGTACTCCGTCCAGGTCGTCAGATCAGTCGGTGGAACTATTGAAAGCCTCGTAACTCAATCTTTAACTGGAAAGCCCAGCGACGGCCTTTGAAACGCAGGCAATGGCCTACTCGCTGGTGGTGGACCGCCAGTAAAAATTGAAACCGCAAGGACACCAGGTTAGATCATGAATCGAATTGTTGGCCCAGCCGTCTGGATTATTGCCTTGATCGCCACGAGTGGGGCTGCTGCTGACCTCGTTGATGTAACGCCTCCACCGCAAGCTGAAATGGTTGAACCAGGCGCTTCTCCCAAGCGGGATTGCTTGCCAACCAGGAATGTTGGCATTGCGGAGACTGCGGAACATTACGCCGCCTCCTGCGATCCGCAATCTGACGAAGCAGCGCCAGCAGGCACAGCCCAATAGGCAGTGTCGACCGTTGGGCGCATACAGCAAACCCCTTCTAAACGTTGATGCCGGTGGCGCTCGCTTGGGGATTTGCGGCCGCCAGTGACTTCTTTGTTGCCGAGCAACATGGCAATGTCGGCCCTGACCAGATAGCTCAAGATGCCACTTTCAAACACGAATTGACCCATGCCCCAGACATCCGCCCCTTCGCCGAACCGCCGATGGAAAAGCCGACCGCATCGCTCGCGATCGGCTCCGGGAGACTGGCTGTCGGTTAATTTCACCAAGGTTTCAGGCCGAGGAGCCTTTCACCGAGGTCGGTGAGTTTGGCGGTGGAGGTATTCTTCTTCTCCCATTCCCGCGGATCGCCGGGAAAGGCATCACGTTGTGGATAATCGAGTTCACGCCAAAGCCGAATGCGCTCCTGGCGTTCCGCTTCATTGTCGAACTCCGCCGGATGCATGGAGACATATTGGGCCATTCGGACCCTGTCGTCGGAATGGTTCGGCCTGACGCCATGGGCGAGCAATGAGTTAAAGATCATCAGGTCACCGGGCTCCATGTCGATGTTGACAGTGCTCTGGCCCGCCATGTCGGGGTGCATCGGGTCGCGATCTTCAGGCTGGGTCCTCTCCCATTTCTCGAAATGCTCGAAGAGACTCGGCACGCACTGAAAGCCTCCTACATTGCCGTCTTGTTTCTTGAGGCTCAGCACGCCCTGGACGCCGATAGGCAGCGGCCGGATCGAGGTATCGACGTCCCAATAGATGAATCCGTTCGGAGTGCCCTTCACCTTCTTGGGCGGGTTGAGATTGGCACGGTCGATGGTGACCCAGAGTTCCTCGCGATCCCAGATGTCGACGAATGCATCGTAGATGCGGCCTTCCATTCGATTGTCCCAGAGATACTGGTGGTTGTAGATTTCCAGCATCCCGGTGTTGTTCAATTCCTTCATTTTGTGCTCGCGGCGCTGCGGCGCGTACCAGGTTGACTGATCGTTCGGGTCCTTCTCGTCAAATCGCCAGAGCAGCTCGACAAGGCGCTCCACATTTGCCGCAGGCACCGCCTGACGGACAATGACATATCCCTTGGTGATCCAGTGCTGCCAATCCTCCTTTGAGAGAACCCGGAGCGGGAGCTTCTTGACGATATCCTTGAGCTGGATCGCGGCTGTGGTGGTGGGATGGCTGTCGCGCGCCATGGTCTGTGCTGCTTGCATGATATTCTCCCATCTAAGTCTTCCTGGTCATCAGGTAATGGACTGACCGTAGCAATCTCCCGACCTCCATGTTGTCGAGTCCCGGCAAATACTGGTACTATTCTGGCCTTCATGGAGAAACATGTGCGTGTCGAGACCGTATCTGGAGAAACTGCCGACATCGCCGGACTCGTCTCTGGTGACCCTGGATCGCCGCCTCGACGCCGCCATTCCCTTCGAATGGCATCATCATCCCGAATACGAGCTGACACTCACGCTGAACTCTCGAGGACAGCGGTTCATTGGAGATCATGTCGGCGAATATGACGATGGCGACCTGGTGCTTGTCGGCCCCAATCTCCCGCACACCTGGTCGTCCAGGTCGAAGATCAAGGAGGACCAGCCTCACGTCGCCCTGGTGCTCTGGTTCCGACAGGAATGGATCGACACCTTCGTCGGCAGCGCGGTGGAACTCTCCCCGGTCCGCACACTCTTCGCCCGGGCGGCAACGGGCCTGTCGTCGGCACCGATGCTGGGTACTCCATTGCCAAACGTTTCAAACGGACGCTGGAGTCGAAGCCGAGTGGCCTCCTGCTGTCCGCCCTGGAAATCCTGCTCGATCTGGCAAGATGGAAAGATATCCAGCAGCTCGCGTCAGCAGCCCCGCCACTCACGACGAAGAGCCGATCGCGTGTCGACCGGGTGCTTCAGCATCTGCACCAGAACTATGTGCGTCCGGTCCGCATGAACAACCTCGCCGAGCTCGCCGCGTTGAGCGAATCCGGATTGCACCGCATGTTCACCAAACACACCAACACGACCGTGTCAGCCTATGTGACCGCGCTTCGGATCGGCGACGCCTGCGCCAAGCTGTCCGGGAGCACCCAACCGATCGCCCACATCGCCGCGGATGTCGGCTACGACAGTCTCGCCAACTTCAATCGCCAGTTCCGCTCCATTCGGGGCATGACCCCGCGCGAGTACAGGGCGTCGTTTCGAATGTGACTGTGGTCGCCCGTGTTCTCGGTTTAGGGCCGATGGCCGTCGTCGCGCAGAAACGCGATCGCCTCGCTTATTCATCTTCGGCGACAATATCGGATCATGCCACGGCTTTAGAACAGCATTGCTCCGCCTGAAGAGAAGCGATATCTGCGGGGTACAAGGGCCTGTATCGATCCAAGCAAAATGGACGTAAGGCCGGTAGCGCTTAGAATGATGAATCGATGGGCCGCAAGAACAGAGATGAAATGGCTTCATGGGACGTGGCGGTGCCAGAGCCAGTGCTTTGTCCGATGTGCGAGCGCGTGATCCCGGATGATCAGAAAGACGAGCATCATCTCGTCCCCAAGAGCAAAGGTGGCAAGAAAACCGTTTGCATGCACCGTATCTGCCACAACCAGATACATGCGATTTTTACTGATGCCCAACTCGCCAAGAAGTACTCCACGATCGAGGCCATCCTTGAAGACCCTGCGGTGCAGACATTCGTTGCCTGGGTAAAAAGCAAACCTCCAGGTTTTTCGGATTCGGCGAAGGAATCACGACAGTCGTCGGGTCGGGGCCGAGGGCGTAAACCGTAACGGGAAAACCGCAGGTTTGCGCCAAAAGGGGATCACATCACTTTTAATCGCAGGTAGTACGCGAGCCAGGTGGCTTCATCGGGGCGACAATGGCCCAATTCAAAAACGAAGCCGGTATCCCACCCCCCTGAAACGCGATCCCGGTCTGGAACCTGCCAACCCAGCGCCCGACTTAATTCCCGGTCATTTCCAGGTAACCGACGCCTGACACGCAGCCTTGGAACGCAATCGGCCCTTCCCAATACGGCGTGCTGGTGCTCATCCAAGCCTGATCGAACAACGGTCGGGTTGTGATGTCCAGTGACCTTCCCGGAATCTGGATACGCCAAGCCACCGGCATGTCTCGCCCGTCGACCTTGGCTTGTCGTACAGGTTCCAGATGAATGTCCTCCTTCGACAACAGCGTCGACTTGCCATCAGCCGCAATCCAGTTCGCCGAGATGAAACCCTCTTTGTCATCGCGCAGCCTGAATGCCATCAGTTTTTCGCCCGTATCGAAGTGCAGCGAAAACCAGTCCCAGCCCGTCTGATTGGCGGCGAGTGGCTGGGAAGACCACTCTCTGTCGAGCCAGGCTTGCCCGCTCACTGCGACATTAGCTCCCGCTACCTTGATCGCGCCCTTCACCTGGTAGAAGGGTTGCGAATAGTAGTAGGAGGCTTGCCCGCTCGAGGATTTCACGGAGAACCCGCGATCTCCTTGAAGCACCACTGGGCCAGTCGACCTCAAGTTCAAGCTGTAGCCGAAATCTTGCCCGTTCGCGGTCAGAAGGAGTTCATCGAGTTCGTCGGCCCCTGCACGTGCGATGCTCTTCATCGTCCGTCGAACGGTTCGGTCGTGACATTTGCCTGCCCGACGCCTCCTGTGGCCAGACGCTCTGCGACATACTGGTGGTTTTCTGTGGTTATGGCGGCGTGGCCGAGCCAAATCTTCGGGTCCGCGAAACCTTGAGCAACACCAGGACCCAGAGCTGACCGGAACAGCGTCCACTGTGCCCCGTACCGCTTACCGTCCTCGCCTTGCAGGTTGGCTGTCACATACCACCATTCGATACGGTAATCCGAATGAGCGCCGTGATCGGATGGGAATGCTAAGGGGTGGCCTCGCTCGGGCATCGCAAAGCCTTTGGCATCCGAGCCAAGCCCGGCAAACCCTTGAGACTGGCTATGCCCGGTTGACACCGTCATCGATAGGGCAATTAAAGCGACCAGCAGTGTTTTAGCGTTCATCGGCAAAAATCCTCAGCAAGTCGGCTGGGTTGATGGTTGCCAGACGCCGGACCGGTATGAGAACCGACAGAATCGCCGCCAGAAGAGCTACCGCCCCCAACCACAGCCAGTCTAACGGAAACACAGTCATTGGCAGCCGCCAACCGAATGCCTCGACATTGACAATCGCCAGCAATACCCAGGCCAGGCCGAGTCCGACAGGAATGGCCGCGACAAAGGTGGCGAGCCACAGTGCCAATGTGCGGACAACTTCGTAGAGTGCGAGATCGCGCCGTCTGACTCCCATTGCCCTGAGTGGTGCGAGTTGTGGAAGGCGAATACCTGAAAGCGTCAGCAGACTTGAGAACATCGCGAAGCCTGCGATGGCCAACGTCAAGACGTTGAGGGCTCCGGTTGCGGTGAAGGTTTGCTCGAAGACGGCTCTCGATTGTCGTTTGAGGGAAGCTTGGTCGATGATAGCCGTTTCCGCCAGACCAAATTCCGTGACGAGCCGCTGGCTGAGGCTTGAAGCCTGCTCGGGTGGGACGCGTATCCCGTAACGAAGCTTCGAGACATCAGGGTAGTGCGTCACCAGAGAGGCTATGCCGATGATCACCTGCCCTTTGGGATTGCCGTAGTCTGAGTAGACACCAGCGACGGTGGCGTCCCAGTCGCCGGGCATTCGGATGGTCTTCCCCAGCGAAGCAGCGCCACGTCTCCACATCTGCTCATTGATCAGAGCACCTTCCCCCGAAGCAACCTCGTCCCATGCTTCGCGATCCGCAACGATGAACGGCCAGTGGTCTCGATAGGTCGGATCGTTAGCTACTCCAAAGATTTGAAGATGCTGACCCAGAACATTTCCTTCGACACTCCAGATCGGCAGAACTGCCATTGAATATCGGGGAAGCCATTCTCGAAGTCGCTTGGCCTCGTCCTCATCCTTGGCGGTAACGCAGAGTTCTGCTGCCAGGCGTTGGTCCAGCCAGCCGAGGAAGGTGAGCCGGAAGCTTGAAACCATGGTGTCGACGCCGATATTCGCCGATAGCGCGAGAAGCAGTGCCATCAGTGCAAGCGACAGGCCGGGAACCTGTAGGCGCGTGTCGGCCCAGAACCACTGGGTGAGCGCCGCTCGGGACATCCGCTCGGTCAAGGCTAAGCTTATGGCAAGCAGCCCCGGCAACAACAGAGCCGAGCCAAGCAAAAGGCATCCGAGCGTACCGAAGCCCGCAACAAGTCCGGAGCCCGTGATAGCCAAACTCAGAGCCTATACAAGCAGGACACAACCGGCCACGGTTTGATAAATCAAGCTGCTTGTAGAGGCCCTCGCCCATGCCCGTGGCTGGGCGAGTACGAATAATAGCAGTGTCCATGGCCAAGTCTCCGCCACACCTCCCGCCTCTTCGCCCGAAATGGGCAGTCCAAAAATATCATAGTTTGTCACCTGTCGGCCCGAGGCTGCCATCGGCGATGCCGATTGGAAGCCGCGATGTAATTATCGGCTCAGCTCTTCGGAACGAGTTTCACATCATGCCGAACATCAATGACCGATGAACTCCGGCACCCGCGAGGTTGCCGTCTCCAACAACCAGGGCCACGGTAGACGTAACCGTTTTGTTTGGGGCGGCATCGGAGTTAAAGGACGCCCATACCAGTACCGGCGAGATTTGAAACACGGAGAATGCATAGGCGCACGGCACTATAGGCAACTGCTCAGCCGTCCAGCCAGGCTGCAAGACTATCCAGCGTCTGCAGCCCGTATTCGACCGCACCGAAGCCGATGACCTCTTGACGCCGCTTAGCGCTGGGGTGGAGCTGGCGCATGGTCAGCACAGTCTTGCCGTCGGCCTGTTCATCAAAGGTCACCGTGACGCGGAAACGGTCGGGATCGTCAGGATCACGCGTGCCATAGTCCATGACGATCCTCTCGTTCGGCACGATCTGCAGAAAGCGCATGAGGTTTGGAAAGCGCTGCTGCTGGCCCTCGAATATGCCCACCATATCGAACCGCCAGACCCCGCCCTCGCGAATATCGGCTTCGTGGGTCTCGATACTGAGGCCGGCCGGGCCGTACCATTCGGAAAGTGCCTTGGGATCCATCCAGGCGGCAAAGACCTTCTCGCGTCGATGGTTGAGCAGCTTCACCAGCACGATTTCGCGGTCAAGCGTCCATGTCTCAAACAGGTTTGCCATATCCTTCGTCATCCTCTTCGGTTTTGTCCAGGTAGGTTTCCAGTCGACCCAACCGCTCGGCCCAGCGCCGGCGCTCTGCTTCCATCCAGTCCGCCGCCTCATCGAAGCGCGCCTGCACCAACCGGCACCATCGGCTGCGCCCGCGCTTCTGGCTGACGATCAGCCCGCAATCTTCCAGTACCTTGAGATGCTGGGCGAAGGAGGGCAGGGCCATGTCGAAAGGCTCGGCGAGGGTGCTGACGGGCAACTCGCCCTCGACGAGCCGCGACACCACAGCGCGGCGGGTCGGGTCGCTGAGAGCGTGAAAGGCGAGGTCGAGCGGATTTGAATGGTAAGGCATGTGCGTCCGTAAAGTGGGCGGGTGCTCCCGTCAAGGCTAAAAAAGGCACTTGCCTTAGTATGGGACTGCGAATATAAAGGCACTTACCTTAGGGTTAGCCCCGGGCATTGGGGCGGTTATGGTGCATTCGCGCGCAAGGAGGACCCCGGTGGTAGTTCGTGTCGATCTCATGATCTCGCTAGATGGTTTCGCGACAACGACGGACCAGACGCTCGAAGCCCCGTTCGGCGAGGACTGGCCGCGTCTCGTCGGCGCATATGTTGCAACACGAACGTTTCGTGAGCGCGTGTTCAAGGACACCACGGGAGCAGGGACCACAGGTGTGGACGACGAATACGCGACGGAATATTTCGAGAATGTGGGTGCCGAGATTATGGGCGCTGGAATGTTCGGGCTCCACAACTTTCCCGACGATCCGAACTGGCGTGGCTGGTGGGGCGACGAGCCGCCCTTCCAGGTTCCGGTCTTTGTCCTCACCCGCAACCCACGACCCTCCATAGAGATGGCCGGTGGCACCACTTTCCACTTCCTCAATAGCACATCGGTGGATGCGCTCCAGCAGGCGGTAAGGGTCGCAAATGGCAAGGATGTGAGGATAGGCGGCGGTCCTACCGTCGTCCGCGACTATCTCAAGGCCGGCCTTGTCGATCGCCTTCATGTTGCTATCACGCCGATTTTGCTCGGGCGCGGCATCCGCCTGTGGGACGATCTGCGCGGCCTCGAAGCTGGCTACTCAGTTAAAGCCGAAACGGCTGAGAGCGGCACCATCCACGTCACCTTCCAACGATAGCCTTCAGAAACAAAGTCACCGTCTACTCTACCGATAGATTCAACAGAGAACTCCCATAGGCTCATGCTGCCGGTTGATGATCCGAAAGGCGAAAGACGGAGACGCGAGAACGAGACTCGGACGGAACTGGTGCTTCCGCTCAATCAGCGTGCACACTCCTCGGCCTGAGAGATTGCCGTCGAGTTCCAGAGCGTCCCCTAACAGCTTGCTACGCTTCGGACAAACAAGCCTCTGGGGATTGCCCGCTAGGTTACGGCAATGTGGAACAGATTGCGCTGCTCTTCCGGGATCGGCTTCCAGAAGCCGTCAGATTTCGACAGGCGGTCCATGGACTCCCTGAGCCCACCGAGACTTCCGGAGGTAAATCGGATGGAGCATTCTATAGAAGGCGGATTTTCAAGTTCGACCGCCAAATAGGCCAACCGAATAAGATCGGCCCCTATGACTGTCGTCAATGTTGATTGAAGCAATGTGCACTCGGATGGTCTGAACTCGCGAATATCTGCGTCGCATTTGACTTCGACGCTCAGTCGCCAAAGTGAACCATCGCTTTCGAAGGATCGGCTGACCTCGATCAGGCAATCATGATCATAGGAGCGGCTTTGATAGGAGATAGCGAACAGATTGACACCATCATACCGGCTGGCACCCCGCTCCGCGTCGCGTGGGGCATCGTCCTTGTCTGCCGCGACATTCCTGACAAGGCCTTCGTCGTTGACGACTACCTTGATGCGATGAAGCGCCAGGAACCGATAGTGAGGATCGTCGTCGTACTCGCCGTCCTCGTCGCTGTCCATGACCTCAGCAGGTTGTATGAGGCCAGGGGCGAGCCGACCTTTCAAATGGGCGTTTGTCTGGATCGTACCTTGCAACCATCGTGCATTGCTGAGGTTAAACGGCTGGTCGATCACGATTTGCTCAAAGACGGGTAGCGACCGATCGGCCAACTCCCCATCGATCGCCCGCTCGGGGCCACTAAGGTTTTCACTCTGGGCCTTGAGATAGGGGTTGGCGAGGAACTCGTAGCAAGATCGTGTCAGATAGAGCGGACGCTCAAATGTCGCCGAGTTGCCTTTCGTGACCTCTCGTTCGTAGTCGTCTTTTGGATCGTAGGAGAAGAATTTTGCGACAAAGAGGTTTTCGACCAGTCCCAAAGCCACCCGTATGTCCTGGCTGACGGATGCCTGCGCGGCAACATCCACCATCGCTTTGGTGGTCCACTTGAAGTGACCGAGATACTCAAAGAGGCTCAAGCTGTCGACGCCAAGGGTGAGGCTCTTTTCCGTAAACCGCATTACCGACCTCCGAACGAATACCTTTGGTAAGTTCGTATGGCGATATCCCCCCGCGATCAAGCGACAAAATCGTGCCTCGGCTGGGGCGGGGGGAGTGGGTAGCGGAAGGTGTTAAGCCGCAAACAGTCCGAAACCCGAACTGACAGCCGTTACCTGGTATCTAATGACGCAGGCGCTTCGTTTTCCGCCATACCAATTTATCAATGAAGCGATGATGGTCGAGGCGCGAGCGACTTCTCCCCCGGGATGATGAACGGGCGTGGGGGCCGCAGTCGGCCCTCAGCTGACGTTGACAAGCTCGGTTCGAGCGGGTTTTGTCGCCGCATAATCGAGCAGTTATTCTGGCCGCCGCAGTTTAGGAGCATTGCGAAATAGATGTCGAGCGGCCGAAAACGCTAAGAGAGAAGAAGTAAGGTCGCCGAGGAGGTGCAGGCCTGGAAACTCCACCGCCAGAATCCACGTGCCTAGAATGTGGGATCGCTCAGTGGAGTACCGTCCGTGATGTCTTGAGCCATAAATGCGCTTGAGGAACCACTTGCTGTGCCAGACAGAACTTGAGGGCCGCGGTGGATGCGTCGTCTTCATCTTTGAAGGGGCCTAACACCGTGACGATATCGTCAACAACGATAGTCATGGTCCGACGAGAAAGATTGTAAAAGAAAACAGTCTCCTCCCATCCGTTGACATTAGGTTTCACGGTCGCCTCGCTATCTCCCAGAATGAGGGGTTATATTAGCGAAACGATTTATGGCCGCATCGCCCAATTGGGGGAGAAATTTTCTGGCGATCAGCGCCGGCCTCTCGCATCGCAGCAAGTAAGCCGGAAGAAGAAATTAGTACAAATTCGTCCTTGGCACGAGAGGCATATGCTCTGTTCGTTCGATTTTATTTATGTTCCGCCATTTAGACAGAATCACCAGAAACATTGGAGGATACTTTCATGGCATGGCAATATCCCATATCTAGCACAAGCACTACAACGACCATTGATCTCACGACAACTGACAACGTCTATGTTGCGCAGCAGGTCGCTATAACTTCATCAAAGGGTATTGGCGTCTACGGAAGTGGCTCCAATCATCACGCAGTAATAGACGGTACGGTTGCAGGCTACTATGAAGCCGTTTGGCTCGGGAGTAATGGTTCAGTTGACAAGGGCCAATTTCTGGAGATTTCCAAAACGGGAAAGCTTTTCAGCGGCGACGGGTATGGAGCGGCGATCTATGCCGCATCCAGCAATGTTCAAAACGAAGGCGTCATTATAGGCGGTTTTATTGGGGTGGAGTTTCAAGCGATATCTACAACCGGATTTTCCACATTCAACAATTCCGGCTCCATTGTCGGAAGGGATTATATTGGAGTAAGTTTTAGAGGCAGTACGCAAGAGATACGTATTGACAATAGCGGCACTATCAAGAGCGTAGCGGCTGTCCAAGGAGGCCAGGGCGTCGATAAGTTTCTAAACAGGGGAACAGTCATTGGTACGGTTGATCTCGGACTTGGCCAGGATACCTACGACGGTCGAACTGGATCGGTAAAGGGGGCAGTATCGGGGGGGGAAGGCGCTGACAAACTCTATGGTGGCAAGGAAGCAAATATACTCCACGGCGACGCCGGCAAAGACCGCATGTATGGGGCGGGTGGAGCAGACAAGCTCTATGGTGGTGCGGATTCTGACACGTTCGTCTATCTAAAAACGACCGAATCCACGCTTACTGTTCGGGATGCCATTTACGATTTCAACCATATTGATTTTATTGATCTTCACTCCATCGACGCCAGGACGACCACTTCAGGCAATCAGGCGTTCACCTTTATAGGTTCGGCTGCCTTCGCTCACCATGCCGGGGAACTTCGGTATTTGAAAAGCGGTGGTGACACCTACGTTTACGGCGACACGAACGGAGACGCGAAGACTGACTTCAGTATCAAGCTGGAAGGCTCGTTTGCGATGGAGAAGGGCGACTTTCTTCTTTGATGCTGTGCGATGTGGGGCGGAAGAATGCCGTCGAATCGCGTATATTCCATCTCGTTGGCGTTCCGGACGACTGGCCGAACCAACAGATGTAAATAACGAATTGTACCAAAGTTGTCCCCGCTTGCGGGGTTGGTGCGTTGATTTTCAAACACGGTGGGCAAGATGACCGGCGAGCCTTCCTCTCGCCCGGAACGAAGAGGTGCGTCTTATCGAATTCTAGCAATACAATATGTGAATTCACCGCAGGCTCTGGCGGCTTTTATCTTGGCGACAATTGCGGCCGTTACAACGAGGTTTGGAAAGGACGGCAATGGCGTATCGTTGAGGGATTTACCGCCCGAACATCGTCTTGAGATGGCGAAGGATATGTTCGCCTGGCACAAGGAAAGCCAGCGCTTCTTCATCAAATCCGGCGCGGCGCTCGTTTGCCTAATCGTCTTGATGGGCGCAGCCTACTTTTGTTTCATGCAGTTTGGTCAGAGCGCATCGAAATAGCCCCGTCTGGCCGAATCCCCACAGGGGCTTGCATGCCAAACAGACGCATTCCGAAGCACGGTTTTCATCGCTGCGCGAAAAACGCCTGTCGAATGGCCGACGCCATGCCCTGCACTGCATCGCTTGGATTAGATTGTGACACGATGAGGATAACATTGGAGTGGTCAATCACCGGGAAACCGTCTTCCGCAGTTAGCTCTCGGCAATTGCTCGGGACACTGCTGCGGGAGAGTGGCGCAATTGCGAGGCCAGCGAGAACGCCGGCGATCAGGCCACCGGTGCTCGTTCCCAGGTAGGACATGCGAAAGTCGAGTCCCCGATCCTTCAGGGCATCCAATGCCATCGTGCGGCACCAACTTTCTCCGGTGTACATCGCGACGGGCAAAGGGGAGAGCAGATGCTGTTCATATATGGCTGATGTCACCCAAACCGTCGGGTCAGTTTGAAGGACCTCTTGTTCCGTGATGCCGCCAGTTTCGTAGACGACGCAAATATCGAGATCACCCTTCGCCAGAGCTGCGGCGTTCGAGGAAGACCGCCCGAATGTAACGATGATTTCGACTCCTGGATGGACGGCGTCGAACGTGCGCAGTGCAGTCGGAAGCACTGACGTGCTGTATTCTTCCGGGATACCAATCCGGACCAACCCACGAAGATGGGACCCCTTGACGCTAACCTCAGCCTCTTTCAGCATGGCTATAACTCGGCGCGCACGGATCAAAAGTTGGGCCCCTTGATGCGTTAAGGCGACACCGCGAGACGATCGTTCAAACAGAGGTTCGCCCAGACTATCCTCAAGCTTTCGCATCTGGATGCTTACAGCCGATTGCGTACGACCGACCACTTCACCGGCCTTCGTGAAGTTTTGTGTTTCAGCTACGGCTACGAATGTTCGCAGGTGATCTGTATCGAGCATCGAAAATTCTCATCATTAAATCTATTCATTGCAGTCATTAGATGTATTCGTTTGATTAATAGCAATACATGCCGCCATGTCTCCTGGAAAATGGAGATCACGATGGGTCCGTTGAAAAATCTTTGGAGCAAAATCACGGCGTGGACTTCCGCTACTGCAGAAAGCCGTGCACTTGAAACGCTGAAGCACAATTCGAGTGATCATCTGCGGCGCGACGTCGGTCAGGACGCTTGTGTGGGTCACGATACAAGACTTTCCTGGTGTGATCTCATTGAAAGAGAAGGCCGCTGATTTCGATGGTAGATGTCAATTCCGACACGCAGAACCGCATCGCATCGCGAAATCGCGCCGTGACGCGAAGCATCGCAATGGTCGTCGTCGCAACGCTAGCCTGGAGTTTTGCAGGACTTCTGACCAGAATGTTATCTGTCGATGTGTGGACGGCGGTGTGCTGGAGAGCCTTTGCCGGTGGCGCGATGCTCTTGGTGCCAGTCCTGGTTCGAGAACGCTCCAACGTCTTGCGCAGCGTTCTGACCTTGGGTTCGGTTGGCTGGATAACGGTTGGTTTAAGCGTGGTCGCGCAGGCATCCACGACGGCAGGCCTTTTTCTCACGAGTGTCGCCCATGTCACCGTCATCTATGCGACATGCCCCTTCCTTGCAGCCATTCTGGCGTGGCTGTGGCTGGGGGAGACAATCTCCCGTAGCGCCTTGGTGGCGGTCGTCCTGTCGATCGTCGGTATCGCAATTGTGGTATCCGGAGCCACAGAAACCAGTAGTCTGCTTGGCGATAGCGTCGCGTTCGTCATGACGCTCTCCTTTGCGCTGATCATCGTTATGTCGAAGGCCAACCCCACGCTGCGACTTTTGGAGATCACACTTGTCAGTACCTTTCTGATCTTTCTGCCTTTTGCGCGCACCGAAACACTCGACCTCCACAATGGTGTCGTCCTTGCGATCTACGGCTTCAACAACATGGTACTCGGTTTCTTCCTGTTCATCCGAGGCGCGCGCAACATACCGGCTGCGACGAGCGGGCTCATCGCGACGTTGGAAATTGTACTTTCACCGTTATGGGTATGGTTGTTTTTCAACGAAACCATTGACGCGCTCACTTTCATTGGTGGCATCATCGTCGTCATAGCCGTGCTTGGCCACCTCATCGCGTCGATAGGTTGGGAACGGAGCGCGCGCGCGCCTGCGTGACAGCTGTGCCCGGAACCAGTTAGGTCAATCGCTGATCACCCACCGTGAAAAAGGTTGGGAAGAACCATACTCTGTATGATGGTCAGGAAAGAAGGGGACGGCTTTCGGCCCCCAAAGCGGACCTGGAAAATCAGATCGGCCAAAGTCCGCCGTCCTAGCTGAGACCAAGGGAGCTGCACACTACGGCGACGAAAGCCCTTGCGAAGGATGCAGAAGACGAGCTCTAATATTCGGCGTGGCGACTTCTCAAAAGAGGGCTCGTGATGGGAAATCCATCTCAACCGTTGCATACGCGTCTGACCGAGTTACTCCGCTGCGATTATCCGATCATCCAAGCTGGCATGGGCGGTCCCGGTCGCTCCGAGCTCTGCGCTGCTGTAAGCGCTGCCGGCGCTTTTGGCTGCTTAGGGATGGTCAAAGAAAAACCGGAGATGATCAGGACCGAAATCGCAGCTGTGAGAGCAAGAACCGAGCGTCCCTTCGGAGTAAATCTCGTTCCATCCGTTACGGACCCGATCCTGCTGGACGAGGAATTGGAAGCCTGCTTCGCGGCGAAGGTGAAGGTCATGGTGTTTTTCTGGGACGTGCGCCCGGACATCATTGACCGCGCTCGAAGGGCTGGATGCACCGTCATCTATCAAATAGGAAACCTTGCCGATGCGATTGCTGCCGAGCGGGCGGGCGTGGACGCGATCATTTGCCAAGGCTTCGAAGCTGGCGGCCATATCCGCGGCAAGGTCACCTCAATGGTTCTAGTGCCTCAGGTCGCCGCCGCCGTAAGCGTTCCGGTCATCGGCTCCGGGGGTTTCGGCTCCGGGGCAAGTTTGGTGGCTGCCCTTGCTTTGGGCGCGGAAGGGATTCATTGCGGAACGGCGTTCCTGGCGACAAACGAGTCCTATGCGCATGAGTATCACAAACAACGAATTGTCGACGCCAGTTCGGAGGATACGGTCTACTCCGACGTGTTTGCCATAGGCTGGCCACCGCAATCGCCTGTCCGGACGATAGAAAACAGCGTCACCAGACTTTACTCTGACAACTTGTCAGGGCACGGACCAGATGACTTCGAACTTGACGTCATTGCTCAGGATGGAGACGAGGCGGTCTGTCGCTTCAGCACCTATTCTCCCCTGCAGAACATGACTGGCGACTTGGAAGCCCTGGCACTCTATTCTGGCCAGCTATGCGGGGCAATCAATCGGGTCCGTCCGGCTGGCGACGTCGTGCGCGAGATGGTCAACGATGCCAATCATGTGCTCGCTCGCCTGCATCTTCTGAAGTAGGCTGCTGGTTAATAATCGGCAAGGCGAAAGACTGAGACGTGAGAGCGTGACTCGGACGTGAATGGTGTCCCCCTCCAATCAGCGTGCCGACACTCGAGTTCGAATCCTGCAAGTTGGCCCATTAGGTCTAGTTCTGCTGGCCAAATGTAGCGGTGAGGAGACCGGAAAACCTGTGCCTGCTTGGTGTCGTCAAATCGGAAATGGTGCGAAATGACCTGCTGAAGCACCACATCGTAGGTGTCGAGGCCAATATAGCCAGGTTCCGAATGCCCGACCACTGCTTGTTCGCCCGGTGTCAACTTGCGAAGCTCGGGCACCCATAGCTCCACAACGAAACGACCGCCAGATCGAAGATGGAGCGCTGCGTTACAAAAGCAGCGGACTTGCTCCGCTTGAGTCAGCAAGTTCGAAATTGTGTTGTATACAAGATAGACTAGCGAAAAGCTTCCGGGAACGACGGTCTTGGGCGGGAAGATGACGAAGGTGAAGGCATCGACAATCCGCAGGATGCTGACCGAACACGGCTTCCGCCCCGGATTGATCGCCGAGCAGCTCGATGTTCCGGTAGAGACGGTCGAGCAATTTGCTGCCGAGCTGCGAAAGCTTGTCGGTTGAACTTATACCCGAACCGATCCTAGATCTTGTCCGGGAGCTGCACTCGGCCGAGGAAGGATCTGAGGATCATGCGAAGCTGCACGAAATCGTCAGGCAGCTTGCGCTCAAGGAAAACGCTGTTCTCATCCGGATGTCGGCCAACCGAATGGCCGCAGAATTGCCACCGGGCGCGTTCGCGGACGAAGAAGACGAGTTGGAGGAGCCGATCGAGGGACTGCCGCCGACCGACTTAAGGATCGGCTTACGCGGCAAAAAGGACCCCGCAGGGTGAGCCGCGGTGCCGATCTCCGCCGAGGACCTCGAGAACGAGGCCAAGGATCGCGCCGAACGCGAACAGGAAAAGCGCATTCCTGCTGCCATGAGGCAGTAACAGCTTGCAACCATCGTGCATCATACTCGGCGGCCCGAATGGGTCTGGCAAGTCGTCGGCTTATGCGAAACTTCAGCTCGACGGCGTGTGGATCAATGCCGATGAGATAGCGAAGGAATTGACCGGGACCGGAGACGACAGGGCGGCTGCCATGGCAGCGGGCAGGGCGGCCATCCGGAGGATTGCCGACATGATCGACACCCGGACATCCTTCATCTTCGAAACCACCTTGAGCAGCCAGCAGTCCATCAACCTGATGCGCGACCGCATTCCCTCAAGCCGACGGCTTGAACGTGAAGCCGGGCGCAATGTTGAAGCGATGGCTGACCGGACGACTGGTTCCGGATCACAAAACCATAGCCGATTTCCGCAAAGACAATGGCCCTGCAATCCGTAAACCTGCGCCAGATTTGTCGAGCTGTGCCGCCAGATCGGCGTGTTGAGCGGCGGCAGTGTCGCGATCGACGGGAGTAAGTTCAAAGCCGTCAACAACAGGGATCGCAACTTCACCTCCGGCAAGATCGAATTGCGGATCAGCCACCTCGAAGCAAGCGCGTCGCGATATTTAGAGGAAATGGGCAGAGCCGACACCGTGGAGCAATCCGAGGTGACGCTTCGCAAGGTCACGCGGCTGAAGGAGAAGCTTGTTCGTGTGCGTCAGGAAGTTCGACGGCTGGCAGGAATAGCAGAAGCGCTGAAGGATGCACCCGACGGACAGATTTCCCTGACCGATCCAGACGCTCGCTCAATGGCGACATATGGCAAAGGCACGGGCCTGGTAGGCTACAACGTGCAGACGGCGGTTGATGTCGAGACGCACCTGATTGTCACGCACGAGGTCACCAATATCGGCAACGATCGGTCGCAATTGGCTCCGATGGCCAAGGCAGCAATGGAAACACTCAAAGCCGATAGGCTGGATGCCATCGCCGACCGCGGTTACTTCAACGGAGCTGAACTTCTTAGCTGCCATGAGGCCGGGATCACGGCCACGGTGCCGAGGCCGGAGACCTCGAACAACCGCAAGAAGGGCATGTTCGTCAAGGCTGACTTCGTCTACGACGGTAGCGCGGATACGTATGCTTGCCCTGCCGGAAAGGCGCTGGCATACAGGTATACGACGGAGGAAAAGGGCCTGATGTTACGCCGCTACTGGCGCAACGATTGTCCGTCATGCCCCCTCAAGGCCCAATGCACAACGGGCACGGAACGTCGGATCACGCGTTGGGAACACGAGCACCTGGTCGACGCTATCTATTCCCGAATGGAAGAGAACCCCAACCTCATGCGCACCCGAAGATGCACGGTCGAGCATCCGTTCGGCACCATCAAGGCGTGGATGGGCTCGACCCATTTCCAGATGCGAAGGCTGAGCAACGTCCGAACGGAAATGGCGCTGCATGTGCTTGCCTACAACATCAAACGGATAATCAATATGATTGGCGCAAAAGCACTTTTAAGAGCCATAACAGCTTGACGGAGCTGCTCAATACGCCTTCTTTTGCCCCAAAACCCGTCCACTTACCCACCAGGGCCGTCTCTGACGCCTCCCAGCCTACGATAGGCGCAAAATCCACCCGATCCCGCTCGCTCGCAAAATCCCGACGGTCAAGCTGGAGTTTTCACACAGCCTCGGCCCTAAGCAGCCGTACCCGGACGTGGAGCCCGGCCAACCAGCCGGGATTTGCGATTTGACGATGCTGGTTTGAAAACCCCGACCGACCTCACCTCATTTCGCAGGCGCAACGAGCGGTTCCCCTTTGCGAACAACATAAGTCGCCAGCTCCGATGCACTGCCAGTGCCCATATTCTTGGCCGCGTGAACAACACCAGCGGGAATGAAGAGCGTCTGTCCGGCAGAAAGGGTCACCGATTTGTGCCCCTCAAGTTCGTACTGCAGCGTCCCTTCGAGTACATAAGCTACCTCTTCTCCCGGATGGGAATCGCTCTCCTAGTTGATTGAGCGCCCTTCGTACTTTGAAGGCTAGATTAGATTCGACCTAAACGCTCATCGCGAAACGAGATGAGGCGTTGCCGAGCCTCGTCCCATAGGACCAGCTTAACGGCACGGAGGCTGTCCATTATCGTTATCCGGCCCATGTCGCTCAGTTCCGGATGATCTCTCAGAACTTCCGGCAACCTGTAGAAAGGCACTTTGCTCGACAGGTGGTGCACATGATGGATACCAATGTTTCCGGTGATCCAGCGTAGCGGCAAAGGCAAGACGTAGTGCGACGACCCATGGATCGCGGCGTGCGCAAACTGCCATTCCGGCGGCTTCGACCAGTGCGTCTCCTCGAATTGGTGCTGGATGTAAAACAGCCAGATTCCCGCAGCGCCTGCAAGAAGCACGATCGGCAAATGAACAATCAGAAACGGAACGACGCCGAGCGACCAGATCAGCAAAACGGAGATGGTTGCCACCACAGCGTTAGTCGCCATCGTAGACACCCAGGGCAGGGACCCCGAGCGCATCATTCCAATCGGCAAGCGCTGCTTGATCAGGAATACCCACGCTGGCCCTATCCCGAACATAATCAACGGATGCCGATACAGGCGATAGCCGAAACGGCCCCAACCTGACAGCGCCCTGTACTCCGACACGGTCAGTGTGGTGATGTCGCCCATGCCGCGCTCATCCAGGTTTCCGGCCGATGCATGGTGCTCGGCGTGCGCCCGCCTCCAATAGTCGTACGGTGTCAGCGTCAGTATCCCGATCGCGCGACCTGTCCAGTCGTCGAACCTGCGTCGGCCGAAAAACGAACCGTGGCCGCAATCGTGCTGGATCATGAAAAGGCGAAGCAGAAACCCGGCGGCAGGGATGATGAGGATCAGTCCAATCCAGTAGCCATAATGAACCGCGGCCCACGCTGATAACCAGAAGAACGCAAACGGGATGGCGCTGACTAGAAGTTCGAAAAGGCTGCGTCGGGGAGAGGGTTGACGGTATTTCGAGAGGGTCTTCAGCCAAGCCTTTTCGGCGCTGCCAAAAGCCACCTCAGGAGCGGGTGAGTTCATCAGTTGTCGTGTTCCTTAAATCGCTGGGAGTATATTGCGTCGCGTGTGTACACGGGGTTCATGTCCGGAGCTAGGCGAAAAGGAATTCGGATTTCAGCGCAGCCGCCCTAGCCTAGTAGCTTGCCTGGTGATGCATCTCATAGCCGAAGCTGTAGGTTTTACCCATTTCAGAAGTAAGTTGGATCGGTGGTCACACAGGTCCGTGGGTCCAATGCACTCCTAAGGGCCTCAGCAATTCCATCCCAGTTCAGGTTTGTCGACTGCACACATGGAAACGTTCTCCTTCATTGCATTGAGGTGAAAACGACCATGTGATCCCCGCGAGGCTTGGTTCAGGGGACGACGAGATATTGCGGCGGCGGATCGATCGTCTTGCCGGGGCCGTAGTTGACCAGATAGGCTTTGATCCAGATTCTCTTGCGATCGAGCCGAGCCGGACCCAAGGCTTAATTCTTGTAATGTCCGGAGCGCTATTAGCTCCATGAGCTTAGAAGGAGATTTTCTCAATTCCCGCGTCGATAGCGCAGCGTCTCGACAATCAGGGCGAAGGCCGGCGACGGCTGACGACGGCTTGGATAGTAGAGATGATAGGCAGGCCGGAGAGGACACCAGTCTTCCAGAACCCGGAGCAATCGGCCATCGCGCAGCTCGGCTTCCACCGTGTCTTCGGGCACGTAGGCGACGCCGAAGCCACTCAAGGCGGCCTGCCGCATCATGAACCCCGTGTTGAACGCGGTGCGCCCCTGTACCCGCGCCTTCATGTCACGGCCGTCCTTGGCGAAATCCCAAATCCAGAAACCGCCATGAGTGGGCAACCGTAACCGGATACAATCGTGGTCGAGTGCGCCGACAATTGCGAAGCGGAACGGCGCGCAGATCGGCACCGAGATCATGTCCTTGTCCACCTGTTCGCCCAGACGAACGCCGGCGTCGTAACGTTCGGCCACGATGTCCTTGAGGCCATAGTCGCTGATAATCTCCACACCGATGTCGGGGTATTCGACGAGGAGTGGCTGGAGACCCGGCCACAGGATGGTTTCGGCGGCATGCTCCACCGTGGTGATGCGCACCGTTCCAGAGGGCTTGTCGCGCAATTCGCTGAGGGCCGCGATCTCGGATTCGATCTCGTCGAAGTGCGGCCCGATCCGGTCAAGCAGTCGCTCGCCTGCTTCAGTGAGCGAGACGCTGCGTGTGGTGCGGGTCAGCAGTCGCATGCCAAGACGGGCTTCGAGGGTCCGGACCGTGTAGCTCTATGCGGACTGCGAGACGGACAGCTGGGCGGCTGCCTTGGTGAAACTCTTTTCGCGCGCGACCGCGATAAAGGCGAGGTAATCATTGATGTTGTCGCGGCGCATTCATAAACCTGTTTTCTCAGTCCTTGCAGATAATACCATCTAATCATCAAATCCGGTACGGCTTAATCTCCTTCCACAATGAAGGAGAAATCTATGAGAAAAGTTTGGATCATCACTGGTGCCGGGCGCGGCATGGGCCTGGATTTCGCAAAGGCCGTATTGGCCTCGGGCGACAACCTCGTGGCCACTGGCCGCAATCCTAACCGCGTCGCCAAGGCGATCGGCCCGTCGGACAACCTGCTGGTCGTTACCCTCGACGTTACCAAGCCCGGCGATGCGGAAGCGGCCGTCAAGGCGGCCGTCGAACGCTTCGGCCGGATCGACGTCCTGGTCAACAATGCCGCCAGCTTCTATGCGGGCTACTTCGAGGAACTGACGCCGCAGCAGATGGACCTGCAGCTGGCGACCAGCCTGGTCGGCCCGATGAACGTCACCCGCGCGGTCTTGCCGGTCATGCGCAGGCAGGGCGCGGGAAAGATTGTCTCGATCTCGTCGACGGCGGGTATCATGGGCTTTGAGTTCTGCACGGCCTACTCGGCGTCGAAGTTCGGCCTAGACGGCTGGATGGAAGCGCTGCAGACCGAAGTCGGCCCCTTCGGCATCGAAACAATGATCGTCAATCCCGGCTTCTTCCGTACGGAATTGCTGACCGAGGAATCGACGCAATACGCACCGGCATCCGTGCCGGACTATGCCGAGCGCCGCGAGCAGCAGATCGCGTTCTGGAAGGGTGCCAACGGCCAGCAACAGGGCGACCCCGCCAAGCTGGCCAAGGCGCTCACTACCTTGGTCAACCTGCCCGAGTTGCCGCGTCGATTCGCAGCCGGCACTGATGCGGTCGGCCTGATCGAGCAGAAGATCGCCCTGCTACAGCAGCAGATCGACGCACACCGCCAGCTGTCCAGTTCGCTTAATCTCGACACGTAACCCGCACGCATCGACGCTCCTGTCGAATCATGACTGGGCGCTTCACACGCTCGGTATCCCCCCCCTTTGTCTTCGATCAGAGGATTTTCCATGTCTGTTATCCGCCGCCTGGCCATCTTCTCTGCCACCATCCTGCTCGCGATGCCGACCCTAGCGTCGGCCAACCGCGCGACCTTCCCCAAGGATTTCGACAGGTTTGGCTGGTACCAGGCCCTCGCGGACAGGCCGGCGGTGATCCGTGGCTATGACATCCCTGATTTCACGACCCCAATCCCGCAACCCGAGGAGCGTCCATGAGTTTCGGTCCCATTATATCCACCGACGAACTGACGGCATCGCTCGGCCAACCCGATCTCCTTGTGTTCGACACGACCAAATACCTGCCGAACGAACCCGGCAACGGCTACGCCGATTATCTGCAGTCGCACATTCCGTCTGCCCGTTACTGGAACTCGGATCTTGTGTCCGACCCTCACAGCACCTTGCCGTCGACCGTGCCTTCAGCGGAGGACTTCGCCACGGCTGCTGGCGGACTCGGCATCGGTCCAGGCGTGCGGGTGGTGTTCTACGATCGCAAAGGGCTTTCGACGGCTGCTCGAGCGTGGTGGCTTCTGGGATTGTTCGGTTTCGACGATGCGGCCGTTTTGGATGGCGGTCTGCCGAAATGGCAGTTGGATGGTCATCCTGTCGAGACAGGTGAGCCCGCCCCCTTGCAGCCCTCGAACCTTCGTTCCTGCTTTGAGGGCAAAGCGCCTACGCGGCGTTGGCGATCTGCTCAACAATCTCGAAAGCGCTGCAGAACTGGTGCTAGATGCCCGACCGGCCGGTCGCTTTGCCGGTCAGGGCGCCGAGCCGAGACCCGGCATCCGGTCCGGCCATATTCCCGGCAGTCGGAGCCTGCCTTATACCAAACTGCTCAATCAGGATGCCACCTTTCCCAGTCCCGCCACGCTGCGGGAGCGCTTCGCCACGGTTGGTGTCGATGGCTCGCAGCCCGTTGTCACCACCTGCGGCAGCGGAGTGTCTGCGGCCATTCTAACGCTGGGACTTCGTCTTGCCGATCTGCCTGTCGGAGCGTTGTACGACGGGTCTTGGACGGAGTGGGGCGGCCGGTCGGATACGCCGGTCGAGCAAAGCTAGACAGCTGATCGGGATAGCCCTGTTTTCGTTTGCGGCACCTGGATATCTCGCAATCAACGGCACGAGGAGGAGCGATGTATATCTGGTGCACCTCTCAGCAATCGGTTGCGCCCTGACCAGTCAGGCTGCGGCCTTTTGATCGAATTGCTGTCGTGCGGCCTCAATTTCCTGCATTTTTTCAAGCGTCCAGGAGTAGACGGACAAAAGCCGAGGCTGGAGGGAGCGACCGAGGTCCGTAAGCTCGTACTCCACGGCCACCGGTGACACCGGAATGACCCGCCGTTCGATCAGACCATTACGCTCCAGACGTCTCAGGCATTGCGTTAACGACTTCTGCGTGACGCCTTCAAGCTGCCGCTTGATGCCATTGAAGCGCACGGGGCCGGAATTAAGCACGGTAATGATCATCATAGACCACTTGTCAGCGATCTGTTCGAAGATAAGGCGGCTTGGGCAGTTGACATGAAAGTCCGGGGTAGCGGCGCACATGATGGTTTCCTCAAAGATACCTGGGCGACTTGAAGTACCTTCTTGACGCCTAGGTATCTAGTTTATACCTAATCCGGATCAACGACAATGGAGCGACGAATGCACACTTCCACCGATGTCCTGTTTGAGCCCTTCCGCGTGAAGTCGCTTGCGCTTCCCAATCGCATCGTCATGGCGCCGATGACGCGCACGTTTGCACCGGAAGGCATTCCGGGGACTGCGAATGCAGCCTATTATCGCCGCCGGGCCGAAGGTGGTGTCGGGCTGATCCTGTCGGAAGGTACGGTGGTCAACCGCCCGTCTTCGCGAAACGAGCCAGGCATTCCTTTTTTTCATGGCGATGCGGCACTTTCGGGCTGGAAGCATGTTATTGATGCGGTTCATCAGGCCGGTGGCCGAATGGGACCTCAGCTCTGGCATACGGGATCGACTGTCGGCATGAGTGGCTGGCAGCCGGCCAAACCAGTTGAAAGCCCATCTGGTCTTTTGGCTCCCGACCAGCCGCGCGGGATCGAAATGTCCGACGAGGCTATTGCTGATACAATCGCTGCGTTTGCTCAGGCTGCTGCCGACGCCAAGCGACTGGGCTTCGACACCATCGAAATTCATGGCGCGCATGGTTACCTCATCGACGAATTTTTCTGGAGCGGCACGAATCGGCGAGGCGATCGTTGGGGTGGAGCATCCATCAAGGAACGTTCGCGCTTTGCGGCGGAAGTCGTAGGTGCGATCCGCGCTGCCGTTGGCACGGAATTTCCGATCATCCTGCGCGTTAGCCAGTGGAAACAGCAGGATTACTCGACGCGTCTGGCGGAAACGCCGGACCTTATGGCCGATTGGCTCCAGCCGCTGGTCGATGCTGGCGTCGATATTCTGCATTGCTCGCAGCGCCGCTTCTGGGAGCCCGAGTTTCCCGACATCGATGGCGAGAACGGTCTCAACTTTGCTGGCTGGGCAAAAAAGCTGACGGGTGCCGCAACCATCAGCGTCGGATCGGTTGGTCTCTCCGGAGAATTTCTGAAAGCTTTTGCGGGCGAAAGCTCGACCACTGTCGGGATCGATACGTTGCTGACCCGCATGGAGCGGAATGAGTTCGACCTGATCGCTGTCGGACGCGCCCTGATCAGCAACCCCGATTGGACAAACAAAATCCACCAGGGCGACACAGCGAACCTGAAAGGCTTCAGCGCTGGCGAACTGGCAGAGCTCGTGTGACATCGCCTACGGGCCGGGGTTGACCGGCCCGTACCTCGCATCGGCAGCCTGCCAGGTACGTGTGACCTAGGGGCTCGATTCCCAGCGAGGCCTCGGCATCGACCTTCCCTGTACGGATCGATGGTCACAGCGCGGCTGGCAGGCCAAACGAAAACGGCTCCGCTTGGATGAAAATCGGAAGATCATTCCGGAAAATAGTACATATAAATCATAGAATTTCTGTATTTATGCTCGCCGCCGCTTACGATGAGGGCCAACATCGGATGCGACAGGGTTACATGCTTCGTCGCAAGTGAACAGGCACATGAACGAATGACGCAGCTGACATACGCCTGGGGTGCAACCCCGGGAGAAGACTATGATGCCCTGGTGGCGCCTTTTCGGCCGATTTTTGCCGAGATAGCCAAGGAGGCCACGCGACGGGATCATGAGCGGGATCTTCCGCATGCCGCGATCCAAAGATTGAAGGAAGCGGGTTTCGGCGCCGTGCGACTGCCGCGCGAACAGGGCGGACGAGGAGCGTCGCTGCCGCAGTTCTTCAGCGTGCTGATCGAGTTGTCCGAAGCCGATTCCAATGTGACGCAGGCTCTGCGTGCCCATTTCGGCTTCACCGAAGACATCCTGAATTCGAAATCTCCGGAGCGGCGCGCCACTTGGTTCGAGCGCATCGCGCGCGGCGAAATCGTCGGCAGCGCCTGGAGCGAAGTTGGCGCGGGCGCAGGTCTCGATCGTTTTTCCACGGAGGTCATGGAGAAAGACGGCAAACTTTTCCTCAATGGGGCGAAATATTACACGACCGGTTCGCTGTTTGCCGACTGGATCGATGTCGGGGCATCTAATTCTGCGGGAGAGGGTGTTGCAATCGCTGTCAGGCGCGATGCCGATGGCGTGGAGGTGATCGACGACTGGGATGGCTTCGGGCAGGTGCTCACCGCCAGCGGCACGGCGACGTTCCGCGATGTTGCCGTCCTGCCGGATCAGGTCATCGTCGATGACGAGCGCTTCAAATACGGCGCCGCCTTCTACCAGCTTGTGCATCTGGCGACGCTGGCCGGGATCGGGCGTGCGATCACCAATGATGTGGCCAGGGCTGTCGCCGAGCGCAAGCGCACCTATACCCACGCCGCTGCATCCCGCTCCAGCCAGGACCCGCAGGTGCTGCAGGTGGTCGGGCGCATCCGGGCTGCGGCCTATGCGTCCGGGGCGATCGTGCTTCAGGCGGCAAATAGTCTGGAGCGTGCTTTCGAAGCGCATTTTGCCGGATCTCCCGAAGCTGAGGAGGTCGCGAATGCCCTTGCCGAGCTTGAGACGGCGCAGGCCCAGACGGTCGTCTCCGATCTGATCCTCGATGCCTCGACACTGCTCTTCGATGCACTTGGCGCATCCGCGACGAAGAAGCCGGCCGGTCTCGACCGGCACTGGCGCAATGCCCGCACGCTTGCCTCCCACAATCCGCGCATCTACAAGCATCGCATCATCGGCGATTTCGCCGTCAACGGCACGCCGCCGCCCTATCAGTGGCGCATCGGCGCGAGTGCGGGGTGAACCGATGATCAGGCTCGAAGGCATCACCAAAAGCTTCGACGGCAAGGATGGCCCGGTTTCAGCGCTGGATGGCATCGACCTTTCCGTCGCCAAGGGCGAGATTTTCGGCATCATCGGTTCGTCCGGTGCCGGCAAGTCGACGCTGGTGCGGCTGATCAACCTGCTGGAACGCCCGACCGGCGGCGATGTCTTTGTCGGTGGCGAGCGGGTAACCGATGCGAAGGGCGAGCGGCTGCGCAACCTGCGCCGGTCGATCGGCATGGTGTTCCAGCATTTCAACTTGCTGAGCGCCCGCACGGTCGCCGGCAACGTTGCCTATCCGCTGGAGCTGACGGGGCAGTACGGCAAATATGAGATTGCCGAACGGGTCTCGCAATTGCTGGCCCGCGTCGGCCTGACCGAGTATGCTGACAAATACCCGCGCCAACTTTCCGGCGGCCAGAAGCAGCGGGTCGGCATTGCCCGGGCGCTGGCCTGCGAGCCGCAGGTGGTGCTCTGCGACGAGGCGACCAGCGCGCTCGATCCACAGACCACCGGCTCGGTGCTCGATCTGCTGCGCGAGATCAACCGCGATCTCGGCGTGACCATCGTGCTCATCACCCATGAGATGGACGTCATCCGCCGCACCTGCGATCGAGTGGCCGTGCTCGATCGCGGCACGGTTGTCGAGCAGGGTACGGTCGTTGATGTCTTCCTCCACCCGCGCCATCCGGCGACACTGAAGCTCGTGCGCGAAGCCGAGCCCGACGGCGGATGGCTGGAGACCGCGGCAGCCGCCGATCTCGGGGGACGTACCGCGCGGCTGACCTTTACCGGCCCGACGGCCCACAAGCCGATCCTCGGGCGCATCGCCCGCGAAAACCTGGTGGACTACGGTATCCTCGCCGGCCGCGTCGGACATATCCGCGAAACGCCTTACGCCCAGTTCATCGTGTCCCTAAGCGGCCGCGACGTGGCGGGCGCGATTGCCGGCCTGCGCGCCAGCGGCGTCGATGTGGAGCTGCAGAGGGACGCGGATGAGTTCCCGCCCGTTGGCATGCAGCTTTCGGAAAGGGCGCTCCATGTCGTTTGAAAATCTTTATTGGGGCGATATCGGTGCGGCGCTTGGCCAGACGCTTGCCATGGTCGGCGGTGCGTTGCTGCTGACTGTCGCCGTCGGCCTGCCGCTTGGTATCCTGCTTTACCTCACCGGGCGCCAGCAGCTGTTTCACGCGCCGGTCGCCTATGGCAGCCTGTCCTTCGTCCTGAACATCATCCGTTCGGTGCCGTTCATCATCCTGCTGATCGTGCTGATGCCGATCACGGTCATCGTCACCGGCACATCGCTCGGTATTCGCGGCGTCATCTTCCCGCTTGTCGTCGGCACCTCTCCCTTCTTCGCTCGCCTCGTAGAAACGGCGCTGCGGGAAGTCGATCGCGGCATTATCGAGGCGAGCCTCGCCATGGGGGCCTCCACGTCGCAGACCATCCTGCGCGCCGTCCTTCCCGAAGCTTTGCCGAGCCTGCTGGCTGCGATCACCGTCACGGCGATCGTGCTCGTCGATTACACCGCCATGTCCGGCGCAATCGGCGGCGGCGGGCTCGGTGATCTTGCCATCCGCTACGGCTACCACCGTTTCCAGACCGAAATCATGCTGGTCTGCGTCGCGATCCTGATCGTCTTCGTCCAGCTTATCCAGGCAGGCGGAAACCGCCTCGTCACCCGTTTTTCCCGCAAATGACCAGCGCTAGGAGGACCACATGCGCATCCTGAAATCACTGACCATCGCAGCCGGACTGGCACTCGCCGCCATTGGCTCGGCCAAGGCCAACGAAACCCTCGTCGTCGGGGCGACCGCGATCCCACATGCGGAAATCCTCGAATTCCTGAAGCCGATCCTTGCCAAGGACGGGCTCGATCTCGATATCCGCGTGTTTACCGACTACATCCAGCCGAACGCCCAGCTGGTAGATGGCGAACTCGACGCCAACTACTACCAGTACCGGCCGTTCCTCAACGATTACAACAAGCAGCGCGGCACCGATCTCGTTCCGATTGTCCCCGTGCATATCGAGCCCTTCGTCGCCTATTCGACCAAGATCGACTCGGTCGACAAGCTGGAGGACGGCGCGACCGTCGCTATTCCGAATGATCCGGTTAACGGCGGGCGCGGGCTGCTTCTTCTGCAGAAGCTCGGCCTGATCAAGGTTTCCGGCAAGCCGGAACTGACCTCGCCGGACGATCCGCTGCCGACCATCAAGGACGTGGTCGAGAACCCGAAGAACCTGAAGATTATCGAACTGGAATCGGCGCTTCTGCCGCGTGCGCTGGGCGAAGTCGATCTGGCGGCGCTGAACGGCAACTACGTCTTTGAGGCCAAGCTCGACATTACCAAGTCGCTGCTGATCGATCGTGGCCAGGATGGTTACAACGTCTGGAGCGAGTACCTCGTGACCCGTCCCGAAAACAAGGCCGATCCGCGTGTCGCCAGGCTCGCCAAGGCGCTGAACAGCCCCGAAACCCGCCAGTTTATCGAGGACCGTTACAAGGGTCAGGTTGCTGCCGCCTTCTAGGACCAATCGCCCTTCAGCCCATGCGGGCCTGTAAATGGCGCTTTCCCGCGCTTCCGGTGCTCAGGTAGTTAAGTACGCTGCGCTCCGGGTCGAGGAAAAACACTATTTTCCGCTCGGCACGAATGACGATTGGTCCTAAAGAATAGCCTCCCAAGGCTGGCCGGACCATCATCTTAGGATGTGGCCCGGCCGTTTGTTTTTCCAAATGAGAGAAGATGATCATGACGCCGATCACTGCGACCAGCCTTCCTTCAAGCCCCGCTCCCGGTGAACCCGGCTGGTTGCCGGAACCGCCATCGTCCCCGGCGCATGTGATTGCCGATGATGCCGAGGCCCTTGCGGTCGCCGAACGCCTGAGACCGCTCTTTGCGGCGGAGGTGAAGGAACGCGACAGGGAGCGGCGCCTGCCGTTTGCGGAAGTCGATCTATTCTCGCAAAGCGGTCTTTGGGGTATCACCATCCCCAAGGCCTATGGCGGCGCCGGGGTCTCCCAGGTCACGCTTGCCAAGGTTTTCGGGACGCTTGCTGCGGGCGATCCATCGCTGACCCAGATCGCCCAGAACAGCTTCGAGATCATCGACGTCATCCGCCAGACGGGAAGCGAGGAGCAGAAACGCGACCTGTTCGGCGCAGTGCTGGCGGGTAAGCGGCTCGGCAACGCCTTCTCCGAATTCGGCGGCAAGAATGTCGAGGCTTTCGAGACGAAGCTGGTGCGCAGCGGAGATCACTTCACGGTCTCAGGTCGCAAGTTCTATTCCACCGGCGCGCTCTTTGCGCATCTGGTGCCGGTCGTCGCCCTTGACAAGGAAGGCCATGTCGTCGTCGCAGTGGCGGATCGTGACGCTGCAGGGCTTGAGGTCGTCAACGACTGGTCGGCCTTCGGCCAGCGCACGACGGCAAGCGGAACGGTGACCCTGGACGCGGTGGCGATCCCGGAAGCTCGAGTCCTGCCGGCCCACATCGTCTACGAGAACCAGAGCGCCGTCGGGCCGCAGAGTCAGTTGATCCACGCGGCGATAGACGCCGGTATTGCCCGCGGCGCGATCGAGGCGACCATCGATCTCGTGCGCAACCATGCCCGCCCGTGGATCGACAGCGGTTCGGACAAAGCAGGCGACGATCCCTATACGATTGCCGCCATCGGCGACCTGAAGATCCGCCTGCATGCGGCGGAAGCTCTGCTGGAACGGGCAGGGCGGCAGCTCGATGAGACCATTGCCGATGTCAACGACGAAACGATAGCAAAGGCCAAGATCGCGGTCGCCGAGGCAAAGGTGCTGACGACCGAGGTAGCACTTGCCGCCGCCAACAAGCTGTCCGAGCTTGCCGGCACGCGCTCGACGCTCGGTGTCCACAATCTCGATCGGTTCTGGCGCGATGCGCGCACGCACACGCTTCATGATCCCGTGCGCTGGAAATTCCATGCGATTGGCCAGTATTATCTGAACGGCGTGCAACCGCCGCTGCATTCCTGGATATGAGAATGCACGTTCTTGTTTTAAGGCTGAGCATGCCAGTTGCACGTTGCCGAAAGGCTGGATGTGAATGTGGCGCAAGCCGTGCGCCATAAGCACTGGTCTCACTCTCCTGAGATGGCCGGCTGGGTTAGTTCCCACTCAAAACCGTTGATGTTAGGAACGTTCATCAAGCCAGTTAGCGGTTGCTGTTGTTGTCCTTCTTCGACGAAACGCTCCGAATTGGCTTTTGCTAATCGCGGATCAACCAAGAGAACGATTTTACCAAAAATAATATATAAAAACTATAGATTGTCTGTATTTTGACGTTGCCGCAAACTAGTCTCCCCCCATCTGCAAATAAGGGGCCGATTAATGACCAAGGCAATCCGTTTCAACGCTTTCGATATGAATTGCGTGGGCCATCAATCCCCGGGACTTTGGGCCCATCCGCGCGACAAATCGTGGAAATACAAGGATCTGGATTACTGGCAGGACCTCGCCCGCACGCTGGAGCGCGGCATTTTCGACGGCATCTTCATTGCCGATGTCATCGGTTATTACGATGTCTACAAAGGCTCCAACTATCACGCCATCCATCAAGCCGCGCAAATCCCGGTCAACGATCCGTTGCAGCTTGCAGCCCCGATCGCGCTTGCGACCGAGCATCTCGGCATCGGCATCACAGCCTCTACCTCCTTCGAGCACCCCTATACCTTCGCGCGTCGCATCGCGACCGCCGACCATCATTCAAAAGGCCGCGTCGGCTGGAATATCGTCACCTCCTATCTGGAGAGCGGTGCCAAAAACATCGGTGAAGGCGGGCTGCGCCGCCATGACAATCGTTACGATGTCGCGAATGAGTATGTCGAAGTCCTCTACAAGCTGCTGGAAGGGTCCTGGGAAGAAGGAGCGGTGGTGCGCGACGGCAATAAACGCATCTTCACCGATCCTTCAAAGGTTCACGAGATCGGCCACAAGGGCAAGTATTTCGACGTCCCGGGCTACAGCCTGACCGAGCCATCGCCGCAGCGCACGCCGGTTCTCTATCAAGCCGGCGCATCGGGACCCGGCAAGTCGTTCGCGGGCCAGCATGCCGAGTGTGTTTTCGTCGCAGCGCCGACCAAGTCGGTACTCAAGGCCTATGTCGCGGAGATCCGGCAGCGCGCGGCGGCGGCGGGGCGCGATCCGAGCAAGGTCTATATCTATACCCTGCTGACGATCATCACCGACGAGACCGAAGCAAAGGCGCAGAAGAAGTTTGAGGAGTATAAGTCCTACGTCTCCTATGACGGCTCGCTCGTCTTCATGTCCGGCTGGAGCGGCATCGATTTCGGCCAGTACGCGCCGACCGACCTCGTCAAGAAGGTCGAAACCAATGCGATCCAGTCGGTGGTGGAACATCTGGCTGGTGGCGAAAAGTCGTGGACGATCGACGAACTTGCCCAGTTCGGCGGCATTGGTGGGCTAGGCCCGGTCATTGTCGGTTCGCCCGAACGCATCGCTGATATCCTGCAGGAATGGGTCGAGGATACCGGCGTCGACGGCTTCAATCTCGCCTATGCGGTGACGCCCGACAGCTTCGAGGATGTCGTCAATTTTATCGTGCCGGAGCTGCAGAAGCGCGGCGCTTATCCGACAGCCTATAAGCCGGGCACGCTGCGCGAAAAGCTCTTCGGTGATGGGCCTTACCTTCCCGCCAGCCATCCGGGCGCCGGATATCGCGATATCGAAGCCGTGAAGCGGCGTGAGGCAGATGCAGCCGTGACAGCTCTCAAGAGCGCGAAGGGCTAAACTCCATGACAAACCTGCTTGAACTGAACGACGTCTCGCTATCCTTCAAAGGCGTGAAGGCGCTGAACTCCCTGAGCTTTACGGTTGCGCAGGGTGAGATCTTTGCTCTCATCGGGCCCAATGGAGCCGGAAAAAGTTCGCTTCTGAATGTCATCAACGGTGTCTACAGCGCGGATTCTGGCGATATCGTTTTCGACCGCAGCCATTTCGGAGCGATCCGGCCGGGTAAAGCGGCCCGTCTCGGCATCGGGCGCACCTTCCAGCACAACGCGTTGTTCCGTCGGTTGAGCGTGCGGGAGAATGTGCTGGCCGGTCTTTCCCGCCGTGGCGAGGCGAGCTTCCTCGAGAACGTCTTTCGCTTCGGCCGCGACAGGAAAGAGCGCAGCGATTTCGGCGCGCGGGCCGATCAGGTGATCGCTTTCCTCGGATTGGAAACCTACAGCGAGACGATCGTCTCGACGTTGCCCTACGGCATCCAGAAGCGGGTCGATCTCGCCCGCGCGCTAGTCTCAGAACCCAAGCTCCTGCTGCTCGACGAGCCGATGGCCGGTATGAACCAGGATGAAAAGCAGGCCATGAGCCGCATCATCCGCGAGGTCAACCGCACCTTCGGCACGACCATCGTGCTGATCGAGCATGATGTCGGCATCGTTCTCGGGCTCGCCAGCCACATCGTCGTGCTCGATTACGGGCGCACGGTCGCCGATGGCGCGCCGGATGCGGTGCGCAACGATCCGGATGTCATCGCCGCCTATCTCGGCACAGTTCACTAAGGGGACGGGCGTGGCCTATTTTCTCGAAACTCTGATTGCCGGGCTTTTCGCCGGTCTGATGTATGGCCTCGTCGCGATCGGCTTCGTGCTGATCTACAAGGCGTCCGGTGTCTTCAACTTCGCTCAAGGAGCGATGGTTTTTCTGGCGGCGCTGGTGTTTGTGACACTGGTCGAGCGTGGCATCAATTTCTGGGTCGCGTTTGCTGCGACCTCCGCGCTGATGGTCCTGACGGCTGTCGTGATCGAGGCGCTCGTCCTGCGGCCGCTGCGCAACCGCGATCCGCTGACCCTGTTTATGGCCACCCTAGGGCTCTCCTTCGTCATCGACGGTGCCGCGCAGTTTTTCCTCGGAACCGACGTGCACATGCTCGATCTCGGCATCGAGGATATCGCCCAGGATTACGGCGGATTGTTCATCAGCTGGTTCGATATCGTCGCCTCACTGATCGTCATTGCCCTCGTTGTCGTGCTTGCGCTCGTCTTCAGCAAGACGCGCATGGGCGTGTCGCTCAGGGCCGTGGCCGACGATACGCTGGCGGCTCAGTCGATCGGCATCCGTCTTCCCGTCATCTGGCGCATCGTCTGGAGCGTCGCAGGTATCGTCGCGCTGATCGCGGGCCTGCTCTGGGGCGCGCGGCAGGGCGTGCAGTATTCGCTGTCGCTCATCACGCTGAAGGCGTTGCCGGTGCTGATCATCGGCGGTTTCTCCTCGATCCCCGGTGCTATCGTCGGGGGGCTCATTGTCGGCGCCAGCGAGGCTCTGGCCGATATCTATCTCGGGCCGCTCGTCAATGGCAGCGTCTCGACGTGGTTTGCCTACATCCTTGCCGTCGCATTTCTCCTCATCCGTCCCGCCGGCCTGTTCGGCGATCGCGACATCGAAAGGGTCTGACCCATGACCACTATTCAGGACGATATCCTGGCTACCGGCCCTGCCGCCTCCATCCCATCCGGCTCGACGCTTCTGCGGATTGCCGTCATCGTGGCAGGCCTTGCCATCGCCTTCGGCGTCGTGCCGGCGATCGCCACGGACTACTGGCTAAGCTCGATCATCATTCCCACCATCGTCATGGGGCTGGCGGGTATCTCGCTCAACCTTCTGCAGGGTTATGCCGGGCTGGTTTCGCTGGGGTCTGCCGCCTTCATGTCGGTCGGCGTGTTCTCGGCCTATAACCTGATTCTTCGCGTGCCGGGGCTGCCGCTCCCGGTGGTCCTCTTGCTGGCCGGCCTGATCACGGCCGCCGTCGGCATCTTCTTCGGCCTGCCGGCACTCAGGATCAAAGGCTTCTACCTTGGTGCCTCGACACTCGGTGCGCAGTTCTTCTTCCAATGGCTGTTCACCAACTATCCGTGGTTTTCGAACGAAAGCCAGTCGCTCACCATCTCCGCTCCGCGTCTGGTGGTTTTTGGCTACGACCTGCAGTCCCCCGTCGGGCGGTATCTGCTGGTTGCGACCGTCACGGCCCTGTTGATCGGTCTTGCTTTTCTGGTGGTCAAAAGCCGCCTCGGGCGCGAATGGATGGCTATCCGCGACATGGAGACAGCGGCGTCCGTGCTGGGCATCCGCGTTGCTCGTCGCAAGCTGCAGGCCTATGCGGTCAGCTCGTTTTTCCTCGGCATCACCGGCGTGCTCTGGGGCTTCGCCTATCTCGGCACGGCCGATGCCTATACCTATAATCTCGACAAGTCGTTCCAGGTCCTGTTCATCGTACTCATTGGCGGAACGGCGACGATCTTCGGCAATTTCCTCGGCGCCGCCTTTATCGTGCTCACGCCGATCCTGCTCGATCATCTCGTGCTCGCCGCCAACGTCGCCTATCTCAGCGACCAAGGTGCCATCACCAATCTCCAGCGCGTCATCTTTGGCGTGATCATCATCTTCATCCTGATCAAGGAACCGGACGGGCTTTCCGCCTGGATCCGGCGCGGCGTGGAGGCGCTTCAGACGCGTTTCAGAAGCTAGCCACCCAGTTCCGCGTGCGGATCGGGCATGGCGCCGGATCTTCCGCTCGTTTCAAAACTTTCGGCGCCATCCTTCAAGCGACACCCATTCTTTAACCGACAAAGGGGACACCATGTCGATACTCTCAAAATCCATCGCGCTTGCGGCGGGCGCCATCGTGGCGGCTGCAAGCCTGATCGTGCCGGCGCAGGCCGAGGACGGCGCCGGGCAGCAGCTCTATCCGCTCTTCACCTACCGCACCGGACCCTACGCGCCGTCCTTCATCCCGTTCGGCGCCGGCAATATCGACTATCTGCGTTACGTGAACGAGGTCGAAGGCGGCGTCAACGGCGTTAAGATCCTGATTCAGGAATGCGAAACCGCCTATACGATCGAGCGCGGCATCGAGTGCTACGAGCGCTACAAGGATGGCTATAACGGCGCGCTGACGGCTGCGATCTATCCGCATTCGAGCGGTCTCGACGTGGCGCTCACCGACAAGGCGCGCATCGACAAGGTCTCGATCGTCAGCCCCGGCGGCGGCCAGAACATAGCGACCGACGGTCGCGTGTTCCCCTACCAGTATCCGCTGATCTTCGATTACTGGAGCGAAGCCCAGATCATCGTCGATTACATCGCCCAGCAGGCCGGCGGCTACGACAAGCTGAAGGGCGTGAAGATCGCGACGCTCTATCATGACTCGGGCTATGGCCGCGATACGATCGAACCGCTCGGCATTCTCGCCAAGAAATACGGCTTCGAGGATATCCAAATCCCCGTTCCACATCCGGGTGAACAGCAGCAGGCGCAGTGGCAGCAGATCCGCCGTGCCGGTGCTGACTGGGTGTTCCTGCGCGGCTGGGGCGTCATGACGCCGGTCGCGATCAAGACCGCCGCCCGCGTCGGCTTCCCGGTTGACCACATCATCGGGGATATTTGGAGCGGCTCGGAAGACGATGCCCGCCCGGCAGGCGCTGCCGCCAAGGGCTACCTCGCGGTCTCGGTTTTCCCTCCGGGCACGGACTACGGTATCCTGAAGACGTTGAAGGAAAACGTCCTCGACAAGGGCAAGTCTGACCTCAAGGACAACAGCAAGTTCGGCACGGTCTACTACAATTACGGCGTGATCGAAGCCATCACCTTCGTCGAAGCTCTGCGCACCGGGCAGAAGAAGTTTGGCAACAAGCCGCTCAACGCCGAAGAGGGCCAGTGGGCGCTTGAAAACCTCAATATCGGCCAGAACCGCATCAAGGAACTGGGTGCCGAGGGCCTGATCAGCCCGCTGAAGACCTCCATCGACAACCATAAGGGCGAGACCATCGCGGCCAAGATCATCCAGTGGAACGGCGAGAGCTGGGACACCAAGACCGACTGGATCAAGGCGGATTCCACGCTCTTTGCTGATGTGATCAAGGAGAAAGCCGCGGCTTACGCTGCCGAAAAGGGCATTACGCCGCGCGAAGCAGCCAGCAACTGAACCGACAGGCAGGGATAGCCGACCATGACTGACCAGACGACAGCCGGATTCCTCGAGGTCCGCAATGTGGAAGCACTCTATGGGCAAGCGATCCTGGCCGTCAGAGACGTGTCGCTCAGAATAGAGGAGGGCAGCATCGTTGCCCTCCTCGGCGCCAACGGCGCGGGAAAGACCACGACGCTGAAGGCGATCTCCAACCTGCTCGGCCCGGCGCGCGGGCGCGTCAGCAAGGGCGATATCCGGTGGCGTGAAGAGCCGATCAGTGATCTCTCTGCGTCCAAGCTCGTTGCCCGTGGCATCGTGCAGGTGCTGGAAGGGCGGCACGTCTTTCCGCAACTGACCGTGGAGGAAAATATCATCTCCGGCGGATTCGTCGGCAGGCCGTCGCGCAAGGCTCTGAACGATAGCCTAGAGCAGATCTACACCTGGTTTCCCCGCCTGCAGCAGAAGCGCAGGACCAAGGCCGGCCTCACTTCCGGCGGCGAGCAGCAGATGGTGGCGATCGGGCGCGCCTTGATGACGAAGCCCAAGCTCGTGCTGCTCGATGAACCCTCGATGGGGCTTGCGCCGATCATCGTGCAGGAAATCTTCGAGATCGTCCGGGCCTTGAACAAAGAATCCGGCGTGAGTTTCCTGCTTGCTGAGCAAAACGCCAACCTGGCGCTGAAATATGCCGACTATGCCTACATCCTCGAAACAGGCCGGGTCGCTCTTTCCGGTACGGCCGAGGAACTGCGCGCCCGCGACGATGTGCATGATTTTTATCTGGGCGGCGCGAAGTCCGCCGTTCCGCACTGATTTTTGATGAACAGGAAACCGTCATGACCTTCGTCTACAGGGAAAATATCGAGGCTCTTCGGCCGGATCTTCTGGAAAAATACGGACCGGTCTTTCGTCGCATCGCGGAGGGGACGGTTGATCGTGAGCGCAACCGCATCCTGCCGCATGAGCAGATAAAGTGGCTGAAGGAAGCAGGCTTTCCCGCTGTCCGCGTTCCGCGCGAGCAGGGTGGCGACGGCGGCTCGATCGTCGATCTGGCGGCTTTGCTGATTGCGCTTGCCGAAGCCGATCCCAACATCCCCCAGGCTCTGCGCGGCCATGTCGTCTTTTCCGAAGACCGGCTGTTTGCCGAACCGAGCCTGGATCGCGACATCTGGCTGAAGCGGTTTGCCGAAGGCGAGATCGCCGGCAATGCCTGGACCGAGATCGGCACCGTGGGTCTCTGGCAGACGGCGACAAGCGTCAAGAAGGACGGCGATACGCTGCGCCTCGACGGCCGCAAGTTCTACACGACCGGCAGCATCTTCGCCGACTGGATCGACGTGCTCGCGCGCCGTGAGGATGGCGTTGATGTAGTCGCGCTGGTGCGAAAAGACTCAGACGGCGTGACTGTCAGCGACGACTGGGACGGCTTCGGCCAGCGCACGACGGGCAGTGGGGCGGCGGTGTTCCAGTCGGTTGTTGTCGAGCCGCAGAACGTTCTTCTCTTTGACGACCGCGTTCCCTATCAACATGCGCTTTACCAGCTTGTTCTGCTTGCAAGCCTTGCCGGCATCGGCCGCGCCATTGTGCGCGACACGGCTGAACAGATACGCAACCGCACGCGCGTCTACAGCACCGGCAGCGGTCCTTCCGACCGGCAAGACCCGCAGATCCAGCAGGTCGTCGGCCAACTTGCGGGGCTCGCCTATGCGACGGAAGCAAGCACTATTCGTGCCGCTGCCGCCATCCAACGCGTTTTTGACGCCAAGGTCGCCGGGCCGGATGCCGTTAAGGCGGCAAACGATGCCGCCCATGTCGAGGTCTATTCGGCACAGATCATCGTCACGGAATTCACCCAGCGCGCCGGCAGCCTGCTGTTCAACGCGCTCAGCGCCTCCGCTGCCCGCGAGACCCATGCGCTTGATCGTCACTGGCGCAATGCCCGGACCATCTCGTCGCACAATCCGGTGATCAACAAGGAACGGATCATCGGCGACTGGCACATCAACGGCACGGCACCGCCAATCAACTGGTCGATCGGCGTGCCTGTCGCGACGCCCGGCACCGGAGAGACTGCCGCGGCTGCGGAATAAATTCACCGGGACTGGCCGCCGTCGACCGACACGGCCAGCTTTCCCGAACGGAGGATGCAAAAATGGGACCTGCCAAACAGGCGTCAACCGAAAGCGAACCTGGCGACATGCAAAATGTCCACGAATTTGCCCGCCGCTTTCGCCTCAGTTCGCAGGAAGAGCATCGGCTCATTGCCCGGTACAGGGTGACGGCGCCGCGCATCGACCTTCTGGCCAACGCGCGACGAGAGCTTTCGAGTGCCACGTAAAGCACTTCAATGCTCGCCCGCTCTACGATCCGTTCTTCTCGCCTAATCGTCCCCGGCCTTCGCGACGACAAGATCTATCTCCACCAGCGCGCCGCGGCCCAGTTTCGCAACACCAACAGTCGTGCGGCCCGGAAGGGACTGCTCGTTCTTGAAGTGCTGATGATAAACCGTGTTGAAACCGGCATAGTCCCTTTCGAAATCCGACAGGTAGATGCGAGCAAAGACCGTGTTCTCAAGATGATAGGTTGCAGCATCAACGATGCGGTGCAGGTTTTTGAAGACCAGTTCGGTTTGCGCTTCGATTGATTCAGGAAGCGGTGCTTCAGTCGCATCCGGGTCCACCGGCAGTTGCCCCGTCACATGCAGCAGGCCGCCAAATTCAACAGCATGGGCATAACGGGCACTTTGCGGCGGCGGTGCGGCGTTGGAAACGAAAAAACGGCGTGGCGCCGGCATCGTTGCTCCTCTCAAATCGGCATGATTGTGGGGCGCCGAACCGAGGAGAACGGCGCCCCATATCCATCAGCTCCAGGGATGACGGGGAGGATCGATGTCGTTCAGGTAGAAGTTTCCGACATGGAAGAACTTCCAGCGCACCGGATCATGCAGCGTGTGCGCCCGGGCATTGCGCCAATGCCGGTCGAGATTGTGCTTGGCGAGGGTCGATCTTGTGCCTGCGAGTTCGAACAGCTTGTTTGTCGCGAGGATGGCAATCTCGGTTGTCAGCACCTTGGCTTCGGCGGTCTTGATCGTGGCATCTGCGATCACCTCTTCCGTCGGATTTTCGACACCACGATCGATCGCTTCGGCCGCAATCCCGAGCAATGCTTCAGCCGCATGCAGCCTGATCTTCAGGTCGCCGATCGCAGCGATCGTGAAGGGGTCTTCGCCGGCCGTTTCCTTGCCGCTGTCGATCCAGGGGCGGCTCTGCGTCTTGATAAAGGCGATCGTGTCCTCGATTGCACCGCGCGCGATCCCGGCGTCGACAGCCGCCTGGATGATCTGCGAAACAGGTCCAGCGACCGTCGGCCGATCGAAGGCGGCGACGGGAAGAAGCCGGCTCTTCGGAACCCTTACGTTTTCGATCTTCACCGAACCCGAAGCCGTCGTGCGTTGGCCGAAGCTGGACCAGTTGTTGGTGACGGTAATGCCCGGCGCGTCGCGATCGGTAAAGACGAGGAAGCCTTTGCCATCCTCATCGACGGCGACGATCGGAATGATATGCGAGAGCAGGGCGCCCGTCGTGTAGAACTTCTCGCCGTTCACGATGACATGGTCAACGTCATAGGTGACGCGGGTCTCGAAAGCGGCCACCGTCTTGCTGTTCAATTCTGAGAAGGCATTGCCGAAGCGCAGGCCGGAAAGAACCCAGCCAAAAAATTCCTTCTTCTGTTCTTCGGTGCCATCGAGATCGATATGACCATTGATGGCCAGATGGTTCTGGGTGATCTGGGCAATCGAAGGGTCCGCCGCCGCGAGGATGGCGATCACCCGAGCCAGCGTCTTGTAGGATACTCCCGGTCCGCCATAGGCTTTGGGAATGTTGATGCCCCAGAGCCCGCTCTGGGAATAAGCATCGACCTCCGCCAGCGGCAACAGGCCTTCACGATCACGCAGGGCAGCACCAACGGCGAACTCACCAGCGAGGCGCTGGGCGATAGCGATTGCCTCGTCGTCGCTGGTGATAACATGCGCCGGCGTCTGCGGTCGGGGGCGAGGAGGAACAGGATCGCTGGAATTCACGCGCGGATGCACCGTGTAGTCTATGGCCTGCTGGTCGATCACTCCCATGGGGACGCTCCTTGTTGATGACGTCCCAGCTTGGCAGAAACATGGATTAGTCTATAGAAATTATATATTATTAAATGCACAGGATGTGAAAATCCTTGTCAGAGGGCCCCGCTACGACGCAATGCTAATGGCATGGAGTGGGGGGAGATGGTTTGACTACGCTGGATCGTGTCGGTCCCCGGTTGGCTTGATATGTCCATTATGGGTTCCATACCTCTCTTTTTCGCTTGATGTCCGTGTACACGCGCGCTTGAGCATTGCTTGCCCAGGCTGAATGCATGAGACGGAAGAATATTTCTCCGTAGCCGCGAGATATAATCTATAAAATCTATCACTAAATAATCTGCCGATATTCTGATGTTCTCAAATTCGAGAGGGGACGTCTCGTAAGCCAAGATCCACAATCCGTTTCATCCATGCGGCAGTGAAGTTCGCGATGATGACTGTTGGAACGTCATTGTCGGCTGGCGATTTTTTTATCGTTTAGCGAGGTAATTGACCGACGCACGCTTCAATCCGGGATTATCGCGCCGTTGGCAACTTTTCTGGGCAGGTTGACCCCTAAATTCTGGGAGTTGGAAATAGCCTCCCTAGTGCCAGAATGGTTGCGGCAGATATGGGGAATCATATGGCATACGATTGGAACGGCCGTCGCACTCGACTGGTGAATGGGCTCCGCGTCGGTGCGGCTGCGGGGCTGACTTTTGCGGCATGCAGCTTGCCGCTGCTAATGTTCGTGCGGTAGGCGGCCTGCGCGACCAAAAAATAGACTCCTAGCCTTGCGCCTTAGGGTTTGGTGAAGCGATTGTTTGTCCAATATCGGGGTGACCAGTGGGTATTTTAAGTGGTGTTGTCGACGACCGCAAAACGAACGTTCCGGCCGACTTCGATTCTCCTGCGGGTACAACCATGGAAAAATATGAGGCCGAGAAAGCCATCCGCTCTCTCAGCACGACATGGTTTCGAACACTGACAGATAGAGAAATGGATCATCCGAGCTTTAGATCGTTCAAAGACTGGCTTCGACAGCACGGATACGGCCATAACCTCGACTTCCACTCCGCGGGTGGCGCAGATCATGATGTTGAAGTGTGGTTCAATGAGGAACTACGGCATCGTTGGCGGTGGTGAATGCGGACGCATTGATGCCGGTTGTGCCTTATGCCGCGCTTTGAGAGCGCGTCAGTTGCATTTCGGCCGGGCGTGCGAGATGTCGAGAGCCAAACGGGAGACTAGAGCCCAGAACGCGTCGTGGTATGACGGCGAGAAGGGGCGGTTACTCCTGCGGGCCAACTATGTTCCAAAAATCGCCTTACGCCCCAGAGTTCCAAACCGCCGAACGCAAAGACCCGACTAGACAGACCGCGCCCTTCTGAATTGAAAGCAAAAGGATCTTGCCGGGCGGCGAAGGTGTCGGAGATGGGCATCGAGTGGCGCTACCGACCTGCGCATGAGCACCGTGCAGCGTCGAATTCATCGAAGGCGGGTGCAGTTAAGAACCGAACAGGCAGCCGCGACCGCGCAGAAAAAACCGCAGCGGTTGGGGTCGCGCTGCGGTTTGAGGTGATTCATGGTTGCTCAGAAAACATTTTATCGCGCCCTGTCGAATTGCGGGTTTTTGAGTGCAACGATCGCAATCTGGCGATGAACGAGGTTGGAGAGTCAAGCAGGTGGAGCTTCCAGCCTCTTGGGTCGGTCTTGGAGCGGTCGTAGAGATATCTGCCAAAAAGCATCCGGCTTTCACTGAGGTAGGGCCTGAGGCTACTTCCGCTCGAACGAAAATCGCGACGTTGTCCTGGTCTTGCCGTCGACCTTGTCGATCACCGTCTGCTCGAAGCTGTTTTCGCCCGTTCGCCTTATCACCATCTGCGCAATGCGATCCCCGTTGACCGGCGCTCCCCAGTTGACATTGAGGACTATATCACCGCGGACCGTTCCGCTGAGTTGGGCAGGTCCGGTCTTGGCGCCAGTATACGTTCCCGTCACCCGGTTATTGGCAGCCTTCGCCAACGTCAGCCCGAGCGATTGGCGAAACAGAAGGAACCTGCAGGTTCCATTCATTGCGGCATTTCTAGGGGAGCCGTTGACCGAGAGCGAGCACCCCGCCGTAACATCTCCCAGCCTTCTCAGATATGCTTGGCCCGTTCCTGACCATTTTCCTGATAGGTCGGTAAAGAAATCGCGCGGGAAACCATCTGACGGAAAAATCAGGGCCAGTATCAACGGAACCGCAATGTGGTGAACGCGCATGACTAGACTTACCTCCAGGATTATCGGAAAATCGGGCGGTGCGGTAAATGTTCCCCGATGAGTCGCGGAAGCTGGCTCGGCAGGTTCATCGAAAGCGGAGGCTTGCGCGATTGGAAGTCTTCACGCGCCGGTTCCGGCGCCGCATAGATCAACGCGACGATCATCGAACTGTAGGTTAGTCGGAGATTAACGCCTGCGTGCAAAAATCCGACCATGCACCTTTCGACAACGTTCACACTCCTTCTAATTTACCTCCTCGTCAACGTCGTGGTCTACTGCGTCTATTGGTGGGACAAGCAAGCTGCGATAGAGGGTGCTTGGCGCGTTCGCGAGAGCACGCTGCTTTGGCTGGCTATTGCCGGTGGAAGCCTCGGAGCCCTTACCGCACAGCAAGTACTTCGTCACAAAACGCGCAAGGAGCCGTTCCGCAGCATCTTAATGACAATCGGAGCGCTGCATGTGGGTCTCGGCGTCGTATGGATTACTGCACCGAAACTTGCTGTTGAGGCGTTATCGCTAATGAAGGCTTCCATGTGAGTTAGAGATCCGTGCTGTAGGTTTTCAAAGCTGCGACGGCTAGTTGTTTGCGACTTTGGCAAGAGGTGGTTGGCGGTCAGGAATGCGCCTTCATTTCGTTCGTTCGATGGTCACAGAGAAAGTACTGAAAGCTGCCATCCCCCGCTCATTGCTCGCCTAGCTGATTGCTCTGGCTGGCGCATAATTACATCCGGGCCCGGTGTGACGGCTAGCAGTTCGAGCAGTCGGCCTATGCTCCTTCATTGGGGACATTCAGTCTTTTTTTGAACCCTCTGGAAGAGGCCGCCTGTTAAATCAGACAGTATGATTGACTTGGGCGGATATCGTTGAAAAACTCGACGGATTATCCGCTCACACGCCCTTTTCGGTCTTTTGGGCGGTGCACTATGCTGCGATCTGCCCACGCCTTAGCGCAGGGTATCGGTCGATGCCGCCCTCAAGCGGCGATGGCACCGCATGGCGGCATCTGAGGCCTGAGTTTGGCCAGCCTCCTCAGGTTCTGTGCGGTTGCGGCAAGCAGGAATTCGTCTCTCGCACCACACGGCCCTCGAAGCCTTAAACGTGCCATCCGTAGTATGCGCTTGAGGTGAGCGAAGAGCATTTCGACCTTCTTTCGACGATGCCGTGACTGCTCATACTCCGGTGTCTTGGCAATCGCTCGGGCGACATCGCGTGCATCCTCGTTGAGATCGCGCGGTACTTTGCGCATAGGCATGTTCGGGCAGCATCGAGGCTTCAGTTCACACTGATCACAGTCCTTCTTGCTGGCACGATAAAGCCGGGTTCCCTCGGCCGTGATCCCCGATCTGGGTGGGTCGTAAGTGCGTTGGAATTGTTTCAGCTCCTTTCCGGCAGGGCAAAGGTATTGCTCCTTCTCGGCTTCCCAGGTGAAGTCGGAACGCGAGAAGGTGCCATCCGTCCGCTTCGACTTGTCGAAGACCGGAATGTGCGGCGCGATCTCCTTCTCGTTGACCAACCAGGCGAGGTTGTCGGCAGAACCGTAGGCACTGTCGGCCGCGAGGTAATCGGGCCGCAAGCCGAAGCGGTTCTCGGTCCTGCCGAGCATTGTGCGGGATGCACCGACCTCCGCCTGGCGGATCGCCCGTGTCGCCTCCACATCCAGAATGACGCCGTGGTCTGTATCGATCAGATAGTTGGTCGCATAGGCGAAGAAGGCGTGGCCTTTGTGGGCACCGGTCCATTGGGCGGCCGGATCAGACGAGGAGATGAACTTCGGCGTGACCGGCGAGGCAGCGCCGAAAGCAGCATCATCGAGAACAGCCAGATATTCCTGTACCGAGCGTCCCGCATCTTCTTTGGCTTCCCATTCCGATCCTGGTACCGAGCGCTGCTTGTTTGCATCCGCCGCGATCAAGCTGGCATCGACTGCAAATCCTTCCGTACCAACCAACCCTTGAGAGAGGCAGCGCTCCACTACCGTTTCGAACATATGCCGCAGGATGTCGCTTTGCCGGAACCGGCCATGGCGGTTCTTCGAGAAGCTTGAGTGATCAGGGACCTTGCCGTCCAGACCGAGGCGGCAGAACCAGCGATAGGCGAGATTGAGGTGGACCTCTTCGCAAAGCCGTCGCTCCGAGCGAATGCCCATGGAATAGCCGATGATCAGCATTCGCATCATAAGCTCGGGATCAATCGAGGGGCGACCCGTGGCGCTGTAGAAAGGCTTCAAGTGCGCTCGTACGCTGTCGAGTTCGAGATGGCGGTCGATCCCGCGCAGCATGTGGTCGGCAGGAACGTGATCATCAAGGCAGAAGTCGTAGAAGAGCTGCGCTGGAGCTGTCTGGCATCCCATCATCACTCAATCCCCCGCAAATCAATGCGACGATTGAATCATGACATCCCAATGCCGACAACGGTTAGTTTTTCAACAGTATCGGCCGAAAGCCGTCATGGCACCATCCTAATGGTGAGCCGATGAGTCGCGGTACGAAGTCCATAGATTGCCTCCGCCACCCGAGCGCGTGCCTCCGGATGAAGCCCCAGAACTGGACGGGGCGGCTCGAAAGCTCCGATCCCGATAATATCCGCGACTGCGAACATAACGCGGAAGCTTCCGAACTCCTTGAACAGCGACCACAGCGGTTCGAACGCTTTGTTGAGGCGCGCTGCAAGCTCGGCGTCTCCAGATCGAGCCGCTCTGGCGAGCGCCAGGGCCTCGGATGGTAACAGCCCTGCGACAACGCTGTACCAGGCGTCGGCTCCTGCCAGCAGCGCGTCAGCCGCACCCCAATCCCCGCTATAGCCAGTCGCAAAAGTAGACGCTGTGTGACGTCGGATAGTGGCCATCTCGGAAGAGTAGTCCCCGTCGGCAGGCAGTGGCATTTTTATGGCTACGATGTTTCGAACCTTGGCGAGCCGTTCGATCAGTTCAACGCTGAACGTGAATCTCGTTGTGCTGGGGTTGCTGTAGACGCATAGGGGAAGCTGTCCCACATCGGTGACTGCCGCGTAGTGCTCGTAGACCTCCTGCTCGGTAAGAGGCGTGTAAGACACGGGAGCAAGGAGTAGGCCGTCGGCCCCCGCTTCTCTGGCATCCCTAGCCAACGCCTCAGCCTCATCCGTTCGAAGCGCACCGACCCCGACGATGACGGGTATCTTGCCACCGACCGTCGCCATCGTGGTTTCCAAGGCGCGACGTCTTTGATCACGAGACAAGAAGGCGTATCCCCCCGTGCTGCCGAGCAGTCCGATGGAATCTGCGCCCGCTTCCCGGATACGGTTCAGGATGATCGCCAATGCCGACGTATCGACAACGCCAGCCTGGTTAGTGGGAGTGATGGGGAACGCCGACAGGCCTTGAAATAGGGTCATCAGATTTCCTTCGTTTATGAGCGCGAAAGCAGAAGCTTCATGCCTCCCGCTCCATACACGCCTGCGAGGGTGCCCGCGATCCAGCGACGGGCGCGACGGTAGATACGGATCATCGGCGCGGTCGAGAACAGCAAAGCGTAACCGCCGAAGATCGTCACGCTAAGGACGGCGCACCCTGCGAGGATAATGACCACGGTCGCCGTTGTGGCGTCCGGTCCAAGGCCAAGCGTCATCGTGGCAATCCAACCCAATACAGCTTTCGGGTTCATAAGATGCATGAGTAGTCCGCGACGATAGAGCCCGAACCCGGTAACTATTTGCCGCGCCTCCAGTTGGAGACTGAGTTTGTCATCGGAGGTCAGCGCCGAGCTTCCGGCCTTGAAGGCCAGATAGAGGAGATACAGCCCGCCGAATATTTTGAGGATAACCAGAGCCTCCGCATATTGGGCCAGGATCGCGGACACGCCGGTTGCCGCCATTGTTCCCCAGAAGAACGAGCCACTGATCACACCGGCGGCGATTATCAACGCTGCTTTACGGCCCTGATCCATTGCGACGCCCATGATCCGCATATTGCTTGGCCCAGGACTTGCGGCTCCTATGATATATGCGGTGAACACAAGCAGGAGCTGATCGAGATCGGCGAACATTAAATCTTTCCTCGTACTTGAGATCAGATGCGACTTAGCAGCTTGAACGCGATCAGCCAACCTGATCGCGCCAAACCCAGTGGTCGCCAGTTTGGGGCGATGTCACGTTGTTTCCTTGACGCCCGGACAAGGCGCTTATCTGTCAACTCCGGCACCTGCGGCGGTCACGGCTTTCCACTGCGCCATTGCGCGGATCCGATGAATGTGGGTGGCTAGGGCTAAGCGTTTCCGTTGCAGCGCGACGAATAGATTGCGGACTGCTGAGAAGACCGAGATGAAACGTTGCAAGCCGCCGACAGATCGAAATCCCTGCATCATCCGTTCTCTTATTCGAAGTGGCACGTGAGAATTCTCCGCATGATTGTTTAGGCCCTTGCGTGATCGATGTTCGACTGCGGCATCACGTCCGTTTTTGCCCCTCCCTACGAGCGCAGCTTGTCGCTAGCGATGCGTTCGGCGTCAGGCCTTGCTTTCTCGTCGAGGACGTAACCGTCCTGGTCAACGGCACGCCAAAGCCGGTGTTTTCGGCCACCCATGGAAATCACGACCTCGTCCAAATGCCAGATATCTTTTCGCGGCGGCTTCTTTCTGCGCAGCGGCTTCACGTAAGCGGCCCCGAATTTGCGGCTCCATCGCCGTATCGTTTCGTAAGACACGACAACGCCGCGCTCCAGCAGCTATTCCTCGACCAGCCGCAGGCTCAAAGGGAACCGGAAATACAGCCAGATCGCATGGGCGATGATCTGCGGTGGAAAGCGGTGGTTCTTGTAACTGAGAGGCGGCGAGTTCCTCTCAGCCGAATTATCCATCAACCGTTAGGCTGCTGATAACGTGACATCGCCGACCAAGGACCTTGTCGTTCAGCAGATGGAAGCGTTCTCTGCATTCATTGCACGTCACGTTCTTCGTGACGGCCCCCAGTGTTGACTATGATGGTCCGCCCTCCGAACGCATCTAATGTGATGTGCCTTCGTTGAAGGAAGAGGAGCCGATCGATGACGATTTCGATCCTGAGCACCGATGTAGGAAAGAATAGCTGCAGCGTTGTTGGGATTGACGACAAACGCGCCGTGATTGTCCGCCGAACGATGCGGCGGCAGACCCTCATTGAGTTTGCCACAAGGTGCCGACGTGTATCATTGTTGTGGACGCGCGTTGCGGCGCTCACCACCTTGGTCGGCTATTCGTCGCTCTAGGACATGAGGTGCGGCCACAGGCCATGTAGCCGATTATTCGTCGGCCCCGCGTTCGCAGGGTGATCCCCCCCGTCGCAGAGCGAACGCCGGGCAGTCTCGACGTTTACGATTTTGGGCATTCGCCTCAAATGATAAAGAAATCGGTGCTGGTAATTGCCAGTCCCGCCGCCAGCTTCGCGAACTGGACGCCGGCATAGGATGCACCGTTTCCATCCCGGTCGTAAAGCAGTTTGCCGGTATCGGTTTCATAGACGATCCGGTCGGATGCGTCGGCAGCCACACCCGTCGTGTTCTTGACAAAGGCAGTTGCGTCGAGAACGCCGGTCGCCGTCAGTTTGGTGAATATGGCGTTTTCCAGCCTGATCGTATCGGCAGCGACATTGTAGTCGCTGATGGTATCGACATTGGTGGCGGCGCTGAGCGCGGTGTCGAACACAAATGTGTCGTTGCCCGAACCGCCTGCGAGTGCATCCTTGCCGGCATAGCCTTTGATGATATCGTTTCCCGCGCCGCCGCTGATCGAGTTTGCCCCTGCGTTCCCGAAGAGGCTATCGTTGTACTTGGAGCCGGTCAGGTTTTCGATCGAACTGAAGGTGTCGCCTTTGGCCTCACCCGTATTGAGAGACGGGGTCAGCAGGCTGACGACAACCCCGGTTGTCGCCCCTGAATAGTACGCGCGATCCGTTCCAGCCCCGCCGCTGAGTGCGTCGGCACCCGCACCGCCCACCAAGGCGTCATTCCCATTGTCGCCATACAACTTGTCGTTGCCGGCATAGCCGGAGATGGTATCCCCATCGTCGCCGCCGTAGAACGTGTCCGCAAGTGCGCTACCGTAGAGCTTGTCGGAGCCCGCATCCGCATTTACCGTGCCTGACAGCGTCCCAAGCCGAGAGTCGAAAACGTCATTGCCGCCGCCAAGAAAAAGCGTGCCATCCATCTTACCGGTGTTCGTGATCTGGTCGATGGCGCTTGCGTTTGTGCTGACATAGGCAAAGTGGCCCGATTTGATCGTACCGTTGTTTTCGACGTTCAGAGTTTCGCTGCCTGAATGAAAGATGCCATAAAGTCCCCCATCGATGAGGCCGGTGTTGATTACTGTCGATTGTGAGGCTGCGTTTGTGCCGTCGATAAGTAGGGCCACAAAAGAACTGAAGATCGTGCCGTCATTTTCTACAAGGGAATCAAAGCCTCTGAGCGTAGCGCCCCAATTGGCAAATGCCCCGATATAGCCGTTTTCCCCTACGATCAAATGCTGATTGCTGTCCGCTGATCCATCATCGCCGAGAAGGATACCGTTGCTTCCTCCGACAACCGTCCCCTGAATATTGGCTGTGTGATAGCTTCCCGTTCCGCTAATTGAACTATTGTCGTTCGATCCCACCGTAATACCTACGGCGACAAAAACGCTGTCTGCTGTGGTCAGGTCGGCACGAAGACCCGTGCCAATGCTATTAAATCCAAATATCTGCAAGGCCATTCCTGCAATCTCCCATTAAACAATGGAGATACAGTACGCTCGAAAATATTTGTTGTCTTGGGAGCTGCTGAAAATATGGAAGCCAAGACTTCCATTATCCGCGGGTGCGACGAGACAGTAGGAATGATCTCAGCGCTTTCCGAATTGTTGCATTGGCGAAAACAAAAAGCCCCGGCTGTTGTTTCACGGTCGGGGCGATCTTTGTGAAAGTAGGCAATATCAGGGACGCTCTTAATGTGTGCAATCGCAATTCCTCGAAAGTACTGACACGCTGCAACGGTACCTGTAACGTTGTCAAACGGCGCACGTTTTCAGCACTTGCCTTTCCAGTTTTTCGGTCCTGGTCTATTTCATAGCTCACCTGTTGTCCTTCAGAATGTGAGCGTCCTCTCCAGCGCGGAGATCTCACGGACCCATCCATTCACCCTTGAGTACGCATGCGCGGAAGCAGGTACCCCAAGCGCGACAAGCGAACCGGAAAAAACGGGCTGCATTCTGGGCGATGCTGACACAACAAATCTTTTCCATCAGTATCAACGTTGGTGAAGCTCGCTTACCCGGCTTGAATTTGCCGCTGCTATCATCACGGTGGCAACCGTTTCATAGGCCGATGTTCATGCCGCGCGATATTCGAGTGTAAATCGTTTGGCGAAGAACACGGACAGGGTTTCCATCAGGGCCTTTCCCACCACGGTATAATGTTCATCTCGGACGCCGTAACCGACATGCTTTACCGCGAGTTGTTCCAGTGCCGGAACGACGGAATCAAGTCTACGCAAGGATTTGATGACCAGGGACTTGCGGCCCTGCTCTTTCATATCGGTGCTCGTAAACATGATCCTCAAAGAAGGATCGTGAACGAAAAGCCGTGCGTAAAATAGTGCAGCAGCTTGTTCTCCTGCCGCGCGGACTTCAGCGAAGCTGTCTTCAAGCAACACAATTTCGGTTTCCTGCATAATATCAGCTCCAGAGTTGTTTCGAAAGGTGACTTTAACAGTGCAATGTTTCCGGCAGAATTCGCCCTCAATCGAGCTTTGTTTCGATTGTTTCAGAACGCAAGGTGGGTTTTACTAACGAGCCAAGGACGCGCCTTATGTCTTCCGGTGTGAATGGCTTTTCGATCACGGGGCATTCGGAGCGCGCCAGGAAACGGCCGGCGGCAGGTCCCAACGTGTCTCCGGTGATGAAGCCGATGCGTCCTGCCAGCGTCGGAAGGGATTGGCGGAGCCAGTCAAAGAACGCTGGTCCGTCCCCATCAGGCATGCGGATGTCGCAAAGGATCGCTTCGACCGACAAACTGGCTTGTTTGAGACGAATTTTCGCCGCTTCGCCGCTGTTGACCACCAGGGCCCTGAAACCGAGTTTTTCGACAGGATGGGCCGTGATCAGGCATTCATCTTCAAAGGGTCTGCCGCCTTCAGCGGCGGTCACGGCGAGCTTCGTTTCGACAAGCAGGCATCTGACACATATGTTTACGGCGACTCCAACGGTGACAAGTTGGCGGATTTCAGTATCCATTTCGACGACGCCATCGCCTTCCAGGCCAGCGACTTCGTCCTATAGTCGCGGGCGGGGAGCCTGTGTTTTCAAGCTCCCCGTATCCCCATTGAAAGCCGTGGAGATATCTGCCAAGAAAGCGTCCGGCTATTTCACCGAGACAGGCGGCCGAGGCTATTGCCGGGGTTCCGACTGCGTCATGAATGCGGTGCTGGCCCAGATCGCCGTCAGGTCGTAGACGTCGCCCGGTGCAAGTGCCATTGACGTCTTTTCAGTAGTCGTGACGATCTCGCGGTAGTTGTCATTCCGTTTGCGCCGTGATCTCTGACATTCGATGACCGTAAGTAAGTCCTGAAAGTTGTCGCTCTCCGCCTATGCCGTTTGATGAACTCTTCACGGTCTCCCACTTCACGAATAGCGCCAACTACCTCCGCAGCAAGCGCATCGGGGATGGCGGAATTGCCGGCGGCGATTATGATATCACCGGCTTGAGGCTCTCGTTGATACGTTTGTAGTCAAGGGGGTTCGGCAGCAAGAAGTATTCCATGCCATCTCCGATGAGCTACAAGGACTTCGCGAGGCGCTCGCCCGTGACCGCGATCTGGCGGACGATGGTTCGAACAGCGCCCTTGGGGAGCCATCCAACGACTGGCCAGGTGCCCGTTCGTCAGTTGGGGCGGGCATCACCCGCTTACGGGCGTCTTTGTAGCGGGCGGTTTTATCGGTTTGACGATGCTCGACGCTGAGGCAGTAGCCGTCGCTTCTTTTGCCAATTCTGCCTCAGTCTTTGGGCGAAACCTGATCATGTCGGTGTACCTTTTTTGCGGATGGGTAATTCACCCTCAGCAATCGAGAGCAAAGATTTGTCCGCAACATAAAGTCATGCATAACACAACGCTGAGAACGAAGAAGAACTTTAAATTGTAGAACGGTCAAAACCCGACGGTTTGCAATTGAATTGCGGTAATTATTATTTCTGACAATCAGATGATTTGCTAAGAATCACCAAAAAGCATGCCGAGAATATTTTATTTCTTTAGGCGCAAGGATTTATAATAATACACGATTGCAGAAGAATGGCTAGCACTCAATGGTGGAGAGTGCTAAGATCGCGCTTCGGGAGAAGCCATTCGGCTGTGATCCCATCAAGGAATCCAAAAATGACTGGGACCAATTTTCGTCCGCTGCACGATCGCGTCGTCGTGCGCCGTATTGAGGCTGAAGCAAAGACCAAGGGCGGCATCATCATTCCTGATACCGCCAAGGAAAAGCCGCAGGAAGGCGAAATCGTCGCTGTCGGCACCGGCACCCGTGACGACAAGGGCACGCTCATCGCGCTCGACGTCAAGGGCGGCGACCGTGTCCTGTTCGGCAAGTGGTCGGGCACCGAAGTCAAGCTCAACGGCGAAGACCTTCTGATCATGAAGGAAGCCGACATCATGGGCGTTATCGGCTGATCTGAGCCGGTTATCACCTTCCACATTCCATAAAACCAATTGGGCATCAGCCCGGGAGTTTTTATCATGGCAGCCAAAGAAATTAAGTTCGGCCGTACCGCGCGCGAAAAGATGCTGCGCGGCGTCGATATCCTCGCTGACGCCGTCAAGATAACGCTGGGTCCTAAGGGCCGCAACGTCATCATCGACAAGTCCTACGGCGCACCGCGCATCACCAAGGACGGTGTGGCTGTTGCCAAGGAAATCGAACTGGAAGACAAGTTCGAGAACATGGGCGCCCAGATGGTCCGCGAAGTTGCTTCGAAGACCAACGACATCGCCGGCGACGGCACCACGACCGCAACCGTTCTCGCCCAGGCCATCGTCCGCGAAGGCGGCAAGGCCGTTGCAGCCGGCATGAACCCGATGGACCTGAAGCGCGGTATCGATCTTGCTGTGGCCGAGGTGGTCAAGGGTTTGGTGGCCAAGGCAAAGAAGATCAGCACGTCGGAAGAAGTGGCTCAGGTCGGCACGATCTCCGCCAACGGCGAAAAGGAAATCGGCCAGTACATCGCTGAAGCGATGCAGAAGGTCGGCAATGAAGGCGTCATCACGGTTGAAGAAGCCAAGACCGCCGAAACCGAACTCGAAGTCGTCGAAGGCATGCAGTTCGACCGCGGCTACCTGTCGCCCTACTTCGTGACCAACCCTGAAAAGATGGTTGCCGAACTGGAAGACGCTTACATCCTTCTCCATGAGAAGAAGCTTTCCAACCTGCAGGCAATGCTTCCGGTTCTCGAAGCCGTTGTTCAGACCGGCAAGCCGCTCCTCATCATCTCGGAAGACGTCGAAGGCGAAGCTCTTGCGACCCTCGTCGTCAACAAGCTGCGTGGCGGCCTGAAGATCGCTGCCGTCAAGGCTCCGGGCTTCGGCGATCGCCGCAAGGCCATGCTCGAAGACATCGCGATCCTGACCGGTGGCCAGGTCATCTCCGAAGACATCGGCATCAAGCTGGAAAACGTCACGCTCGAAATGCTCGGCCGCGTCAAGAAGGTGACCATTACGAAAGAGAATACCATTCTCGTCGATGGTGCCGGTAAGAAGGCGGAAATCGACGGCCGCGTGGCCCAGATCAAGGCTCAGATCGAAGAAACAACCTCCGACTACGACAAGGAAAAGCTGCAGGAACGCATGGCCAAGCTTTCGGGCGGCGTTGCCGTCATCCGCGTCGGTGGTGTGACTGAAACCGAAGTCAAGGAAAAGAAGGACCGTATCGACGACGCGCTGAACGCAACGCGCGCTGCCGTTCAGGAAGGTATCGTTCCTGGTGGTGGTACGGCTCTGCTCCGCGCCTCGATCGTTCTCGACCTCAAGGGCGCAAACGACGATCAGACCGCCGGTATCTCGATCATCCGCAAGGCACTTCAGTCGCTGGTTCGCCAGATCGCGGAAAACGCAGGCGACGAAGGCTCGATCATCGTTGGCAAGATCCTCGAAAGCAACACCGACAACTTCGGCTACAACGCCCAGACCGGCGAATTCGGCGACATGATCGCCATGGGTATCGTCGATCCTGTCAAGGTTGTCCGTACGGCTCTGCAGAACGCAGCTTCGGTTGCTTCGCTGCTGATCACCACGGAAGCCATGATTGCCGAACTGCCGAAGAAGGATTCGGCCGGCGGCGGCATGCCTGACATGGGCGGCATGGGCGGTATGATGTAATAGGTCTCCGATTTCGTAAGAAGGGCACCATGCGGGTGGAGTGCTGCAACGTACTCCACCTCGCGACGTTGGAATGATGCTAAGCAAACAACGGCGTTCGCACCTATGCTCCGAACGCCTCGCCCTTAAAGACCTCCACTCAGTGCGTTGGACGGCAGCTTTGCACCTTCGTTGCTGAAGCTGACCGGCAGTGACGGGTCGCACCTAATATAAGTAGGCAGTTTCATCTGCGCGCCACAACCAGCCAGAGGGGGCCCGTCGCAAATTTTCGTGGTTAACGAGCTGTTCACCGTCGGCGAGGAAGTTCCCGCTCCAATGTTGTGGAGCGTACAAATGATTCTGAATGCCATTGCCGAGAAGCTGAAGCGCCAGTCGAAAGATGATTTCAAAGGGCGGCATTTCGAGGCATGGCTGATCGTGCAGGCGGTGACCTGCGCTACCCGCTCAGCTACCGAGATCTCGAGGAGATGTTCCAGGAGCGCGGCTTTGAAGTGGACCACAGCACGATCAATCGCTGGGTTCTGGCTTGTGAACCGATGATCGATAAGCGGCTGCGCCAGTTCCGCCGACCGCATTGTGGCTCAGTCCGGATTGACGAGACCTACGTCAAGATCCGCGGCAAGTGGCGTTACCTGTACCGCGCCATCGATAAGCACGGAAACCCGATTGACTTCCTGCTCACCGCGAAGCGTGATCTCGATGCCGCCAAGCGCTTCTTCCGCAAGATGCTGAAGGACGAGCCCTTGTTGTCACCGGCAAAGATCGGCAGCGACGGCGCCAACACCTTCCCCTCAACGATCAAGACTGCCGTCGATGACGGGCTCCTGCATCCAGACCCGGTTCACTATGTTACCAAGCATCTCCAGCAAGCCATCGAGAGTGACCACTTTCGAGTGAAGAGGAACATGCCGAAAATCGGCGGTTTCCAATCCTTCAATACGGCGCGCCGAACGATCGCGGGTTTCGAGGCGATGCTTAGGCTGAGAAAGGGCTTCGGCTTCACTGGCGCTTGGACTGTCAACGATCAGAACGACCTGCTCGCGCGCCTCTTCGGACTTCAAAAAGTTAACAAAGCATGAAGCGCACCCCATTCAGGGTCGAACTGCGGGCCGAACCTGACTTTGCGACAAGCCGGCGAAGCTCCAACATCCGGTCAGCCGTATAATAGCGCCGTCCACTGACCGATTCGATCTCGGGGCCCTTCCCCTCCGAATGAATTTGTCGAAGATGGCTTTGGGTGACGCCGATGAAGTCGGCGACTTCCCCCAGTTGAAATTTGCGCAATCCCTTGCGAGCATCGGGGGGATATTGCTGGCTGCGGAGCATATGCAACGCATTTGAGATCTTTGCCCCTTGCTGGGCAATCTCGATATCAAATCGGTTGGGCTGCGAATGGCTCATTTTGCAAACTATTCCCCGGGAGATCTCCCGATTCTCGCATAGCCGCAAGAGATTTAAGGTTAACAAAGGGTTAACGCAAAATCGGCCTGTTGGAAGTTTGAAAATTCTTTTTCTTGCGTTTTCATGTATTTAGCAAGCGAAATGGCCTGCCGCGTTCCTGCTCTGTTTTACTGTGGCTCCTACAATTCGCCCGCCTTTATGTGTGCGCACAACGCCGTGCTTGATCGCTCTTTGTCGCTTGTCCTGGCCGACTCACGCCAGTGCGCCTTGTAGGATTATACAACTGCCGACGTGTCAAAATCTGTGCTGATTTCCAGCCGTCTAACAACGACGGAGAAAATCATGCAGGTTCTCGCGCTATCAACGCCTCGGACGATCCCAGAGGCGCACCTCCTTCATGTCCACTACCAGCTTCGTGCCCGGGTCTTTGCCGATCGCCTGGGTTGGGAAGTAGACGTAACGGCGGGGTGCGAGGCGGATGGTTTCGACGCCCTTCAGCCGACCTATGTTCTCGCCATCGCAGAGAGCGGCCAACTGGCGGGATGCGCGAGGCTCCTTCCTACTCTTGGTCCGACGATGGTGGCCGACGTTTTCCCGTCGCTTCTCCCCGGTGGTCAACTCAAAGGTCATGCCGCGATGATCGAGAGTTCTCGCTTCTGCGTCGACACGGCTCTCGCGGAGGGGAGGGGCGACGGTTCCATCCATGAGGCCACGCTGACCATGTTCGCCGGCATCAACGAATGGTGCTTCGCGAATGGCTACACCGAGATTGTTACGGTGACCGATCTCCGATTCGAGCGCATCCTTGCTCGCGTCGGATGGCCGCTGCAGCGTTTGGGCGAGCCAAGGAAGATCGGCGTGACGATGGCCGTGGCGGGCACGCTGCCCGCCAATGCGGAGACGTTCCTCAGGCTCCGTCCTTCCAACTACCGTTCTGAACTCACCCCTCTCGGCCAAGCAGCGTAAGGAGAAATCCATGAACCAGCTTCGCTCTCACCCTCGGCTTGTCCGCAAACTTCAGGAGGCGCTCGGCGATCAGCTTTGCGTTGCCCTGGACGACGCGACCGTCGTCGAGATCATGCTCAATCCGGACGGAAAGCTGTTCATCGAACGCCTCGGTCACGGCGTTGCGCCCGCCGGGGAAATGTCCTCGGCCGCGGCGGAAATGGTCATCGGCACCGTCGCGCACGCACTTCAGTCCGAAGTGGATACCGCACAGCCGATCATCTCCGGTGAGCTGCCGATCGGCGGCCACCGTTTCGAGGGACTATTGCCCCCCGTTGTAGCCAAGCCTGCCTTCACGATTCGACGCCGGGCATCGCGCCTCATTCCGCTCGAAGACTACGTGCGTACTGGCGCAATGACCGATTACCAGGCGTCGACAATCCGCAGCGCTATTTCTGCGAGGCTCAACATCATCATTTCCGGGGGAACCGGTTCGGGCAAGACGACCCTTGCGAACGCTGTGATCGACGAGATCGTCAAATCCGCGCCCGAGGACCGTCTCGTCATTCTCGAGGACACTGCGGAAATTCAGTGCGCGGCCGAAAACGCCGTTCTTCTGCATACCAGCGATACGATTGACATGGCGCGGCTCTTGAAGAGCACTATGCGCTTGCGCCCCGACCGGATCGTCGTTGGCGAAGTCCGCGACGGCGCAGCCCTGACACTGCTCAAGGCCTGGAACACTGGCCACCCTGGCGGTGTGGCAACGATTCACTCAAACACTGCCATGTCGGCGCTGCGCCGTCTTGAACAACTCACGGCGGAGGCAAGTCAGCAGCCGATGCACGAGGTGATCGGAGAGGCCGTCGACCTAGTCATCTCGATCGAGCGAACGCAGCGCGCCCGACTTGTTCGCGACATCATCCAAGTCGAGCGGTTCATCAACGGACGGTACGAGATCGAATCCGATCAGTTCAGCGAAAAACAGGAGGCGCGCCATGTCGCGTAACAAGCCATTCATCGCCATCATGCTCCTGGTGGCACCTATCGTTCTTGCCTCTGTCGCGCCGGCGCTCGCCAGTTCTGGCGGCGGCCTCCCGTGGGAAGGTCCTTTGCAGCAGATCCAGGAGTCGATCACCGGCCCTGTTGCGGGTGCGATCGCGCTTGCAGCCGTGGCGATCGCCGGCGGCATGCTCATCTTTGGTGGGGAGCTCAACGATTTTGCGCGGCGCCTTGTCTACGTCGTCCTCGTCGCCGGCATCCTGCTCGGCGCCACCAACATTGTCGGCCTTTTCGGTGCGACCGGCGCTTCGATCGGGCTGACGAACGAGCAGTTCAACTCAACGGGTTCGAACGAAGAGGGGGAGGGCGATCATGGCTGAGTCCCTGTCCGGCCTGCGGCGTAACCGCATCCATCGCGCTCTCTCCCGCCCGAACCTGCTCATGGGAGCCGACCGGGAGCTGGTGCTGATCACCGGTCTTGCGGCGGTGATCCTGATCTTCGTCGTACTGACGGTCTATTCGGCGCTTTTCGGCGTCGCTGTCTGGTTCGTGATCGTCGGGCTGCTCAGGATGATAGCGAAGTCCGACCCGCTCATGCGACAAGTCTATATCAGGCACATTTCCTACAAGCCCTATTACAAGGCGACCACTTCGCCGTGGCGACGGTACTGAGGAGGCGGCCATGGTAGCTCTCAAACGGTTCCGGGTGACCGGCCCGTCCTTCGCCGATCTCGTTCCTTATGCGGGCCTGGTCGACAATGGTGTCCTCCTCCTGAAGGACGGAAGCCTGATGGCCGGCTGGTACTTCGCTGGCCCGGACTGCGACAGCGCGACCGACCTCGAGCGCAACGAGCTGTCGAGGCAGATCAATGCCGTTCTGTCGCGGCTCGGAAGCGGCTGGATGATCCAGGTCGAGGCCATCCGTATTCCGACAGTCGACTATCCTTCAGAAGACCGCTGCCATTTCCCCGACCCGGTGACCCGCGCGGTCGATGCCGAGCGTCGGGCGCATTTCGCACGCGAGCAGGGGCATTTTGAGAGCAAGCATGCGCTGATCCTCACCTACCGGCCGCTGGAGACCAAGAAGACTGCTCTCAGCAAATACATCTATTCGGATGAGGAAAGCCGGAAGAAGTCCTACGCGGACACGGTGCTCTTTGTGTTCAAGAACGCGGTGCGCGAGCTTGAGCAGTATTTTGCCAACACACTTTCGATCCGGCGAATGGAAACCCGTCAAACGGTCGAAAGGGGAGGGGAGCGAATTGCCCGATACGACGAGCTGCTGCAGTTCGCGCGGTTCTGCACCACCGGGGAAAGCCATCCAATCCGGCTTCCCGACGTTCCCATGTATCTCGACTGGATCGCAACCGCGGAACTTGAGCACGGACTGACGCCAAAGGTCGAAAACCGTTTCCTGGGCGTCGTCGCAATCGACGGTCTGCCAGCCGAAAGTTGGCCGGGCATTCTGAACAGCCTAGACCTGATGCCGCTGACCTATCGATGGTCATCGCGCTTCATTTTCCTTGATGCCGAGGAGGCCCGGCAAAAGCTCGAACGCACACGCAAGAAATGGCAGCAGAAAGTTCGGCCGTTCTTCGACCAGATATTCCAGACACAAAGTCGATCCGTCGACCAAGACGCGATGACTATGGTGGCCGAGACCGAGGACGCCATCGCGCAGGCCTCGTCGCAGCTGGTTGCCTATGGCTATTACACACCCGTGGTCGTGCTATTCGACAGCGATCGCGAAGCACTCCAGGAGAAGGCCGAAGCGATCCGGCGGCTGATCCAGGCGGAAGGTTTCGGCGCTCGGATCGAAACACTTAACGCCACCGACGCCTATCTGGGTAGCTTGCCTGGCAACTGGTATTGCAACATCCGTGAGCCGCTGATCAACACCAGCAATCTCGCCGACTTGATCCCGCTGAACTCGGTCTGGTCCGGGAACCCGGTTGCGCCATGCCCCTTTTACGCACCGAGTTCCCCGCCCTTGATGCAGGTTGCGAGCGGCTCGACAGCATTCCGTCTGAACCTGCACGTTGATGATGTCGGCCACACGCTGATCTTCGGGCCGACCGGTTCTGGCAAGTCGACGTTGCTCGCCCTGATCGCCGCACAGTTTCGCCGCTACGAACATGCGCAAATCTTCGCCTTTGACAAAGGCAGTTCGCTTCTGCCCCTGACGCTCGCAGCCGGCGGCAATCACTATGAGATTGGTGGCGACAATGCGGAAGAGGGGAGAGCATTGGCCTTCTGCCCGCTCTCCGATCTCAAAAGTGACGCCGACCGGGCTTGGGCGACGGAATGGATCGAGATGTTGGTCGGTCTGCAGGGTGTCACAATCACACCCGATCATCGCAACGCCATCTCTCGGCAGGTCGGACTGATGGCGAGTGCATCCGGTCGCTCGCTCTCGGATTTCGTCAGCGGCGTGCAACTGCGCGAAATCAAGGACGCATTGCATCAATACACAGTCGATGGCCCGATGGGCCAGCTCCTCGATGCGGAAGAGGACGGCCTCACACTCGGCGCCTTCCAGACTTTCGAGATCGAGCAGCTGATGAATATGGGCGAACGCAATCTCGTGCCAGTGCTGACCTACCTGTTCCGCAGGATTGAGAAGCGTCTGGATGGGTCCCCAAGTCTGATCGTGCTCGACGAGGCCTGGCTGATGCTCGGCCACCCTGTATTCCGCGACAAGATTCGCGAGTGGCTCAAGGTGTTGCGCAAGGCGAATTGCGCAGTCGTTCTCGCTACCCAGTCGATCTCCGATGCCGAACGATCCGGGATCATCGACGTGCTGAAGGAATCCTGCCCAACCAAGATTTGCCTTCCGAATGGCGCCGCTCGCGAGTCTGGCACGCGAGAATTCTACGAGCGCATCGGCTTCAACGAGCGGCAGATCGAAATCGTCGCAACCGCGACTCCGAAGCGCGAATGCTACGTCGCCACGCCGGAAGGCCGGCGGCTCTTCAACATGTCACTTGGGCCAGTCGCGCTGAGCTTTGTCGGCGCGTCGGGCAAAGAGGACCTCAAGCGCATCCGCACATTGAAATCCGAACATGGCCACGACTGGCCGATCCACTGGCTTGAAACGAAAGGTGTTCACGATGCCGCATCGCTACTCAAATAGATGGCTCACTTGCTTGGCGGCCGCCGCTCTCACGATCGGAGCCGCATGCTCAGTGCAAGCCGGCACGGCGACCGGCGCAGCGACCGAATGGACGCAGCTCGCCAACAATGCGCAGCTCGTGGACCTCATGAAAAGCTCCGGCATTCAGGTCGACAATCAGCTGACCCAGATCAGCCAGCTTGCAGAGCAGATCCAGAACCAGCTGAAAATTTACGAGAACATGCTGCAGAACACAGCGCAGCTTCCTGATCATGTCTGGGGGCAGATTGAAAGCGACCTCAATCAACTGCGCAGTATTGTCGACCAGGGGCAGGGTATCGCCTTTTCGATGAGCAACTCTGACGACGTTCTTCAGCAGCGCTTTCAGAGCTATGCCGATCTCAAGACGAATTTGCCAGACAACGCGACCTTCTCCACGACTTACCAATCCTGGTCGAACACCAACCGTGACACTATCGCCAGTTCGCTGAAGGCGGCGAGCCTCACGGCCGACCAGTTCGACAGTGAGGAAGATACGATGTCCTCGCTGCGGTCGATGTCCGAGACGGCGGACGGCCAGATGAAGGCTTTGCAGGTCGGCCACGAGATCGCCGCTCAGCAGGTTGCCCAGATGCAGAAGCTTCGCGGCCTCGTCTCTCAACAGATGACAATGTTGGGAACATGGCTTCAGACGGAACAGACCGACAAGGATCTGGCACAGGCGAGGCGGGAAAAATTCTTCAGTGCGACGGCTCCCTCCACCTCAGGCGGCGAGAAAATGAAGGTGGAATGGTGAGAACGAAAGCAATTCTGATTGCGATCGCAACGATACTGGCCGCCTCAAGCGCCGGCATTTGGATCTTGATCACCGAAAAGCACGAAGCTCAATAACGCAGGGCAAAGTTCTTCGGCTCGTCGAGCGACCACCCGACAGCCGGCGGCGAAAAGATGAAAGTCGAATGGTGAGAGAATGAGCGCTACGACGAAACTTCATCAACTACGGGGCGCGGTGCTCTTTGCCGCCTTTACCACGGTCGCGGCCCAGCCGGCCCTTGCGCAGGAAGGGTCGGTATTGACGTCGCTCCAGAGCCAGATCACGACTGCAGCGAAGGGGTGGGAAACCACCGTGATGGACGCTGCGAGATCTTTGTTCTGGATCCTCGCAACGATCGAGATCGGAATCGCCGCCGTCTGGCTGGCAATCCAGTCCGCCTCGTTGGATAGCTGGTTCGCCGAACTGGTGCGGCGGATCATGTTTGTTGGTTTCTTTGCCTTCGTGCTCGCGCAAGGACCCGCCTTCGCCAAGGCGGTTGTTGATAGCCTCTTCCAGATCGGCGCAGGGGGAGGGACGGCGTCACCAGCTGACGTGTTCAACGCCGGTCTCGCAGTGGCAACGAAAATGTCGGAGAAGGTCCGGTTCGGTCTCTTCGAGGACAATGCGCTGGCGATCTCGGCGGCGTTCGCGATGGTCGTGACGGTCATCGCATTTTCTCTGGTTGCAGCGATTTTCGTGTCTGTCATGGTCGAAATGTATATCGGGCTTCTGGCGGGCATGATCATGCTCGGCCTTGGCGGTTCGTCCTATACCAAGGACTTTGCAGTCCGCTACCTGATCTATGCTTTCTCCGTCGGGATGAAGCTCATGGCGCTCGTCATGATCTCCCGCATCGGCTCCGAAGTGCTGATCGGCCTCGCCAACCAGCCCGATATCGGCGACCAGTTTCAAACCGCTCTCGCCATCGCTGGAATTGCCGTAGTCGTTTTCATTATCGCGATGTACGTCCCGAGCATCATGCAGGGTGTTGTGCAGGGCGCATCTGTCTCCGGTGGTATGGAGGCAATCCGACACGGTGGGCAAGCGGCGTCTTTCGCCGCGGGTGCTGGCTTCCTCGCCGCCGGCGCTGCCGGCGCGGGGTTTGCGGCGGCACAAGCCGCACGCGCTGGTGGCTCTTCGGTCGGTGGCGCTGCTCTGAGCGGCATCGGCGCGAGCTTCACTTCCGGCGCAAAGGCTGCGGGATCAGCCGCGAAGGAAAAAGCGATCGGTTCTCCCGGCGCCTATGCAGGGTCCATTCTCGGGTTGGCCAACGCGAAGCTCGATGAACAGCGTGGCGGTGACAGCGGACCAAAACCTCTTACCGAACGCAACTACAAACCGTAATCAAAACAAGGGAAAAGAAATGGCCGTAAATCGCGCCTCGGAAAACCCGTATCTTGCCGCCCGCCAGGAATGGAGCGAACGCTACGGCTCCTATGTAAAGGCCGCCGCCGCATGGCGTATTGTTGGTGTCATCGGCTTGGTCATCGCCGTCATCGGCTTCAGCTACGCGATGTATCTGAGCACGCAGGTGAGGCTGGTGCCCTACATCGTCGAGGTCGACAAGCTCGGAACTGCCGTCACGGCAGGCTTCCCCGAGCAAATCGAGTACGCCGATGTCCGCGTGCTGCGCGCCACCCTCGGCAACTTCGTCACGAGCTTTCGCTCGATCACTCCGGATGCAGTGGTGCAGAAGCAATATATCGACCGCACCTACGCCCTTCTTCGCACGTCCGATCCGTCGACCGAGAAGGTCAACGGCTGGTTTCGAGGCAACTCTCCATTCGAGAAGGCGAAGTCCTCGACAGTTGCCGTCGAGGTCAACAACATCGTGGCGCTTTCGAACCAGACCTATCAGATCGACTGGACGGAATACGAGCGGGATCGCAAGGGCAAGGAGATCGGTACAAGCCGTTTTCGCGGCATCGCAACGGTGACGCTCACGGCGCCGCAGGATGAGGCGACGATCCGCCTTAATCCGATCGGCCTCTACGTCCGGGATTTCGACTGGACGGCGCAGCTTTAAGGGCAGGGATTCTTTCAATGAAAAAAACGGGATTGATCGCAGCCGCCGGCTGCATGGCTGAACTCTTGCTTGCGGCGGGCGCACAGGCGCAAAGCATGACGAGCAACGAGGTGAAGGGAACAAATCTTTCCAGGAAATGGCGCGGCACGCCGGGACTGGTCACGACAGGTCCGGACGGAAAGGTCATCTTCCTGTTCGGCGAGACCCAGCCGTCGGTCGTCTGCTCTCCCCTCCAGGTCTGCGACATCGAACTTCAGGGGGGCGAGATCGTTCGCGACGTCCTCGTCGGTGACACCGTGCGCTGGAAGGTAGAGCCGGCCACCTCGGGGGCCACAGGCGGGCAGGCGATCCATCTCATAGTCAAACCATCCGAGCCGGGCCTTCTCACTTCAATGGTCGTTACGACATCGCGGCGCACCTATCATATCCAGCTCAAGTCCCATCCGAGCCAGTACATGGCGCGCATTGGTTTCGAATATCCGGAAGACGTGTCGACCAAGCTCGCCGACATCAACGCCCGTCTCGAAACGGGCGGCATCCCGGGCACCGCGCCGGACAAGCTGAACTTTTCCTATTCAATCAGCGGCGGTGCTTCGTGGAAACCGAAGCGGATCTATTCGGACGGGGTGAAGACCTACATCCAATTCCCGAGATCGATCTCCGGCCAGGACGCGCCGGTGCTCTTCGTCGTATCCGGCGGTCAAAATCGAATCGTCAATTACCGGATGAAGAACGACATGATGACCGTCGACTATGCGATCGACAAGGCGATCCTAGTTTCCGGTGTCGGCTGGCGGCAGCAGAAGATCACCATCCGGCGGGGAGGCTGAACCATGCGGAAGTTATTCGCATTCTTGATCGCGGTCGCGCTGCTCTCCGGTTGCCAATCGGCGGACGACGCATTGACCATCAGTTCCACGCCTGTGGCCGTCACCGGACCGGCTGCAAGCGCCATCGCCGGTGACATGGCAAGTCGTCTGGCTGAACAGATCGGCTCGGCCGGTGCTGCGACCACGATCAAAATGGAGACGAACACATCGGAGTTCGCATCCGCCCTCGAGGCGGCCCTGAAGGGGTGGGGCTACACGGTCGTCACGGACGGCAAAGTCGTCAAAGACGTCAAGCCGGTCGAGCTTGCCCATGCAATCGACGGCTTCGACGGACAGGTGCTGGCGCAGATCTCGACGCCTTCCATCGCTCTGGGTCGCGCATACACCCCGACAGCGGCGGGTGCTGTGCCGGCCAGTCCGCTTTCGATTATGCAGCGCAATTGACGGAGATTACCATGGTCCAGTCGCTCCAGCTTGGCACGTCGAGCCAAGCCGCCGATCAGCAGGGCATGCGGCGCCTCAACCGCCTTCCGATCATCGTCGCCATCATCGTCATCGTGCTGTTCGTCGCCGTCGTCATGATTGGTCTGTCCCTGCGCGGGCTTTCCTTCAACCGTAGCGACATCGAGAGTGCTTCCAACAGCCCTGCGACCAATTTCGGCGACCAGCTTAAGCGAGGTGTCACGGATGGCATTATCGGTGAGCCTGAAAAGCAGGAATTGTTTCAGCCGACACCCGTCGTGGTCGAGAAAAAGGAAAAGCAGGAACCGGTCGTCGAGCGCCAGTCGGTTGAGCGTCAAGACCGCCGGCAAGGGCTCGAATCCGAAGAGGAGTGGAAGGCTCGCCTGAAGCGAGAGCAGGATGAACAATACATACGCGAGGCCCAGCGCCAACGGATGGCGCGTCTTCAGGCCCGTGCCACGGCGCTCGATTCGCCGCTGAAGGTAGACGTCTCCGACGTCGAGAATGCCGCAAACTCCACCAACGAGACCGGCCGTCAGCAGACAAATGTCGCGGCAAACAGTGCATCCGACCTTTATGCCGTCGCCATGAAATCCGGTCTGATGGGACAGAACGTCGATCAGAACGGGCAGACATCCAAGGAGGACTTCTTCAATCAGGACATCAAGGATCTCGGCTACCTGCCCAACCAGGTCGTGCCACAGATATCACCCAATGAATTGAAGCGCGGTTCGGTCATCCCGGCGACATTGATCACCGGCCTCATATCCGACCTGCCGGGGCGCATTACCGCTCAGGTCAGCCAGAATGTCTACGACAGCGCGACCGGCTATCGCCTCCTTATTCCGCAGGGCGCAAAGCTCTTCGGTCGCTACGATTCGAAGGTGTCCTTCGGCCAAGAACGGGTTCTTGTCGTCTGGACGGATCTCATTTTTCCGAATGGGTCTACCCTGCAAATCGGCGGCATGGCCGGCACGGATGCCGAAGGATATGGCGGATTACGGGACAAGGTCGACCGCCACCTGTGGAAGACTTTCGGCTCGGCAGCTCTGGTGGCATTGATCGGAACAGGGATAGATATGTCGATGCCCGAGAGTTCGACCCTCGCGACACAGGATACAGCATCGGATGCAGCACGACGGAATTTTGCCGAGTCTTTCGGCCGGGTAGCAGAAGAGACGATCTCGAAGAACCTGAACGTTCAGCCGACGATCCGCATCCGGCCGGGCTACAAGTTCAACGTCCTGGTCGATCAGGATGTTATTTTTCCGTCTACCTACAGTGGCCGGTAACCAGCTCAGGAACATCAGACTCCCGCTATTTCAGCGCGCTGGAGCGCTATTCCGCGCAGCAAAAAAACGTGCGCCTAAAATCTCTGCTGCAATTATCAAGTTATAGCTCGTGAGGACTTGAATACTCGGAAAAGCTGAGTAGACCTATGATCTGCAACGACCGTGGATGTGCTTCGCATCGAAGGCAACTGCGTTTTCGTCGGAAACGAATGGGAACAGAGAATTCGCAGCATGGTCCGCGATGTCCCAAACGGCCCGGTTTGGCCGAACGTGGCACCCTGTAACTCGCGGCGCCAGTGTGGCGAGACGCGTGGGAGGCCGCAGTTGCGCTAGAAGACAGGAGAAAAGTCAGTGGACAGTGACCTTCGCTCTCTCATCGATATGACAGAAGCCGCGCACGACGAACGTATGATCAAAAGTGCTCTGAAGACATTTGCGCATGCATGTGGCTTCGAGCGTTTTGCATATCTGCAGACTGAAGGATTGGAAATCCGCACATTCAATTCCTATCCGGAGGAATGGCAGGGCGTTTACCTCGAAAGCCAGTATTCCCGGATCGACCCGGTCGTGTGGGAAGCGAAGACTCGCATGGAAATCTTTTCGTGGACGGCCGACGATTGGCCCGCTCGGGGGGCCTCCGAACTCAGGCGCTTTCGGGATCAGGCGATCGGTCACGGCATTCGCAGTGGAGTGACGATACCCGTCGAAGGAAGTTTCGGCTCCACGATGATGCTGACGTTTGCATCCTCTGCGCAGACGGCTGACATGTCAAAACTTCAAGATTGCCAGAAAGCGATCCGCGCCGTTCTGGCGATCCATTACCGCCTCAAAATGCTTGCTGCGACCACAATTGTTCCGCCGAAGCGGTTGCTTTCACCAAGAGAGGCAATGTGCCTAAAATGGGCGGCGAAAGGAAAAACCGCACCCGAAACCGCGATCCTTACGGGGATCAATCCAAGGACAGTGCAACACTATCTGGATAAGGCGCGAGAGAAGCTCGAAGCGGCGACCGTGCCCCACCTCGTTGCGATCGCCAAGGACCACGGCCTACTATAGCGTCAATCATCGACGTCGGAGGCAACCTCAGGGACGTAGCCGAGCGCATCGATGATTTCCGACAGCACCTCCTGTTGGGCCTCGGATTTTTTCTGACGCGCGACATACTCATCCTGCAGGCTCTTTAGAACGGCGGCGGAAACCGACGGATCGGCGCTGGCGCGGGTCCATTCCTCATATACGGCTTCGTCGGCCGCAAGAAGGCGGCGGTGTTCCAGGATCGCAGAGACGGCCAGTGCCTCCAGTTCCGGCTTTTGCATCGAACTGTAGCGAGGTTCGCTTTCGTTTCTCTCGCCGCTTGCATCGGATGAGCTTAGATCGTTCATCCGCTTCTCCTCAACTTCATTTCCTGACCGGGCGAAACAACGCCTTCGTCCGCGTTATAGAGTTTTGGCCATAAGTGCACGGCCTGTCTTGCAGACCATACACATTATATCCGGAGGGAGTGGATGATCGACTCAGGGGAGCAATATCACATGGCGCACGGAATCGGAACTATCGTTCCTGGAACGATTATTCCTATTCAGGTCTCGCTTACGTCATGGATCTCAAGGAGATCATGGCGATCAACTTGCGTCGGATACGTCATGGCAAGAAATTGACGCAGGAAGAACTGGCGGACCGTTCCAGCCTCAGCGCGCGCTATATCGGTGCGATTGAGCGCGCCGATGTTTCCGCCAGTGTTACCGTCCTTGGTCAGATAGCCGAGGCGCTGGGTGTTGACCCCGCCGAGCTTGTGACAAAATCTCGCTGACGGGCTTACTCTCAGTTTTCAGTCGTTTTGACAACCGGCACGGGGTGTGGCTTACTGTCCTCAGTCCTAGGACAGCGGACAGTTAAAATGAAAAGCCAAGATATCGTCGTACTCCTCAAGCTCATCAGCCTGCAGGACCAAGAGTTGGAAAAAGGCACCGACCAATTGCGATCGGAATCGCTGGGCGGCGATCCTTATTCCGTTCGAAATCTGGAAGCTCTGCTCGGCATTAGCAAGACCGAAGTCGGTCAGTCGATCAATCGGAGCATTTCCTCTGGAATTGCACGGAAAGACAGTAAGTCAAACGAACCACGACCGCGTCGCAGAAATCTTGTCAATTTCATTACCAATGGGCTGAAGTTCGTCTTTCCTGCACATCCTGGAGCGATGCAGCGAGGCATCCCAACGGCTTTCGCAGCGCCGATGCTCGAAAGCCTGTTGATGAGCGCCGGTAGCTACAATTACGTCTGGCCATATGCCAGCGCTCAGGAGATGGGACAATCCATCGATCCGCTGTTCAGAAGCGTTCCAGAAGCCGTTTTGAAAGACGAACGGCTTTACGAATATCTCGCACTTGTCGATGCAATCAGATTGGGAAACCAACGAGAAACAGAACTGGCTAGTGACCGGTTAAAATCGAGGCTTCTCGCCAAATGATCACTGTACGCGGCCAGCCCTCGAAATGCTAAGAACTGTGGCAATCGCGCTTGGCGATGACCTGCGCGGTCGGCTTGTCTTTGTGGGCGGATGCACGACCGCGCTTTTCATCACTGACCCGGTGACGCTTAAAGACGTTCGTGCCACCGACGATATTGACCTTATCGTCGATTTGGCAGGATTTGCTGAATGGGCTCAGTTATTGGAGCTGCTTCGGATGAAGGGCTTTTTCGAGGCGCCGATGAAACGGTGATCTGCCGTATGCGGCTTGGGCCGCTTAACGTCGATTTCATGCCGGACGACGAAGCTATGCTTGGTTTCAGCAATCGTTGGGATGCTCAAGGCATCAAAACCGCGACGACGTATCCGCTCGCGAAAGGTCTGGAAATACAGGTTTTGACGCCGGCCTGTTCGTCGCCACGAAGCTCGAAGCATTTGCAGGTCGCGGAAATGATGACCTGCTATTCAGTCGTGACGCTGAAGATATCCTGCTCGTCGTCGACGGACGAGAAGCGCTTCTGGAGGAAATTTCGGGCACTCGTGAGGACGTCCGCACCTATATAACGGAGCGCTTTACCGCCTTGATCGCGCTACCCGACTTTGACGATTTCCTTGAGGGTAATATCAGAGGACCAACCGGCCGCGTGGATATTGTTCGGGAGCGCTTCATTGCTATCAGCCGCTGCGGAAACGGTGGACCCGATACACATTGACGCTCAATGGCGTAGCCGTCAGGGCACGAAGACCCCTGACAACCGCGATCATGCAGGCATCGACCCGGCCGGGATTTCTTGGAATTGTCGCTGATGGTTCCACCACTGGCCAAAGCAATGGCGAATACGCCTGCGCCATCATCCGAGCAGTGGTGGATTGGTTTGCCGGAACAACGGTGGGCGTGACACCCGATGGCTTGGTCGAGCGGTTGCGTATGATCCAACAAGGTCTGATAGGGGACTTTCCAAGAGGCTCCGCCAGTTATGTCATTCTGCATGCCGCCGAGAGCCAATCCGTTCTGGTCCTGCATGCTGGTGACTCTCTTTTCGGCAAAGTAGCGGACAGGTCCGAAATTCAGTGGCAAACAGAACCCCATACGCTTGCGAATGCCTTGGCAAAGGTGCCGTTGCCTGAACTCGCCAAACTTCCCGCACGCCACCGTCTCATCCGCAGCTTCCGTTCCAGGGGGTTCATTGCGCCGGAAGTCACGAACGTCGATCTGACGGCGGATACGCTGTTGGCCGCGACCGATGGGTTCTGGGCGGAACTATCGCAAGCCGACCAGATGTCCTATTTGGACGGCCATCGGTGCGAAAGCATGCATGGGTATGATGACTGCAGTGTTCTTTGCATCAATATCACTGAAACCACCTACCCTGAGACGACTTTCAGCGCCGAGGCCGCGGCGATTTTTTACATTCGCAGCGCGAGCTAGCCCAGGCTCAATTGCACCGCAGTTCCAATTTACGGATTTCATTTTGCGCCGGCTATGCGAGATAGATCGATCCGTATCCCTGCGGTGCCAAGATCGCCGTTGGGCACCTGACTCAGATCAGCGTCGGCATCGGAACGCTCGGGACCACCTGGGACCTTATCCACGGTGTCCGCATGGTTGATTGGACTAGACCCACCAGGGTCCTCCGCCTGAAAGACACTCACGCCCTCGAACTCACCGGTCTTCCATGCGTAAACCGCATCCTCAAAAATCTGCGGAAAGACGTCTTTGCTCATGGGGTTGCCATACCATTTCGCAACGATCCTAAGGACCTTGGCAAACATCGCCGTGCCTTTACGAAGGTTTTGGCAAGCATCGACAAGCTCGGGTTTCAGATCCGTCGGTTCCTTCACTCCCACGCCAGCGGGGAACTGGGTCAGCCCAACGCGAACGACTGCCTGACCAGCATATTGCCGTACGATCGCCATCGCCTGCTCGGCCGATGCCGCTTTCGGAACGAGGATCAATCGGCCGCCCGATTTGACGGTAATGGCGAGGGGATCACCCGAGCCCGCTGCCATCACGAACTGCTCGACGATCGCAGGCTTGAGGGAAGGGTCTGCGCATTCTTTTATCAGGGCGGCGTCGAGCATTGTTTCTCCTCTGCGCTCAGGTGTTGAAGGCAATAACAAGCGGTTTTGCGAAGAGCTTTGCCCATGCCGTGGCAGCGGCGCGCTGGATGGCGACGATCGACGTCCCTTCGGTCCACCAGCCGTTTCCAACGGCAATGATAAAGTCAGGATCGTGCAGCATGGATTGGAGGACGGGCCAAACGATCAGTTCCTCGTAGCAGATCACCGGTGCTGCCCGGCTGGCACCGATCGCGACGACCGGGTTCGCAAAAAAATCCGCCCTGGCACCGCCACTCTCCCCGAACAAGAAACGCCCCGGCTGCCACATCGAGCCGGGAACCGGCATGCGTTCGCGATAGAGGATGCTTCCGCCATTCCTGTCGATCGAGACGAGGACATTGTCATAGCCGGTGGCATCGAGCACCGTGGCGCCGGCGATGACCGTCACATCGGTATCGCCGGACGCGCTCGTCCAAAGCCGCGCCACGGTCGGTGTCCAGAAACCGAGCGCAGTTTCCGGCAGCACCACAAAGCGTGCGCCATCACTGGCCGCATTCCGCACCGTTGCGATGATGTCACGGTGGCGGTGAAGACCGGCCTCACGGCCGAGCGAAGCGCCCAATTCGAGGTCGACGCCGCGCCAGCCTTCCGGTAGCTTAGTATCGGTCCAGATCGCGGCGGACCACAGCCAAAGGCCCGCAACGGCGATGGCGACAGCTGGCCAAATGCGGGTTACGAGGCTCGCAAGGCCGGCTGTCATAAAGCCAACTCCCCACCATCCCCATCCTGGGAACAGAACACCCGCCGCCGTGACAGGATGCGCCCAACCCGTGATACCGAAGGGCGGGACGGACATGATGACGGCCGCGAGGAGATAGCGACGCGGACGAGCTCCGCTGTTCTTCGTCCAGAGGGCCGAATGCACAGCAACGAAACTCATAGACGCACCTAGCCAGAGCAAAAGGCCCGGCCAGATATCCGACGAGTAAAAGGCGGCCACGCCTTGCGGCAAACCACGTGATGCGGCCAGGAAATATCCGGCGGAGACAAGTGCCGCCACCGATCTCGTTCGCGCGATCGACCAAAGAACTGGAAACCCAAGCGCGACGGGTAGAAGCAACACATGGCCGCTCCAGCCCACCACGCCAATCGCGATCGAAGCGAATATCAGCAGCGCCGGCCGAAGGTAATCACGGCACATAGGTGAACACCTCCTGCGCCATCCCGAGAATGCCGGAGATCGGCACCGGGCCAAAATATCGGGAGTCATAGGAGCCGGGGAACGCGGAATGCAGGAAGACATATCCTGGCGGTACGATGCCGCTCGGAACGGGCGTCAACGGCCGGCCTTTTCCATCTCGTATTGCGAGACTGGAAGAGGAAACCCCCCGCCCATCCACGCTCACGCTGACGCCGATTTGGACATGCTGTCCTGCAACGGCGATCACTGTCTTGATCAACGGTGCGACGCCGCCCGGGCAGGAACCAGAACGGAGATAGCCTCGTACCCTCGCTGCCCGCATCGCCGCCGTTTCCGGCGGGCAGATGAACAGGAGGTCGTCGACTGCAGCCGGTCGATGAAGGGGGATGATGCGCCACAGGCCGAGCGGCTCGCTCGGTGTCAGATTGATGCGGTACCCGCCGGCGATGGCAGTCACCGCCAGCAGGATGGCGGCCACCGCCGCCATCGACAGAACCACAATGGCTCGTCGTTGCTGCGTGGTCATCGACCGGCGGGTTGCAGCCTCGGTCATTTCAGGGAGAGCCCCTGGCTCTTCGTCTGCCGCACAGTCTCGGCCTGCTTGAGCGCTTCCGTCGTTCGTTCATGAGCCGCAAGCTGCTGGACCGTCCGCATGGAGTTCCACGCGGACTGGACCTCCGCCTTCTGGCCGGCCGTCATTCCTGCTGTGACGGTCTCGAAGGTCTTGCCATCAGTGTCTTTCGCAGCCAATGGCAGGAAGGTCCGTTCCCCGAAACGTTCGGAAACCGCCCTGGCAAAACCTTCGAGTTCTGCTTTCACCATTTTGTCGGCGAGCGCGTATTCGAGGCCAGCCGGAAGATCGTTGCGATCGATCGCATCGCGCACGCGTTCGAGCGTTTGCTTGGCGGCTGGAGAGAACGCCGGGATGTCGACCGAAACCTTGAGCCGGACCGCGCGCTCCTCCGTCTTATGTTTGAATTCGGCCTCGGCCCGCTCACGAAGATAACGTTCAAGATTTCGGGCAAGTGCGGGCACATTGGCGAGCGCTTTTTCCCGGTCCTGCTTGTCGCCACGGCTCGCGAGAAAACCGGTCTTGCCCTTGAGCGCGCCAAAGCTCTCTGGCTCGCCGGCAATCCTTGCCAGGGTGGACTGCGAGACCGACTGGTCCTTCAACATGGTATCGACATAGATCGCCTTGAAGGCAGCTTCCGGCTTCGCGTAGACGAGCTGGAAGCGGGTCGAGACGTCCTCCCATTGCTTCTTAAGCCCGGGATCGGCGGCGAGCTTGTCTTCGACAGCCTGGTCGAGCGATTTCGGAAAGGTGGTGATGCCTGATACCATGGGCTTGGCCTCCTTGATTGTGTCCGATATGGAGTGCTTGTTGCTGCCGCGGACCAGTCCGAGCGCCGCACCGATGGCGGCTAGACGGGCGCCGAGGTAGGCGAGTTTCTGTTTTTGCCGGACGGCCCATTGGAGGCGATCCTGTGCGATCGTGCGGGCGACATTGACAAGATGAAGGCCCCGCGCTTCCGCGAAGCGCAGCGCTTGGCCGTAGAACGACGCCTTCTCGTAATCGAGGGTCGTCTCCTTGGCGTTCCGGCGCGACAGGATCGGGATGAGCCCTCCGGTTTTCGCGAAGGAGCGACTGCCGTAGTAGACGGCGAGATCCTCGCGATGGCGGGTCATGGCCACATAGGTGAGATGCCGGTCCAACGAGAGGGAAGCAAGCACCTTCACCTGGTCGACGGTGGCGCCTTGGGCTTTGTGAATCGTCGTCGCATAGCCATGATCGAGGTTGTTGTAGAAGCGCTGCTCAACCGTGACCTGGCGACGATGTTCCCGTTCGCCGATCTCGACGACAATCCGGCCGGGTGCAGCCTCAAGCACCCTTGCGAGCATGCCGTTCTTGACGCCAAGGCTGCCCTCGTTCTTGAGGAACACGATCTGGTCGCCGGTCGCGAACATGCGGGATCCTTCTTCTGTCTTGAACGCGAATCCGTCTGCAATGACGCCACGCTCGACAAGCCTGGCGCGGGCCATCTCGTTCAATATCCGGACATCGCGACGAAGGTGGGCGAGGATCAGGCTGGTCTTCGAAGGATCGTGGTCGCGATCCCAATCGGCGATCAGGCTTTCGACCGCCTGTGCCTTGAGGTCCGATCCCCTCACTTGCCCATGTGCGCAATAGGCATCGACTGCGTTGCCGACGTTACCGCGCGCTAGGTCGAGCGAGGCGTCGCGCATCCATTGCTGGCGCTGACGATAGATTGTTTCGAGTTCGGCATAGCCGATGCGATCGGCAATGGCGCGGAACGCAGCGCCCGCTTCTATCGGTTGAAGCTGTTCCGGATCGCCGACAAGGACGAGTTTGGCACCGGCCTTGGTGACTGCTTCGACGATGAGCGCCATCTGTTGCGACGACACCATGCCGGCCTCGTCGAGTACGAAGACGGTCTTATCGTCGAGCTGGTTGCGACCCTGGTTCCAGCGAAGCTCCCACAACGACAGCGTGCGGGAAACGATGCCAGCTTCCTTCTCCAAACCTTCGGCTGCTTTGCCGGCAAGCGCACCACCGACGACACGATAGCCGGCAGTTTCCCAGGCTTCGCGCGCCGCATTCATCATCGTCGTCTTGCCGGCGCCGGCGCGGCCGATGACGGCGGCGATCCGTTCGCCGCCAGCCACATGTTTGATCGCCGTTCGCTGCTCATCCGACAGACGGGAATGGCGCGCAAAGGTCGCCTGCAGCACCGGCTCACGGACGCAATGGGAGGTGCTGCCGGACAGCCAGATCGCGTGATTGGCCATCTCGGCTTCAAGCCGGATCATCTCGCGCGTGGTGTACTTCGCGGATGTCCGAATACCTGTCGCAAAGTTGATCCGCTCGCGTTCGAGCCGGAGCGCTTCCGGACTTTGCAGAATCCGGACCATCAGACTTTGGAACAGAGCGACATCGTCGATATAGCGATATAACACCTTCGCAACATCGCGTTCGTCGAAAACGCTCTTCTCCCGCGTGATCAGGTCGAGCACGATCTCAGGACGGCGCTGGATGCGGCGGGCGTTCTCCCAGCGGCGCTGCTCCTGGAGCTCGATGCGTTCGAGTTTAGGAGTCGAGGTCTGCGACTTGTGGTCGGATTGCTCCGCCTTGCGCTCGATAGCCTTGGTGCCGACCCCGAGGTGAATGGTTGGCTCAAGCTCTATTCCCTGCTTTTCGTAGGAACGGCCATCGATGCGGATATCGAGGCCGGCAAGCGCCAGATGTCTGTTCTGGCAGGCAAACCAGCCGTCGCGAAACGCATTGAAATCCTTAGTGCTACCGGCCCACAGCTGGTAGACGATCTTGCCGGCGTCATTTCGGATTGGCTTGCCATCCGGGCCGAGCACCGCGACCTTCTTCGAACCGAAACCGTCTTCGGTGAGCGGCCGCAATGTGGTCATGAGGTGGACGTGAGGATTGCCGGGGGCGTCGTGGTAGACCCAGTCCGCGACCATGCCCTGCGCGGTGATGTGGCGCTCCACAAAGTCGCGCATGAGCGAGATGTTCTGCTCGGCCGTCAGCTCGAGCGGCAGGGCTATGGTGACGTCCTTGGCGAGCTGCGCGTCGGATCGCTTCTCGAAGCCCTCCACCTTGTTCCAGAAAGCCTTGGAGGTGCTGGCGACCGAGCGATCGGCAATCATGCTGCGCACCCATTCCGGCGCGTCGGCAGGGACCACGAACTCCTCGTGCAGGAGCCCCTGTTTCCGCGTGTAGTCGATCGTCCGGGCTTCCCGCTCGAACTCCATCTTGGCGCAATGCCGGTAGGCCGCCGACAGGACGGCGCTGCGGCCGGAGCCACGTGCGACGACGCTGACGGAGAAGTGAGGGACGGCCACGGCGGAGTTCTCTCCCGGTTGCGAACGAAATCAAAGGGATCGTCGGGAGCGGCGACCCCAACATTCTCTCTCAGCAACACGTCGCGCCAGCGACGTATAATTGCGCCCTTGGAAGCCGCTCCTTCGGAACGGCCGGGATCATTTCCGAAAGCATCGCCGTTGGCGATTGTAGGATTCACAGTAGTGCGTTCCGCACGCTGTTCCGAAAAACTGGCTTCGAAAGACACGCTTTCTCAGCCAGGGAGACAATCGGAATGAAGAAGCCATCCTCGAAAATCCGCGACGAAATCGCCAAGCTACAGGAACAGCTCAAGATCGCCGAGACAAGGGAAGCGGAACGCATCGGACGGATTGCACTCAGGGCAGGACTGGGCGAAATCGAGATCGACGAGGCGGAACTTCAGGCTGCGTTTGAGCAACTGACCAAACGGTTTCGCGGAGGGCAGGGTACTACGACCGGAGGGAAAAATGGTGCAAGCGTTAGCAGCGGCGCAACGTCGATCGCGGCAGTCGCGTCTGGCCCGAATGCGGGCGGTGCTGGCGAGGCTTGAGCGCATGGCGAGGACGATGACATCCGACGCCCGCAAGAAGGACACGCGCGAAAAGATTGAGCTCGGTGGCCTGATCGTCAAGGCAGGGCTGCGCTACGAGAAGCGAGCGCTGTTGCTGGGCGCGCTCATCGATGCCGCCCGCCGCATCAAGGGCGATGATGGCGAGCGATCCAGGCTCACCGGACTCGGCGTGGAGGCCTTCGGCAATGACGATCAATAGGATTGCGCTCGTCATCGTGCCAGCGGCGTTGATGATCCCGGTCGTCATCGGAATGACCGGGATCGAGCAGTGGCTTTCCGGCTTCGGTAAGACCGAGGCCGCGCGGCTGGCATGGGGGCGGGCGGGGATCGCCTTGCCCTATGTAGCCAGTGCGGCGATCGGAGTTCTGTTGCTGTTCGCGAGTGCCGGCTCGATCAACATCAAGCAGGCAGGTTGGGGCGTCGTCGCGGGATCGAGTGGGACAATCCTGGTCGCAGCAGTCCGCGAAACAATGCGCCTTTCCTCTTTCATGAAGTCGGTACCGGCCGACAACACGGTCTTGGCCTTTCTCGATCTTGCAACGTCGATCGGAGCGAGTGCGGCGCTACTATGCGCCTGCTTCGCGCTCCGCGTCGCGCTCATCGGCAATGCGGCATTCGCAAGGGCCGAGCCGAAACGTATTCAGGGCAAGCGAGCACTCCACGGCGAAGCGGGTTGGATGAAGCTCACAGAGGCGGCAAAGTTGTTTCCCGATGCCGGTGGCATCGTCATCGGAGAGCGCTATCGGGTCGACAAAGACAGCGTCGGGAGCCAATCGTTTCGAGCCGATAGCGCCGAGACCTGGGGCGTCGGTGGCAAGTCGTCGCTGCTGTGCTTCGATGGCTCGTTCGGCTCGTCGCATGGGATCGTCTTTGCCGGTTCCGGCGGTTTCAAGACGACGTCCGTGACGATCCCGACGGCACTCAAATGGGGCGGTACGCTGATCGTGCTGGATCCATCGAACGAGGTCGCACCGATGGTCTCCTGGCATCGGGGCGGAGCGGGAAGGGACGTGTTCATTCTCGATCCGAGGAAGCCGGACACTGGCTTTAACGTCCTTGATTGGGTCGGACGTTTCGGCGGAACCAAGGAAGAGGATATTGCCTCGGTCGCCTCATGGATCATGAGCGACAGCGGCGGCGCGCGTGGTGTCCGTGATGACTTCTTTCGCGCATCGGCGCTCCAGCTGCTGACGGCACTCATCGCCGATGTCTGCCTGTCCGGTCACACGGAGGAAAAAGACCAGACACTTCGGCAGGTACGCATGAACCTCTCCGAGCCTGAGCCGACATTACGCAAGCGGCTGCAAGACATCTACGACAATTCGGGCTCGGATTTCGTGAAGGAAAACGTCGCAGCCTTCGTCAACATGACGCCGGAAACCTTCTCTGGCGTATATGCCAATGCAGTCAAGGAAACACACTGGCTCTCCTATCCGAACTACGCAGCACTCGTGTCCGGGAGGAAGTTCTCGACCAGCGACATCGCGGCAGGAAATACGGATATCTTCATCAACATTGACCTCAAGACATTGGAGACCCATTCGGGTCTTGCGAGAGTCATCATCGGCTCGCTTCTTAACGCGATCTACAATCGCGATGGACAGATCAAGGGGCGCGCCTTGTTTCTCCTCGATGAGGTCGCGCGCCTCGGCTATATGCGGATCATAGAAACCGCACGCGACGCCGGTCGCAAATACGGGATCACGCTCACGATGATCTATCAGTCGATTGGCCAGATGCGCGAGACCTATGGCGGTCGCGACGCGGCAAGCAAGTGGTTCGAGAGCGCCAGCTGGATTTCGTTCGCCGCGATCAACGATCCCGAGACCGCCGACTACATCTCCCGACGCTGCGGCATGACAACGGTCGAGATCGACCAGGTGAGCCGCAGTTTTCAGGCAAAGGGATCATCTCGAACGCGATCGAAACAGCTCGCTGCTCGACCATTGATTCAACCTCATGAAGTTCTGCGCATGCGCGCCGACGAACAGATCGTCTTCACGGCCGGCAATGCGCCGCTGCGATGCGGCCGCGCCATCTGGTTCCGGCGCGACGACATGAAGGCATGCGTCGGCACGAACAGGTTTCACATGATCGGGGATACGCCAAAGCCTGCATGATCCAAGCCGGCGCGCAATGCAACTGAGCAAGGCTGATCCAGGAAAATGAAGAGTCGTTTAATCGCACCTCCGTCAAGCTTGTTTTGTTCTATGCTTTCATTCGGTGAATATGTCTTGCCTTTGAAATGCGACGATGTCGTTTGTCGGATACAGAGTCGTTTACGCGGTCGAGACGACCCGCCGCAGGATGGTTCTTCTTGGAACGGATCTTCCAATGTATCGGACGCACTCAGCTGCCAGAATGACAGCAGGTGCAACTCTTCTAAGCGGAATAATCCTGTCCGCGTCCCGACAGGGACGATCGTCGCGTCCAAAGCGTGGACGCAAAGCATGGAATAGTCAGATCACAGGGGCACTGCCCTGGTATCTTGTGTGCATGTTAGGCCTCAGCAGAGTTAGAGCGCTCGAAGAGCTCGCCCGTTCGGAGCATTGCATGCATGATCACGGCCAGCTTTCGCGCGACCGCAACGGCTGCTCGCTTGAACCCGATCTTCTCCTTGAGCTTCACGCCCCATACACGTAACGCGCTGTCGGATCTGGTGCGCGTGAGGATCACGGTTGCCGCGTCATACAGCAGTCCGCGTAAATGTTTGTCGCCCCGGCGGGATATATGACCATCGTAATCGACTTCTCCAGATTGATAGCGCCTGGTGGTCAGGCCGATCCAGGCGCCAACCGAACGCGCGACTTTCTGAAGTTTTCCGGATCCTCGATCGCTGCCACGAAGGAGGAAGCCGTCACCGCGCCGACACCCGGAATTGACGCAAGCAGCCGGCATTGCTCACTCGCGCGGGCCGAGTCGACAAGCTGTTTGCTCAACTCGGCAGCGCGGGCACGCATGCCTCTCCAGGCATCGAGCAAGGGCCTGATAATCTGTTCGAGCCCGGCATTCGTCGCCAGCAGGTTGCGCACATGGTCCTCGGATACGCGTCCTGCGCCTTTGGGTACGACGAGGCCGAATGTCTTCATCAGCCCTCGCGCGGGGAAATTCTCGATGTCGGCCGGGCTCCGTGACGAGGACAGATATGGACGGAAACTTCGGACCGTGTCTCACGCGGGCAATTCACTGGGCGATGTCATGATCGATCAAGGGCTCGCCCGATCATGGGATGGTGCCCGACGCGGATCTTTCCAGGGCAGTTGACAGCGAGCATGCTTCTATTTGTGAGAGGATCGTGACCCGACTGGGCGGAGAACGCTTGGGGGCTCCGGTCGCAGCGCGACTAGAGCTGTGCCCCGTCGGCACCTCGCCCGATCGCCATTCTTCACGAAAATGAATCGGTCGCACCTGTAGGATTCACATATGTCGTTGGACGTGGCGGCTCTGTGTGAGGATCATGCCGGACATGATTTCGCAACGCTATCAGCTCTATGTCGAACGGACGGACCCAGCCAAGAACATGGCGCGGTACTATGCCATGGAGATCGAGCAGACTATCTTCGGAGAGGTCTGCCTGACCCGGCGTTGGGGACGGATCGGCAAACATGGGCAGGAGAAAAAGAATGTTTTCGAACGAGAAGAGGAAGCGGTTCTGCTGTTCCTTGAGCTGTTGAAGCAAAAGCGCGCTCGCGGCTATCTCCCAAAAATAGCGCTCCGATATTTGCGGAGCTGACTATGATTGTTTTCCGCGTTCCAGCTGGCAGAGAAAGGGCTACTGAGGCGGCCTCCGGCGTGTCATTCGCGCCGGTTCTAATCGGTCTCGAACGAAGCATCGATCTCGATGAAGAACGGGATCTTGATCGCGAGTTTTAGACCGAGCTTGCCTCTGCGGAAGAAGTGGCTGACCACTTTGCCAAGGGCGCGAGGACGGCGGCCAGTGGCAACAAGGAACTGGGCGAGTTGGCGCATGATGTTTATCCGTTCGATACGCGTCATTGTGGGGATCGGGCACTGACCGGAAAGGAGCGATGCACCGGAACGGCCGCGATGCGGAGGACCTGCCGCAGTGTGAATTTTGATGCGCGAGGAGCCGCGTGGCGGCGGGAAAAATTCTGGCGGCCGCGGGTTGCGGGCGCCAAGCCGGGCGGCAACATCCCCGATGTCGATGGCAGGGGACCGAAAGGAGAATGCGGCCGAGCCTCCGTTAGAACGGAGGCTCGGCCGATGCCCTGCCTTCCATCTCGGCTACGATAACCTACCGTTCAGCCTTTGCCAGTTCGAGTTCGGCTTCAATCTCGCGGCGTTCGTCCGGATGGGCGTTGCGCAGCTCGCCTTGAGTTCGAGGATCGTGCGGTCGAGTTCGTTAGTCATCGTCGTCTCCTTGACGTTTGTGAAAGACGAGCGCACGCTCGGGCGGACTGAGCAGATATTCCCCCTTGAGTGTGGCACCCGAAAGCGGAACCCGGCTCGATGCCCGATAACGCTTTCAGCTGACGGGTGAGCCCCGCCTTGCGGCGGGGCGGTCCCGGTCAGGCCTCGCGCTTCGGGCGGTTCCAGACGAGGACGTAGTCGCCGTCGACTTCGGCCCGCCACAGGGCGGCGTTGATCGGGGCCGGGAAGCTTGGATCGTCGAGCTTGACCGAGATGTATTCCTCCCCGTCGTTGGAGACAGCCTTCCACGCTGCGCCGACTTCGGCTTGGCCCGCCGTGATGCGGAAGTCGGGTGCTTCGGTGGAGGTGCGTTCGATCGGGTTGAGGCGAGCCTTCATCGCGACGGTCAAGGTGCGAACGGAGCCGACGATTGCGTTGCCGTTGGTGGTGAAGTTGCCGATGATAGCCATTTCTGAAATCCTTCCCGTTTGTTCGGGTCGCGACCACCGCGACCTCGATGGCTGTCGAAAGGATCGGGGACGAACGGGACCGCACCCCTTGGGGCCGCAATGCAATGGAGGACGGTCGGAAGCGGCTTTCTTGCTGCGCGAGGAATGCGAACCTGGTTTCGCAGGGGAAAAAGTTGCGGACGGGCGTTGCGGCAGCACGATCGAGGCGTAGCCGCTCTCCGATCAGACATGCCACATCGAGGACGTGGTGGCCGCGCCGGAATGACCAAATCGGTAGGATTTCAGAGATGGCGGGCCGTCATCGTCGGAGGTTTGCCGCCTCTCCTACTGCAATACGGTCGGCCAGCCGCTTCTCGCCATCTCCGCCATAAGGGTCGTCTTGCACTGGTCAAGCAAGTTTCGCCACTCGCCATCATCCCCGACCATAGGGGTAAGCCCAACGGCCTCGCGCGGATCGCCTCTGAGGAGCAACATGCCTCGCTGACTGTGCAGGCATTCTATTTTGACCGGATCTGCACCGCATCGACGTGATGGCTGGACCATTCCGATGACCCGATCCTCCCTGGCCACGTCGAACGCTGTTGTGACAAGGGTGCCCACAGCAAGGCGGGGCTCTCCCGCCCCACCGGGTACCTTGGCTAGAAGACAATTACGCGGCCTCTCGCTCTTCATCGACGACCGGCTGAAGTCCGTGCAGATAGTTGGCCGCGCGTTGCGCATGAGCGGCCGCCTGGAAGATCGCGCGCCGGTCATCGGAAAGGACCTTCAGCCAGGATTGAAGGTAGGAGGCGTGATCCGGCCGAGGCTCGAGTTCCGGGACGATCCCCAGATCCGCGCAAAGGAAGCAACTGCCAAGCTCGGCGATCAGCTCTTCGCGAGCGCGTTCTGATCGATCCTTGTGATAACGCCTGAGATCCCTGTTCAGCCGATCCGGTGCGCCTGCCCAATGGACACTCTCATGGCTGAGCGTGGCATAGTAACTCGCCGCATCCCGAAACATCTCGAAGTTCGGCATCTGGATAAGGTCGCCGGCCGGCGAGAAGTAGGCCTGACCGCCACCATGCCGGATCACCACGCCGGTATTGCGGAAGAAGCGATCGGCATGCTCGATCCGCTCAACAGGATCGAGGAATGGCGCCGCCCGGTGGTGATAATGATCGGGAAGCCCGTCGATTTGTTCGATGTTGAACACCGTGTAGGCCTTCAAAAACGGGACTTCCCGCTCGACTTCGCCGCCCCGACCATCGTCCTCCGATTTGGTGAAGCGGCTGGCGAATACGACGGTGGCACCGCTTTCGCCCTTGCGGACTGCCGCGCCTAGTTCCAGTGCCTGCTTGAACGTCATCCACATTGGTGACGAAAAGCCGCGCGCCACACCCTCCGACCAGAGGAGGAGGGTGTTCATTCCCGTATAGGGCTGACCGTTGTGGCGAAGTGGGCGGGTGATCCGATTGTATGCGTTCGCGGCGTTCCAGGGTTTCATCCAGGGGCGGACGCCCTTGGCAAGATCCTCGACGATCCTCTCCGTGATCCGAGTGTAGATGTCGACGCGCTGGCCTTCTTGTTTCCTGCTCATTTTTCTGACCTCCGTTCCTGAGGTCGCGCCAATCGCGACCCCGTACGGCGGTCCGAAAGCCGGGGCATCAGGGGGACACGCACGCGGTACGCGCCGGAACGAAGTGGAGGAGGGCTCAAGCCCTTGCGCAGATTTCCCGGCCCCGGCAGGACCGAAGCCGGGCGGGGTCGCGATGGCCAACCGTCTATTCACTCCCTTCTTCTTCCCTTTCGCCACGACACGGGAAGAGGCCGGCGCCCAAAAATGGGGGCCGACCACCTACATCGAAGTGGCGATGTCGGCGGGGACGAAGCCCCGCTCTATCAACGGCTCAACCGAGAGCCGCCAGCTGCGCTTCGGCCGCCTTGCGGTCGAGTGCCTGGCCGGGATTGTCGACCGGGCGGTCGAAGGGCCTCCAAGCCTCGCCGACGACTTGGCTATAGGCGGCGACTGCAGCCTCGGCTGCCATTCGGAGCGCGTGAGCCTGCACACCCATGTCAGCGGCGAACTCGCGCTTGCGCTGAGCTGCGCTATCGTAGCCGACGGGACCGTCGAGATCCTCGTCGCGGGCATCGTTGGCCGCCTTCGCGGTCGCGTCACGCGCCTCGGTGACGGCGCGGGAGTAGAACTGCCCGGCGCCATGGGCCGATCCGACGAAGGCGCCGACCATGCGCTGAAGATGGATCTGCATCGCCCTTTCGCCGAGCCCATCAGACAGGCTATCAGCGGTCTCGATGATCAGTCGCTCATGCAGGTCGCGTATGCAGTCGCTGTCGACGACCGCGGTTCCATAGCTCTCAGCGATCCGCATCGCCTGCGTGGCATCCGGGCAAGTGAGCCGGACCATTTCGATTGTGGCGCCCTTGCGGAGCTGGACGACGCGGGGCGACTGGCGATTGGTTGCGGGCTTGGCCATATCAGGTTTCCTTTCCGGTTTTCTCCAAAGGCTCGCGCTGGCCCCTTGCCGGAGCGCCCTTCGGTACGGTCGAGAAAAGCCGGCGAAAGGCGGGCGCTTTCACAGGTCCGAAGCCCCTGAGCGAGCGAGGCGGCCTTGCGGACAAGCAGGGTCAAGACCCTGCGAAGGACGCGGGGCCGGCTTGCGAAGGGAGGGGGAAGAGGCCGCTCCGCGGCGCGCAAGCGGCCTTGAAACGACCGGCCGCCGGCTTACGGCCGTGACAAACCGAAGGGCGTTCCGACAAGGGGTGGGCAACCAACCGCAAATCGGATGCATGGGAACCCCGCCACCTCCGCCGACCATCACGAAGTTTGCTGCGACTGGATCCCGGACGGGACCCTCGAAATGATCCGGCTCACAAAACCTAGCGGGCTGCATCGACGCCGAGCTTCTTGCGAACCTTCAACAGCGTCCGCCTCCTGCCGGGCCAACTTGCGTGATAGGGCGTCGATCTAGCCACAACGTTCGAAGATCAGGCGATCGAGGTGATCGTGGAACATCCGCTCGTCGGAGCGTGTCCCGTTGGACCAGTCTCTGCAACGCGACCAGGGTTTCGCCTTCCGCGTGATGGTCAGTCGTTCGGCCCGGTTGGCAATCTGCCGATGCACGACTTCGAGCTCCTGGTGGGCCTGACGATGGGCCGCCTCCATGGTCGCAAGCAGCAGGCGTGGGCTAGTGGATGTGCCCTCCGTGATGACAATGTGTGGAAACAAGACCGCTGCCGGTGATGGCCGGCGGCGGTGGCTTCGATCGGGGGAGAAAGGGCGACTATTCCGCCGCGACCCCGTAGGCGGTGACCTCCTCGTCAGAGGTCTCATCTCCGCCTCCGGTGTCGGGATCATCACCGTGCTCTTCGCCGATCGCATCACCATCCGGCTGCTCGGTCTCACTTGGGACGCCGGACGCCTCTTCGATCTCTGTACCGCCGTCTTCCACGATCTCGCCCTGCTTGAGGAGGTCCGCGAGTTCCTTCGCGTCCGACGCAAAAAGCGCTGTCGGATGCACGAAATGCCCGTCCTTATAGTGATCGACCAGCGCCGCGCGCGTCTCCCGGACACGCGAGCACGGCAGGATGAACGTTTCCTTGCACGAAGCTTCCAAAGACTGCCGTGACAGGCAAAATAAAAAGTCCTCCGTGCCCATGTTCGGCAGATAGGCATCCGCGCCGATCGCGTTGCCGGCGATGCGGGAAACGAGCCCACTGTTGGACATGCCCCGGCGGCAAGACAGGACGTCGATCAATGCGAAACGGGCCGTCACACGTACTGTATCCATATCGAAGGCCAGCTTACCATTCGTGTCGACAGTCGGACGGCATGGCGCGAGAACCGCTTTGTCCCGAACACGGGGTCGTTCACACCGGAATCGACTCGGACGTTCACCTCCGCGAAAGCGAGCACCAGCAGCGCCATCAATATGTCGTCTTCGATCGGCGCCCGTGCGAGTGCATCATGAAGCGCGTCGGTGCGGAAATCTCCGATCATGTCGTGGCCCTTCTGGGTCACTTCCGGCCGGGGCTTCGACGTGACGATCGGTCCGTCATCCACCTCGTTCGAGCCGCCAGCGGCCGCACCGGCCGTGCCCTTCGGGTTCTTTGCTTCGGGCATCCGGAAATGCGCCGTCTGCACCTTGCCGTTGCGGTCGAGATACATGGCGGTATGGTCCGACTTTTGCGGCTTGCCGTATTTGAGCGGCTCCATCCGGAGCGGGCCAACTCCCGCTCGATGGCTCCTCAAAAGGCCCGGCGACGGGCGCGATTACCGCGAGGCGAAGCTGACGCGGCCGCAGCTTGCTAGCGGACCCTTTACGAGTTGATCGTGGAAGATCCGGCGCTGTGCCAGGAGGCCATCAAAAGACAGCGGGATCCTTCATCGGGTGACGCACTTCTGCGCACGAATTCACGCTTGTGCCAGTTGCTTCCCGCCGCTCACGGCAGAAAGGTCGATTCCGTTTTCGAGCCGGTGGCAAGAGCGCCTGTAGAAGCTATAAAGTCAATCAGGCTCACAGAGGTCCGCTTTCTGAAGCGCCTCCTTTATTGATTTTGCCTTCAATGCGACTAACACACCTAGCAGGCAGCTCTCGATGTCGGCGACGCTTTTGCCCTCAATCGAAGCGATTTCGGCGACGGTCCTGCCTCGGGCAATCCACCGGAGGCAGGTCTTTTCAAGCGGCGAATGTATCCATTCCTTCATGACAAACTTCGCGTAAGGTTGCACCTCGGTCAGCGAGTGTCCTGCCAAATGTCAGCATTGACGTCTCGGTAGAAACGAAGACAGCGATACCCACGAGAAAAGAGGCTGCCGCCGAGACCTGTCCGACGGCAGCCAAGGTGCCTCGGGGAGGAGGCTGGGGAGCTCGATATCTCTTCGCCAGTGTTTGAACGTTATGTTATATCGTATCAGATAAGATAGCTTATGGAACTTCTCTATTCCTGTCACTGTCTATTGATGCAATTCATGCGCAGCAGCAGCTCGATGTTAAGCTGATGGCGCCAGACTGAGAAAGTACTCACATGCCTGCCACATTCTCGAAGAACTTGGATAAAAGGGAGCGGTCAAACATCCCATCTGTTCCCTTCATCCAAGCAACTGCCTGTTCCGGCGCCCACGGGTCGCGATACGGTCTTGCCGAGGTCAAAGCATCGTAAACATCGCAAATTGCACTCATGCGGGCGGCCCCGCTGATCTCACGAGCCGACTTTCCTTCCGGATACCCTTTTCCATCCATCCGCTCGTGATGATGTAGACATACATCCAGCACGGCGACGGGCATTCCTGGCTTGCGTGACAGCATCTCGTACCCAATCGAGGGATGCCGTTTTATCATTGTCATCTCTACCTCTGAAAGCCGACCGGCCTTGTTGAGCACTTTCAATGGAATGCGGAGCTTCCCGATATCGTGAAGCAATCCGCTCATTCCCAGCGTAAGGACGGTCGGCTTGTCACTGTCTAAACTCTGTGCGAACCTCACCATGAGTGCACACACTGCTATCGAATGCAGGACGGTCGTCTGGTCCCGAGATTTTAGTCGCGTCATTGCGATCAGCACGGAGGGATCAACATCAATAGAGTTGATGACCTGCTCGACGATCGGAACGACCATTTCATGCGTCATCGCCCTGCCCGATACGGCATCACGGAACACGGTTGTCAACGCAGCCGTTGTTTCCATGATCGCGTTGAAAGCAATTTTTTGGGATGTTGGCATAGCCTGGCGTCTGTGCTTACGCAGTCCTTTGACACCGATGGGGTTAGCGCATGGCTCGTCAGCGACGCCTAGATCCGCACCCTTCGTCGGATTTATAAAGACTCCGGTTATATTGCTGCTTTTTATAGCCTCAACATCGGACGGAAGGGTCAGCATGAAACGACGGTCGCTGAATGGGGTGTCACGTTGGAAACCTTCCACCGCTTCAACGAACATGCCGGCGCGAAGTTGACTTTTTTCGATGCGCTTGACCATTTCACCAGCCCCCAATTGAATCAACACAATTTGACCACAGGTCTGCAGAGGTAAGCGCGATCTGCATCGCCCTCACACAAATGCAACCCTCCCGCCGAATTCTGTTTTCGCATCATAATTAACCGTCCCGATTCTCTCACTCTCGTCTGCAATTTTTGATTGCACGGACGGATCCTCATTCGGCTTTTGCTGCTCGCTGAGCCTCGGGCTTGCTCAGCGGTCGCCTTCTCGATTTTCACCTCAAGGTCGGCGATTGCCTTTTGGAGGATCGCCTTTTTGTCGTCGTCCTCTGTGTTCTGTCCCTCGTCCCTTTTTCCTGGCAAGATCCTGCTGGAGTTTCGTCACGTCGTCGGCCGCTGCCGTTGATGTAGATCCTTGCTGCGCACTTGCGGGACACGACCATCGTATTCACGTAATACTCCCATTCGGTTGAACTTACAATTACATGTAATCTATATAACCAAAAAACTTTCTAGGTGTCGTCCGCCTGTTCCGTGATTATTTTGCGAGTGGTGTCCGAAGACACCATCGCCAGTTACCGCACAGGCGGATTGACGTCAGCATCTGCAAGGTGGAGGGATCGTATGATCCAAGGCCTGCAGCAGTCGTTCGAGTTGGGCTTTCGCAATCGAGCAGATCGCGCCAATGCGCCGTTCGTCAGTAGCCAGTAGGAACTTGTGAAGCGATCAACCCTTGTCACCCTCAGCTTTCACTATGCGGCCCGCAGTCCGGAAAGCGCCCGTCTCGACTCGTCCAACCGGGTGAATACGAACTGAGATGTAAGCGCCTTCAGGCGATTGGATTCCTGCGCGAGCGTCGCACTCGCGGCATTCATCTCCTCAACCATCGCAGCGTTTTGCTGCGTAACCTGGTCCATTTGATTAACGGCAGAGTTGACTTCAACGAGTCCAATAGACTGCTCTCGCGCTGATACGGCGATTGACTCCATATGTTGATTGATTGCGCCAACATAGTCTCCAATAACGTTTAACGCATCGCCGGTGTCACGAACGAATTTGACGCCGCCCTCAACTTCAATGGAAGAATTGCGGATCAGATCCTTGATCTCTTTGGCAGCGAGAGCGGAGCGCTGTGCCAGTTCTCGCACCTCCTGGGCGACCACCGCAAACCCCTTGCCCGCCTCGCCGGCACGCGCTGCCTCCACGCCCGCATTGAGGGCGAGCAAATTCGTTTGAAAAGCGATCTCATCGATCACGGAGATGATGTTTGAAATCTGCCTCGAGGACTGTTCGATGCGCTCCATTGCGTTGATTGCGTTCGCCACGACCAGACTTGACTGCATGGCGCTGGCATTGGCCTGGCCGGCGATTTGCCGCGCCTCCTCGGCGCGTTGGGAAGAGTTAGAGACATTGGTCGTTATCTGGTCGAGAGCTGCCGCTGTCTCCTCGAGCGAGGCCGCTTGATGCTCTGTCCTTCCTGAAAGATCGTTTGAGCTACGGCTGATTTCTCGAGATCCACTGTCGATCGATGATGCAGCCGCCGCAACGGACTGAAGTGTGTCCGCCAATTGAAGTGCTGAAGCATTGAAGTTGTCACGCAAGGCTTCGAAATCGGGGGCGAAGTCGCTGGTTAGCTGAAAAGACAAGTTACCCTTGGCCAGATGAGACAAACCCAGTGCCAGGCCGTCCGTGGCAAGTCGCATTTCCTCAGCTTTTACGCGCTGGCTATCGGCATTCTGTTCGCGCTCTTTCTCCGCCAAAGCGCGCTCGCGCGCCGCCTGTGTTTCAAGCATCGTGGTTTCAAGCGCGTTCGCTTTGAAAACCGCGACCGCCGCGGCCATGTCACCAATCTCGTCCGCTCGTCCTTCATAGGGGATGGGAGTTTCTGTATTGCCGGTTGCGAGCGCCTTCATAGAGACCGTGATGGCCTCTATCGGCATTGCGATACCCCGTCGACTGAAATACACCCCTCCTGCGATGATCGCCAGGCCAATAGCTACTGCGATAAGGGTTAGGCTCATTGTCCTTCGGAACACCCACTTACTTGTTTCATACGATTCCCCGGCTCCCGCGAATTTGATCTTGACTATTTGATCGATCGCTTCGGTCAGCTCGGATGCGGCGGGCCGCACTCTCGTTTGTTGGTAGATCTTGGCGTCATTGAACTTGCCTGCCTGGGACAATGCCAGCATGGGCGCCGAGAGCTGCTGCAATGCGCTGAACTTTGTGCGGATGTCGTTGGCTGCCGCACGCTCCGCGTCGTTATGCGATAGCTCCTCATTCTTGGCCAGTTCCGCAAGGAAATGACTTGCGCCGCTATTAATCGCTGATTCGGCTTCTCCACGGCTGGCATCGTCAAGCGCCATGATGTGGTTGAGGTAATCGCGGCGCATCGTAGATAGGGCAATGTTCATTTCATTTGAAATCGCGATTCCGGGCAGCCATCCCATCGCGAGCTCCGCGACGTTGTTGTTCACGGTGTTCATGCTGTTTATGGCAAAACAGGCGAACATGACAAAGACGCAGGCAACGAGTGCCAATACGGACGTGAGTGCGGTTTTGATCTTAGGGCGGGACATTCGTGGCCTCCTGAATAGCCGTGCAAAAAGGCAAACAACCACGACGTCATGTCAGCAGTGTCAGCGAGGGGCTCCGACCAACATCTCGGGCATGGAGTTATATGATATGTAATATACATAATAAACATTTAATATTTCCGCCGGGCAGGTGAATATTTGGTGGCTGCATCAGTCATGCTGAATGCGATGCCGATCTTTTATCGATGGCCCTCCGGAGGAGTCGGTTCTCCCGTGCCCGCAAAAATATCCAATCCGCTTGAGCCAGGGATGTAAGTTTCGCAAGCCTTTTGCCGATCACCAGCCGCTTGCATCCGCCAGATAAGTCGATGGTCGTGCATGCGAGTCGTCGCACCTTAGAAGTCGGTCTGTTTGCTGTCATGGTGTGTCAGTCACCTGCGCAGATCCGATCGATGACGATCCACCACCGGTGGTATCCGCACTTGACGACGACCGAGCAGCGCCGTAGATCAAAGCAGTCGAAAATGGTGGACCGGTTTATTGGTGAGCCCCGGTCAGTCGCTGGCAGATTGCCAGTGGCCCAAATCCAGCCCTCGGGCCGCGGACCACGACGGAAACCGGACGTACTGCGTCCGCTCCGTTGGCATGTCCATAATCGACTTCCATCGAAGCAGTGCAGCCGTCCTTGGCAACGTGGCCCCAAAGCCATTCCAAAAGGAAGACAGATGCACCACGATACCCAGGTTATTATTATCGGCGGCAGTCTTGTGGGTCTCTCCGCGGCGGCATTTCTTGCCTGGCGCGGCATAAAGACAATCGTCGTTGAAAAGCACGGCGGCAGCGCCCTTCATCCCCGAGCAACGGGCTTCACCGAGCACACCCTCGAATTCTACCGAGCGATTGGCATAGCTGACCGGATTCCCATCGCCGACCCAAGCTTCCGTCTGCGGCGGGCAACTGTCACTAGCCTTGTCGGCGAGGTGAAGAATGAAGCCCGATGGACGCCCTCCAGCGGGCCAATTCCAGCCCGACAAGAAAGAGCATTATCGCCCGCCGGCATGGCGGGTTTCGCCCAGGACAAGCTGGAGCCGATCTTGCGGGAACGCGCCGGTGAGTTGGGCGCTGAGCTTCTTCTGGGCACGGAGCTTCTGTCTTTCGAGGACAGGAGCGACGGTATCGTCGCGACGGTTCGAAACCGGGAGAACGACCGCATCTACTCACTGTGCGCGAACTACATGATCGCGGCAGATGGCGCTGGAAGCGCGGTTCGGGAGGAGCTGGGGGTCGAGCTGCATGGCGTCGGCCACATCATGAACATCCGGTCAGTTCTGTTCCAATGCCCGGCGGCCGATAAGTTTCTCGAGCGGGGTTTCCAGCAGTTCGAGATAGAGCAGGAGGGCTTCAAGGCGTTCCTCACCACATATGGTGACAGTCGGTGGGTATTGATGTTCTACGGCGGCGAAGTAAAGCGCTCCAGGGAATATGCGTCTGACATCCGCCGAGCGCTCGGTGCCGACCTGCCCTTCGAGATCATTACATCAGGCGCCTGGGAGATGGCGGGACGGATTGCTGATGTCTATTCGAAGGGCCGCGTTTTCCTTGCCGGAGATGCAGCGCATCAGCTTCCGCCGACTCGCGGTGGCTACGGTGCCAATACAGGAATAGACGACGTCTGGAACCTCGCGTGGAAGCTCGATCTCGTCCTCGATGGCACATCGAAACCAACGCTTCTCGACACGTACTCTGCGGAGCGGCAGCCAGTGGGATGGCTACGCCATCAACAGACGTTCGCACGGCCGGACTATGCACGCTACGTTGGCAACACCCTGTCGAACGAGACGGTCTACGACGACAAGGCGATGGAACTGGGACAGCTTCATCGGTCGGACATTATCATCGATGCTGCCAGTAGCCTTCCTGCTGCGGCGCATCCCGATGAATGGGCGGGGCAGCCCGGGACGCGTGCGCCTCATCTCTGGATCGATGCACATCGCCGCCAATCGACAATTGACTTGTTCACACGCGGCTTTGTCTTCATCACAGAGGATGCGCTCTGGGAGAGTGCGGCACAGGCGGCCAGCGATGAAACGGGTTTCACTTTTGCGATCATTCGGATTGGACGCGACATCCTGATCAACGATACCATCTCCTTCGCGGATGCTTTCGGTGTTGGAGTCGAGGGCGCAGCTCTCGTTCGTCCTGATGGGCTCGTTTGTTGGCGCACGCAGCTCACGCCCTCTGCGGTCTCCGAAAACCTGAGCGACGTACTGAGAAAGGTAGCCAAACTCGTATTATAGGGGCAGTGTTGACGGTAGGGGCGTCATCAGGCGTGCTCTACCGTCTCTGGAAGAACACTAACTCTTTTCGGGCACGGGCGGGGTCACATCCGGATCTGCGAGGTTGAGGTTCATACGAACCAGGGTCTGCAACAACAACTCGACCTGGGCCTCGCTGATCCCACGAAGCGCCTTTTCGTTGCCCACCACCATTTCGTTAAAGACCACGGGGAGTTTCAGGCGAGACTTTTCGGTCAGGCTGTACAGGAAGCCACGACCGTCGAAAGGGTCAGGCTTCTTGCGCACAAGGCCTTCTTTTTCCATCCGATCAAGCATCCGCGCCATCGCAGGTTGCTCAACGGCGGAGCGCGCAACCAGAGCCTTCTGGGAGAGGATTTCAGCGTCGGCGAGGGCAAGCAAGACCGGGAGTTGACTTGAAGAAAGTCCGATTGATTTTACCCGCCGATCCATTTCTCTGGCGAAAAGACGCGCTGTCCAGTTAATCTGGTGACCTATCGACTTCGACCGCCCGGACTCCATCTGGTTTTTCTTCCTTACTGTTGCGCTTCCTGCGTCGGTAACGCAAATCGAGCCGGAAGCAAGGGAGAACCCAATTGATGGCGATGTTTTTGGCGATTATTCCCTGCCAATCTCAGTCATTGATTCTGAAACGCAAAACGAGCGTAGCGCCCCCTCGGGATCGCCTACACCTTGATGGGCCGGCAAGAAGGTCGGAGACAACGCCTGTATCCGGGGTGCGGTAGTTCAACGCACGGTCGCGTCGTCGGGTGTACTGGACCGCTCAATCAACATTAGCGAATTGCTTGTAGCATTCACCAACTTGTCCACCAAGCTGCTCACCTCCAGAATTGGCGAGAATTGAAAATCTGGTCGATACCTGCGTCACTGCATGCCAGGACAGCGCGGTTCCCCAATCTATCTCGTCAAATTACCGCCGCGATGACAGCTCGCATCGGGCTTCGAATGAAACATCGGTGACAGCACAAGTTGAACAAGAGCGGACAGGAAATGCCCCAAATATCTTCGGCACTGAGAGCCCTGCGAAGCATAGGAAGCAGCGAGCACTTTGCCGTGGTTCTCGACAAAATACGCAGCCAATATCTGCTAGACCACATGACATTCCTCATCGTCAACGACGGGATCAGTCCCCGCACCTTCCCGTTTTACTGCACCACATATCCCCCTGAGTGGACCGACATTTACCTGAGCAGGAACTATTTTGTCGTCGACCCCGTCACCGAACTCAGCCGGACAGGGTTTCTCCCGGTCGACTGGTCAGAACTCAAGCGGAGGTCTGCTGAAGCGCAAGTCTTCTTCAAGCAAGCACGATCGTGGGGAATAGGCCGACACGGTTTGAGTTTGCCGGTAAGAGGGCCAAACGGCGAACGCAGCATATTATCGGTAACCTCCAATGCGGATGGAACGGCTTGGTCCCGGATACGCAATTCCAGGATTCACGATCTGCACGTCCTCGCCCATTGTCTGCATGAGAAGGCAATCTTTCTCTCCAATCGCCGCTCTGGCTGCGCGTACAGGACACTTTCGAGGCGGGAAAAGCAATGTCTTGAGCTTCTCGCGCAAGGCAGGCTTATCAAGCGCGTCGCGTCAGATCTCGGCATCTCCGAAAGCGCGGTGCGCCTTTATTTGCGTTCGGCGAGAGGTAAACTTGGAGCGACCACTCTCTATCAAACGATCGCCAAGGCAAGCTTCCTGGAGAAAATCTGTATCTGACCAGCAGCCTACCGTCCCTCGCCCGCTGTACGCGTCAATCTCCCGAAATCGCCAGATTGCGACAATTTCCACTTCGAGGAACTCTGATCAAAAGGGCCATCGTCCTGTCGTCACTGTTCGCAGTCGAACGGGATGCCGGCATGTCATGCGTTGATGAGTGTGGAGGCGGCTGTTTCCTCAGTCAGGAAAGGATTGCACAATGGTGGATATTCAGACCGTCAATGCCTGGCGCAATGCGCCGCGGCTCAATGCTTTCGCTCCGTTCTTCGAGCGGACGGCAAGCGGCCTCGGCGCAATGCCGGATAGAGACATCCCAGTGCCCGACATGCACCTTCTGGAGTACGATCTGAAATGCATGACGTTCTGGGACACGCACCGGCGACTGTGGGGACATTTCGACAAGCATAATTTGCTAGCATCCCTTATCGGCTTGAAGAGGAATGTCGGCTTGGCACAGCCATACTTGCCCATTGCCTGCATGTGTGGGGACATAGCGGTCGTACCGCAACATTCTATTCACTTGGCGCCGGTGCAGGAACACTCGCGAGGGCTCTTGCCAGACTTGGCGATGGCCGGCTGGAGACCCTGTGCTGCAGCCCGACCGACGGCAACCGCGCCTGTTTCTTCTCGAAACGGGCAAGTAAACACGCACATTTTTTCCACGGCCCTTTCTTCGAACTGGATGCGCAACGCTACGCCTCCGATCAAAGCCTGCACGCGTTCAGGGACGGCTTTGATATCCTGCTCGAGGACACCACCTTTCAAATGTACGGTCCTGATCGGGAAACTCAGCTCGGATTCATCGCACCGCGGATCCGGGAAGATGGGTTGCTCGTTCAAGTGCAAAAGATTGCACATCCGGATAGCGAAACCTATTTGCTGCGCGAACACCAGAAAGACGCGCAGTTCAAAACGCGTTACTTTTCCGAGGCCGATATCCTCGCCAAGCAGCGCGATGTTCTCGACACGATGCGGAAGCTCCAGGTTGACCTGAAAAGCACCATTACTGCGCTGAGCCTCTTTTTCCGTCACTCCATTGTGACCTGGAACAGTGGCAACTTCTACACGATCGTCTCATCCAATTCGCCGACCGCGCTCAAAGCCTTCACGGAGTCTATGCTGAAGCCAGCAATTCCACCCGAATATTGCTACGAACAACTGCCTATTCGGTTTGCCCAAGAAACACCAACAAGTGAGCGATGGGAGTGGCGGCCTTCGCGCCCGGCTTTCAGTTGACCGTCCATTAGCCTTGACGCCACCACGAACACAGGAAAGCGGATTCATGGATACTAGTCCACCTGCGCCTCAATCCCACCGAACCGATGTGACCGTGGCAAGCCTGAAGAAGACGTTGTCGCATCTCTTTCCTCAGGTGGACCAACATTGGGCCAAGCCGCTCGACGCCTACGCCTCGGCGGTCTATCGCCTCGGCGGTCATCGAACGGGCTGTTCTGCTCGCGACGAGGCCATGGTCTTCCTTCAGAACTGTATCGAACGGGCTGCGCTGCGTACGGGAGCCACCTCGCGGGAGGCAAAGCAATGCTCCCAACAATTGGTGGCGGCCCCTGTTATTCAAACCGGTCCCCATTGCCATCTGCTGGTCGAGCCGGATGCGTTCTACACACACCTCTTCAGCCTGCTGGGATTAACCGCGAATCACCTGCCATGGCATATCTGGTACAGCGCCTCGACGGTAAAGTTCATTGAAAAACCGAAGAAGGGTCCGGGATGGCTGTTGCTTGAGGGCGAGCCGGTCAACGTCTTCGGACTGCCAAGACGGCTGATGGATTCATACAGCATCTGCGGACTAAATGCCCATTACAGTTTCAAATTGACGGGAAACACCAAGGGCACCCCGGCAAACCCGTCCGCCGTGCGCTTGAAGGCGCTATTGCCGCAAGGAGAGTTCGCGTCTGCGGCAGATGCAATCAAGGCTGGAAATCAGGCATTCTGGAATTGGGCTTTCCCGGCGCAGCCTCGACTCCTTCAACTGGACGACACCGACATGGCTGACCTCGTCGCCGATCATCTCGAAAACCCTGGGTCGTGGCTGTCGCGGCAGCTGTTTGGAAATGGCATGCTAGCAGGCGCCATCATCGAGGCCATCGACCAACTCAACGCCGGTCCCTGGGCCGGATGGATGCGCAGCACCACGGACTTTTTCTGGGGCCTCGCGAATGGAAAGCTTTTCCCGTTGCGGCTGGGGAACCGGATGCTCACGGCTGGCCCCGGTAAAGAGGTAGAGCTGCGTTTCGAACCAGTGGCGCTCGCTGCTGCACTTCGCGGGCGAGAGATCGTCCCGAACCTGTTCATAACATTTCTGGTGACTTCGATTCTTCCCGGCATCCGTGTTCTCGGCGGATGCCAACAGACCGTCTACTACCCGCTCATGCGCCATGTCTTTTCAAGCGCGCTTAGGCAAATCGGCCCCCAGGATTTATTGGCAACCATTAATGCCGATGACTGCCCGGGTGTGTGGGGGCATCGTGTTTTGAAGCCAGGCACTCCGTCGCCGTTTCGGGAACTGGAGAGCAGCCCCCTGCCCCATCTTCTCAGTTTTTACGGCAGCCAACCACTGGAACAAGCGTGCGGCGGTCTTAAAAGCTTTGTCGGCGATCCGCTTTGGGAAACGCTGGCTCAGCAGATTGCAGACGGAACCGTGCACGCCGGCTCGCCAGAATGGAAGTTTGCCGGAACAGCAAGCCGTATCAGACGATCGTAGATCCTGACAGCAACAGAGTTTTATTGGAGGCGCCGGTGTCTGCAACAATCAGCGAGGCAACAATCAGACGCCTCACCGTAGATGATGTCGGATTGTTCCGATCCATTCGCCTGGAGGCACTTTTACGCGAACCTTCGTCATTCGCGAGTCTGCACGAGGACTGGAACAATCTGCCCGAAGAAGAATGGCGCCGCCGGCTGGATCAGACTGTGTTTGTAGCACTCTTGAAGGGTGAGCCTTGCGGCATGATGGCGCTCAGGTTTCATCAACCGAGGAAAATGAGGCATCGTGCGACGCTCACCAGTGTCTATGTGCGCAGGGCAGAACGCGGGAAAGGGATCGCCACGGATCTTTTCATTGCCGTCGCAAATCATGCGCAAGGGCGTGGAGTGCGACAATTAGAGCTTGGCTTGAATGCCGAAAACTCAGCCGCAATCCGGTTCTACCGCCGCCACGGCTTCGAAACGGTCGGCCGAGTACGCTGTGGCTTCCTGCACGACGGCGTAGGCAGTGATGAAGTGCTTATGAGCATCGCGTTGGAGAGCGAGCCTGGCATTGTCGATGAGCTGGAATCTCTGTTTTGAATGACCGCTGCCACGAAGGCGACTGTGAGGGGTGCGGCTGGTGTATCCCCCCCTGGCTTCCAACACCGCGCACATCTAGATGGCCGTTTAGTTGACGCGATCGTCCCTATTCAGCGAAACGGGGTGCGGGTAGGAGACACTGACGAGTGTGGCCGCTTCGCGCCGTCGTTTCGGTCATTCGCACTAGATGCTCTAGTTCCTGCAAGCCGTCATTCTGCTTTTCTGGAATGCATCACGAGCAGACTTCGTAAACTAGGCACTCTTGCTTTCTCCGCCGGTCGAGGCGCTATGAATATTTGATGTCGCGGAGATCCCTATCTCGGATCTCATTTTTCTCAAACTTCAACACCGTTCGAAACGGTTTCCGGAACCATTGGGCCTCCTGCAGTCGAAAACGATCGGGTCCGCCTGTCCTGGATCGAGTCCGGCGGACCTGAAACGGTGCCCCCGTCGAGAACCGGGTTCGGAAACAGACTGATCAAGATGGCGGTAGTCGAGCAGCTTAAAGGTGACATACTGCTGAACTGGCTTCCTTCCGGGCTATCCAGCGATATTGATTTGCCGCTTTCTCAGTTTCGCCAAGCGACCGCACCTTGAGAGCGTGACGCTTTTTCCTCATGAAAGCCGCGGTAAAAACTTAAATATCATTTGAAGCTCGTCGGCTGGCAGTGACTGGATATTGCGTTGCCAATACCCCTCTGCGTTTGGTGGTTCGATTGGCGACGGCACGCATATGAAAATGCCATCCCTTTCCCGCGACCTCCGCTGGCCAACCACGGCTCTATAGGTGGCGACTAAGTCGTGAAGTTTTCTTTCGTTCATATAATGCTCCGCTTTCTCAAAGAGATAGCGCATGAAGTCATTTTATCCATGTTGAAAGCCTCAAACTGCAGGCTCGATTTGTCTTAGAAAGAGATATCTCCTCAACCTTGATTTCAGGTCCGTCAATCCCAAGCCGTTGCCTGCGCCCCAAACTTTTGAGTCGTTTCCTCGAACCTTCGTCAAGCCTCCCCGGTTTTGAAGCGGGTTCCGAAGCGTATCGCTGCCGAGTTCTCGTCTAACCTGGAACCGACAGGGGGCGATGGCGGATAGCCCCCGCCTGAGCGATGAGGGACGGAAACCCGAACCAACTCATCGATCTTTAGGGAAGCCAAAGCCGTTGGTCCGAGGTCGCGCATACCGCCTCTCGCGAGGCAAGCTGTCGTTCATTTGCACGAAGGGAAGCGCCGACACGAAGGTTATTCTGATCGTCAGCAACCGGTCCGTCCTGGCAGTGTCAGGACGGGCGCACCGTCTTCTACAAGGTGAGGAAGTTCGCCGCCTTTGCCCGATGCAGTTTTTGTTCGTGATCGTCGCGATGTCGGGAGGCGACATCGTCGTGGGCTTTTTGGCCATCAACAAACCTCCGGTCGGGGGACAACTTGCGTCACCTCCTCGAAGTTCAATTTGTTTCAATCAACTATGACACGCTTCAAATCGCCTGCTGACGAGAGACGACAAAACCATCATTTTGATATCGCTTCGGACGGCTTGCTAAGGGGCGACCGCTTCCGGGCGATCTTCCGCGCCACGACCTTGACGCTGACCGGTGCGGAGGGGGTCAGGGCGAACTCGGCGGCCTGAGTGATCGAAGAGGATACGAAATCGGCGTCGATTTCCGACGGCTCGATAAGAGGATAGTCCTGGCCGTTCGCGGTGGGAATGAGAATCCCGACGCGGAGAGACGGCTTCAACCGTTTAAGACGACGGACGATCTGGCGGGCGCGCGATTTGGAATTTCCGTTCAGGAACGTTACGATCACGGTGTCGACGCCCTCAAGAGGAAGTGCCAAGGCGCCTCTGGCGACCAGTTCGGAATGGAACGCCACCCTCGCCACAGCACCTTGCACCTCCAAGACCTGTGAAAGCATCGCGGCGGCGGCGTCGTCCAATCCACCCCGGCCGCCGATGCAAAGCGCGGATCGACCTTCTCCGTCTGGAAGATCCGTTTCGGGGACGGTCGATGACTTGGAAGGATCTTCAGAGGCCTCTTCCTCCTCGTTCTCTTCTTGGACCGCAATATCCGACAGGTTCTCAACCAGCGCCAGAGAACTGGACGCGACCAAGGCGATCTGCGTCTCCGTCATGACGCCGCGTTGACGGTCGGATTCCCCCAGCAAAAGCGCAGGCATGCCTACCTTGTCGTAGTAGTCGACGAGATAGTCCTCTTCGAGGAATTCCTCGGCGTTGTCGGAGGCCTCGTTGGGATCGCCGGACAGGAGGCGCTGATAGAGCTTCTCATGCGGTTCAAGGACCGGCTCGTTGCCAAGCAGCACGTCGAGGAAGCCGAACTGAGGCACATGTCGTCCAAGAACCACAAGGCAGACGGTAAGCGGCGTCGAGAGCATCAGGCCCAGCGGACCCCAAAGCCATGACCAGAAGATCGCCGAGATGATGATCGCAAGCGGCGATAGTCCGGTATGCGCGCCATAAAGCCACGGTTCCACCACGTTGTTGCTGACCAGCTCGGTCACCAGGTAGAGCACGCCGACCCAAATCACCAGCGACCAGCCAGGGGCGATGGCGAGCGCGAGGAACAGTGGGAGGACCATCCCAATGATTGCGCCGATATACGGCACAAATCGCAGTACCAGCGTCAGCAAGCCCCAGAGGATCGCGTTGGGTATTCCAAGCGCCCAGAGGCCAATGGAGATCGGCACAGCATAAAGTGTGTTCACTACCAACTGCATAAGCAGGTATTTTCCAACCCGCTTGCCGGCGTCCTGGAGGGCGGCGGTAGTCCGGTGGAGGTCTCCCAAGCCGACCAAGCGGATGAAACGATCGCGTAGGTCTTCCCGCTCGAGAAGCATGAAGATTACCAGCACCACGATCAGGCCGGCTGTGGCGAATGGACTGATAAGTGGGAGGAGGAGATTGCCGAGCGTCTGAATAGGATCCGAACGAGTCACGATCTCGACAGGAAGGGGTTCTCTCACCGTGGACGTCGGGTCTGTCGGGTTCTGGCTCTCGACTGCCCGCGTCTGTATCTCCGCCCCGACGCGCTCCACAGCTTTACTGAGGTGGTCCAGTACGCCGTTGCCCGCGCCCGCTTGAGCCAGGGAATGCACCTTGTCTACGAGGTTTCTTTGATAGGTGGGTATGTTCTCGGCGAGATTGGCCACCTGCGTCGCCACGACGATGCTGAACATGGCGATTGCGCAGAATGCCGAAACGACAGCGAGAAGGACCGCCGCGATCTTCGGCACGGAACGCTTGCGAAGAAAAGAGACGATGGGCGCTAGCGTGAAAGCCAGAAGCAGGGACAGGGCGAGCGGGACGAAAATCTCCTGCCCGAGGCGAAGAACGACGGCGACGCCGATCAAGATCAGAATCGTTCGCCCGGAGATCCTGTTACGAAAATCGCTTTCCGGCGTTTGATAGCTCACAACGCCTGCCGGCCTGGTCGTTGAAAGTACTTCACCGCTCACAACCACCCCCGAAATAAGGAACCACACCGATATGCCAAAAATAAAGGTCGATGATCCAGTCGCCGACCCTCATTCATAGCGTAGGTTGGCCTTCAAGTCTCCGAGTTCGGCATCTTGCCGTGCAGTCGCCTCGGCCAGAATCCCACGATAGATGTCGTTGGTCGCAGATATGACTTCGTTCAACTGGTCGATCTGATCCTGGAGTTCGTAGGCCATGCAGGTCGAGGTAAGAGTGTCGCCTTGAACGAGCGCGGCTCGCCTCATCGCGAGGGCACCTTGTCCCCACGTCTCCGTAAACTTCTCCCTCCAGTCGCTCGGGACGTCGGCCGAGAGCTTCAGCACCATGTTCATCAACGGGCCGCTTTCGGAAGGCCCGGATGCGGCATCGTCGAGCTCGACAATTCTGATGTCCTGGAAATCGGTCATTCGATATGAATCCTGATTTAATCAGATATGGGACCGGCATCGACGAACCACCGATTACCGAAGCAGAAAGATTCGCTCAGCCGAAGCTGACCGGACGGATTCGTCAGGCGGCCTTTTCGGCGTTCTGGTTCACGACCTTCGTCGCGATCGAGGTCAGAGCTAGGTCGGTCGCCTGCTCTTCATCGAGCGTGGTCTGCAGGAGCTTGCCCGCATCTTTCATGCCGAGTTCGAGTGCCCACGTGCGCAAGGTGCCGTAGCGGGACATCTCGTAGTGTTCGACGGCCTGCGCGGCGGCGAGGAGGCCAGCATCGAGGGCAGGGGTGCCCTTATATTCGTCCATGATCTCGGCGCCTTCCTTGACGATGCCCATGATAGCGTCGCACGTTTTCTGCTCAGGCTTCTCGCCGATGATCTTGAAGACTTCCTCAAGGCGCTCGACGTGCACCTTGGTTTCGGCAAGGTGCTTGGTGAAGGCGTCCTTGAACTGCTTGCTCGTGGCGGCGTCGTGCATCTTGGGGAGAGTGGCGACGATCTTGTTCTCGGCGAAATAGACGTCCTTCAGGGTGTCGTGGAAGAGGACGTCGAGCGTCTTGGGCTTCTTGGCCATGATAGGCTCCTTGGGTTGTTTATTGACATGGATATTGCGCGACACGGCTGAGGTGAAGCGGTCGGGCCGTCGGCGACGTTGCGGCGTTTTATGAGGAAATCGGGAATACCTCTGTTCACGAGCACGATCACGCGCCCGTGAACAGAGAACGAGGACGGAAGGGTTTAGTTCCGTGGGGTCAGCAGTCTGCCTAGCAATCCTCAAATCCGCTGTTTTGCTGGAACGATGCGCAAAGCCGCCCAGTCGGCCCCAGCCTGGCTGCTCATTATGGACGAAAATGACGGCGTTTTTGGGCGCTTATGTGCCTCAAATTTATCAGGGTTTGGCAAGCAGGCGAGAGCGACAAAGATGCTCTGGAACAACTGGAGTAGTTAGCCCTTAATGGGGATAAGCAGTGTCGAGATTCGATTGGAACGGATTTGGAAGCGCCTCCTCTTCAACGCAAGCTCGCCGCTATCCTCGCTGCCGACGTAGAAGGCTATTCACGTCTTATGCACATCGATGAAGAGCGGACGTTGGCGATGCTGACAAGTCATCGAACCATCGTCGATGCGTTGATCGAAAGCGCTGATGGCAAAATCTTTGGAACGGCAGGTGACAGCGTGCTGGCAGAGTTTCCAAGCGTCGTTCAAGCCGTTAACTGCGCGATCGCCATTCAGATCGCCATTGCGCGCGCGAACGTTAATATTCCTGTGGAGAACAGGATGACATTTCGAATGGGCATCAACGTTGGCGATGTGATGGTCAAAAATGGCGATATTTTTGGCGACGGTGTCAATATAGCAGCCCGTCTTGAAACGCTCTCCGACATCGGCGGCATTTGCGTGACGCGTGGCGTTCGAGATCACATTCGTGATCGTGTCGAAGTGATATTCGAGGATATGGGAGAGCACAGCGTCAAGAACATCGCTCGCCCGGTGCGTGTGTTCAAAGTTGTGTTCGACGAGAGTTATCATCCGATTTTATCTGCCGCCAGGCAAATCGATACGCCAGGCACCGATATCACCTTGGTTGCAGAGAATGACCCGACGGAGGTCGCTTTCTGGGAGTCCATCCGCGAGGATGACGATGGCACTGAGTTGCGTCTCTACCTCGAACGCTACCCGAACGGCACCTTTTCCGATCTTGCCGTGGCGCGTCTTGATCGCGAGCCTACGCCCGTCGATGACCCGGCAGTCGAGGTTACGTTCTGGGAAAGCGTTCGTGACAGCGAGAATGTAGCGATGATCCGTGCTTATATCGAGCAATATCCGGAAGGAAAGTTTCTCTCGCTCGCCAAAATTCTCGTCGAACAAAAGGCGTCCTGAATACCGTCTTCTCAGGAGAGCAAGGCTACCATAGCCCCATTAATTCAAGTCATTATCCTGCGGCCACTTCGGTGGGTTTCAGATATTTCGGACCGGTCCCACAAGTGGGCCATCATGTCGTAGCGCTTCGCGCCGTCCGTGACGTCTATCCGCACCCCGCCAATTTGGATGATGCTCACAAGCATAAGGGTTCAAGAAAACCTTCCGGTTGGATCGAGCGGATCAATATCGAGCAACGAAAACGGAGGCGATCTACACTCTCCCACAGATCCGGGCATCTCAGCGTATTGTGCTGCCGTTGCTCGCGGGTCCGCTATCTTGGTTAACCATTCTTGAAGCTTCCAGTCCGCTGTCGGCCCCAAACCGGTTAAACTGTCGAATGGTCCTGACGCTTCAGGTGTTTGTCTTCTTGAAACGAACTCCGGCACCACCGCCATTTTCCGGGATGAATTCTATTCCTGCCGTTCCAAAAGCTGAGACGATACCAGCTAAGTTATTGCTTATTGGCACGTGAGCTCCCCGCTCAAAATCGGCAATAGTCTGGCGAGATACGTTTGCTGCTTTAGCGAGCTCTGCTTGGCTCCAACCAAGCATAGCTCGTGCCCCTCGGCATTGTTCCACGGTGAGAAGATCGTTACTCAAGATAAACTTTCTGATTGACTTCTATCATTTTGTAGGAAAAATTGCCCGAGTGAACGAACAGGTGCGACAACACCTGCTCGATCTGACCACAACCTAAGCTGTCAGGAGCTCGGATCATGGCTGATTCCGACAATAGCAGAACTTTGCCTACGGTCACCTGGGATGACGTGCAATCCCTTCTGGCGGTGGACTTACCCACATTTGAAATGCTTGCAACGTCGTGTAACGGGGCCTTCACGGATCCGGCACTTCTCGCATGGCGCCAGTGGTGCGTGTCCTGGCAGCGTTTGAGCGAAGCAACTTTATTGCAGCAGCTCCTCGAGAAATCGTACATTTCCGCCGGCTCACCGCGTCTCAATGCTGCCAATGGTTCCGTGCCAATCGCAACGCCGCGGCAGTACAGCGATGCCCTCGAGGCAGAGGATCGTGCGTCAATCCTGGAGGAGTGGGCGGCAGACGCCCTTTGGAACACGCAAGCTGCGTCAATTGTCGGTGTTAGCGCCAAGCTCCTGGCCGTCGCCAGCAAGTGGGCGCCCTCCCCCGTCAGCCTTGAAGAACCCTGGCCGCAAATCCGCAGCGTCATCACCGACCTCCTGAACATCAAGCAGGCGCAGGGTGCAAGCCATCTGCCTGCGCCCGGAAGCCAACCTGCACCTCAGAAGAGCTGACCGGGCAACCACGCGGGTCGCCTTCGGGCGACACGCCACCGCGCAGTCCTTCGAGGCGGCCCGCGGATCGCGATTTCCCATCAATCGCCACCACCATTCGATGCGGAGAAGAGACCTTCGCCGCGTCGGGTCCGACCCTCTCAATATTCAAAAAAAGGAACGACGAATGAAACTGGGACCATCATTTCGGCTGCTGCTTTCAACATTGATGATCTCGATCGGGCTCTCGGGTGCCTCATCGATGCAAGCGCAGGCACAGGAGCCGAAAGGGCTTCGCATCGCCACGTCCTACAAGCTGATGACGCTCGATCCGCATTACGCCAATCTCAACGAGAATACCTCGCTGCTCTCCCATATCTACGAGCGGCTGGTCTATCAGGACGAGAGGCTTGAGCTAAAACCCGGTCTCGCTGTTTCCTGGCGCGCCCTATCCGACACACAATGGGAATTCAAGTTGCGGGACAACGTCCGCTTTCATGATGGCTCGCCCTTTACCGCCAACGACGTCATCTACACGATCGAGCGTATCAGGGATGTTCTCAAAACTCCAAGCGGCGGCTTCAAGTCCTATGTAAGCGGCATCAAGAGCGTTACGGCACCGGATCCCCTGACGATCGTCGTCGAGACAAACGGCAAGGTTCCAACCCTGCCTCTGTCTTTCTCCTCGCTTTTCGTGATGCGCCGTCCGTCCCAGGGTTTCCAGACCACGGAACAACTTAATGCCGACGTGCCTCCGCTCGGCACTGGGCCTTACCGGTTTGAAAGCTGGAGTTCCGGCGAGAATTTGAAACTCAGCCGCAACGACCACTATTGGGGACCCAAGCCCGCTTGGGCCGACGTCACATTTCGGGTGATCGAGAACCCTTCCGCGCGCGTTGCAGCACTCAGCACAGGGGAAGTCGACGTAGCCGACGCCATTCCGGCGCGTGACGTCGCGGGGCTCAAGCAGCGCGGCGCCAGGATTGCCAGCATTGGCGCTGCCCGTATCAACTTCGTGCAGTTTGATGTCGCACGGGACACCCTTCCCGGCGTGACGGCGACGTCGGGTGAAGCGATCGCCAATCCCTTCAAGAACCCGCTTGTGCGCCGTGCACTTTCGCATGGCCTCGACCGCGGCATTCTCGTCGACAAGATCCTGGCCGGCTATGGCACCGCCGCATCCCAAGTCTTCCCCGCTGGATTGCCCGGGACCTCGGAAAACCTCCAGCCGCGAGAGCCAGATTACGAAGAAGCAAAGGCGCTTCTTGCCAAGGCCGGTTTTCCAGACGGCTTTAATCTCACACTGGCCGGACCCGCCGGCCGCTATCCTGGCGACGCCGAGAGCCTTCAAGCCATAGCGCAGAGCTGGGCACGCATTGGCGTTATTGCTCAGCCGGCGGCGGCCCCCTTCTCTGTCTTCAATACGAAGCGAGCCGCCGGCGAGTATGCCGTCTGGTATGGCGGCACGTCCGGGGAAGCGGTTGATATCATCCTGCATACGCTGCTCGCCTCACCGGACCTGGCCCGCGGGACCGGTGCCCTCAATTTCGGAAAGTACCGCAATGAGGCCTTCGATAAGAAACTCGCAGAGGCGGAGGGCATTGCGGTGGGGTCAGAGCGAAACGCAGGACTGGCTGAAGCCACAGAGCTCGTTATGGCCGACCAGCCGATTATCCCGCTCTACCACTTCCATCACATCGTTGGCTTCGGCCCGCGGGTCGGCTCCTACGTCATGCATCCGCGCGGCTGGACGACCGCGATGCAGACGCTTACGGCGACGGAGAATTGATGATGGCCCTGGTTACCGTTGCACTGGGAAGGCTATCACAGGCGTTCCTCCTCCTTCTTGCCATGTCGCTGATCGGCTTCATCGGCATTCACAGTGTCGGCAATCCGGTCTTCAACGTCGTCAACATTGAGACCGCCACGCCGGAAGACATTCGCCTGGCGACGATCGCGCTTGGACTGGATCAACCGATCTGGCGCCAATACCTTGTGTTCATCGGCAACGTCGTCGCGGGAAACTTCGGCACCTCCTACATCTATCACCAGCCCGCGTTCACGCTGATGATAAGCAAGCTGCCGGCAACGCTGGAACTTGCCTGCGTTGCGATGCTGGTCGCGGCTCCATTGGGAACGGCACTTGGTCTCATCGCCGGCCGCCGTCCCGGGACGCTGTTTGACCGGGCGGTGCTGAAGGCGAGTGTGTCGGCGCTGAGCATCCCATCCTTCTGGCTGGCGATGATGCTAATCCTTGTGGGCGCCATCCTGACCGGTTGGTTTCCGTCGGGCGGCAGGGGTGCGACGGCGGCCTTTGCCGGGCAGGAATGGAGCCTGATCACCCGTAGCGGCGCGTGGCACCTCGCACTCCCGGCCCTGACGCTGGCGATCCCCAACATTGCTTTGATCGCCAGACTTTCCCGGTCCGGCACGATTGAAGTCGAAAACCTCGATTTCACGCGGTTCTGCCGCGCCAAGGGGCTGTCCCCCCGGCGGATCCTGCTGCGCCATACGCTACCGAACATCAGCATGCCGATCGTGACGATCATCGGCCTACAATTCGGCGCCATGCTCGCCTTCGCGGTGGTGGTTGAATCGATCTTCTCCTGGCCAGGCGTCGGCAAGCTTCTCATTGACTCTATCCAACTCCTCGACCGGCCCGTGGTGATGGCGACGCTTACCTTCATCGCGGTCGCATTTGTTGTGCTGAACGCACTCGTCGATCTCTTCCACGCCGTGCTCGATCCGCGCGTGCGCCTCTCCTCGCAAAGGTGAATCGTTATGAAAGCTCACATTCTTAGGGTGCTCCGGATACGCCCGTCACGTCCGGCTCTGAGCACATCCAAGGTCCTGCTTGCCAGTTACATCCTGCTTGCCGTCGCAGCACCCGCAATTGCGCCGCAAAATCCCTACGATCCGTTGCAGATCTACGGATGGGAGGCCTCCTCGCCACCCGGCACGGTTGGAAGCGGCGGGTTTCCCTACCTGTTCGGGACGGATGGGCTGGGCAGAGATATTGCCAGCACGATCCTCTACGGCCTTCGGATAAGCCTGGTCGTCTCGCTCACGAGCGCTGCGATCGCCGCGCTAATCGGGCTGACCGCCGGCGTCAGCGCGGCTTATTTCGGGAAATGGGTCGATGCCATCATCATGCGGCTCGTCGACCTGCAGCTCAGCCTGCCGACAATCCTGATTGCCCTGATCGCCATCGTGACGCTCGGACCCGGGGTTGACCGGATCATCTTGGCTTTGATCATCGCGCAATGGGCGACCTATGCGCGGATCGCCCGCAGCGTTGCACTGAGCGAAGCCAGCAAGTCGTACATGGATGCGGCCCGATTACTGCGGATGCCGACCGCCCGGATCATCTTGCGCCACCTGCTCCCCAACAGCCTTGGCCCGGCCATCACCCTGATCCCGATCGAAGTCGGTCACGCGGTGGCGCTTGAGGCAACCCTCTCCTTCCTCGGTTTGGGTGTCCCGATCGACAGGCCGTCGCTGGGATCCGCCGTCGCAAACGGCTTCCAGTATCTGCTGACGGGCCAGTACTGGATCAGCCTGTTTCCCGGTCTAGCGCTTTTCGGCCTGATCGTAAGCATCAACCTGGTGGGCGAAGACATTCGCCGCAGCCTCGATCCAAGGAACCAATCGCGATGATCGCCCAGACACAGACTGCCCCGCTATTACGGGTCGAGAACCTGAGCCTTTGCCTTCGATCGGCGCCGGGTTCAACGGCAATCCTCACCGACGTCACCTTCGAGCTTAAGCGCGGTGAGATCCTTGGTATCATCGGAGAGTCGGGTGCCGGAAAATCGACTATCGGCAATGCCCTTCTCGGTCTACTTGCGCCGGAATTCCAGCTAACGTCCGGAACAATCGCCGTCGAGGGAAAGTCGCTCAGCGCGATGACGGCCGCCGAACGGGAAGCCCTGCGAGGGCGGAGGATCTCCGCGATCTTCCAGGATCACACGGCCTCGCTCGATCCGTTGATGAGCGTTGGCGCACAGGTGGAGGAAACGATCCTCTCGGCCAGCCCCGCACTCTCGAAGCGCCAGGCCCGCGCCAAGGTGCTCGACCTGATGGGACGCGTCGGGATTGCCGAGCCCGACCGACGGTATCGCAACTACCCGCATCAGTTCTCGGGCGGCCAGAGGCAACGTATCGTAATTGCCATCGCGCTGGCCGCTGCCCCTGACATCATCATCGCCGACGAGCCCACGTCGGCACTCGACGCGACTGTCCAGAAACAGATCCTGCAACTCTTGAGAGCCCTCGTCGACGAAACCGGCATCTCGATCATTCTCATCACCCATGACATGGGCGTGGTCTCCGAGATCACTGACCGCGTTCTCGTCATGCGCCATGGCGAGATGGTCGAACAGGACGATACGGCAAGCGTCCTTAATGCTCCCGTCCATGACTATACGAGGAAGCTGCTTGCCGCTGTCCCAAGGCTGCACATACCGGCAGTATCCGTGAATTCTGGCGACGGCTTGCCCGACAGCGATCGCTCCGAGCAACCTGCCACGCACGAACAGTTCCTTATCGCCAAGGACGTCTCGAAGCAGTTCTCCGCAGGCGGCTTTGGGTGGTGCCTCGGCGCAGGCAAGCCTGGGTTCGCGCTTAGCAATATCGCGATGCGGCTGCCCCGCGGCACCGTCACCGGGATCGTCGGGGAGAGCGGCAGCGGAAAGACAACATTCGGCCGCATCATGGCCGGCCTCGACACGGCGCCCAGTGGCAGGATCACGATCGGCGATAAAATCTTTGACGTTTCAAGGAACGGCCGGCGGAGCGGTCTTCTCGGTCGCGTGCAAATGATCTTTCAGGATCCCTCGATGTCGTTGAACCCCAGGATGACCGTTGCCGAAACGCTCAACGAGAGCATCCGCTTCGGCGCCAGGATGCGCCCGGATGACAGTCGCGATGGCGCAGCCCGAATGATGGATCGGCTTGGCCTTGCCCGCAGGCTGCTCAGCCGCCATCCCCATCAGCTTTCCGGCGGTCAGAAGCAACGCGTGTGCATTGCGCGCGCGTTGCTCGCAAGACCGGAGATCATTGTCGCCGACGAACCAACGTCGGCGCTCGATGTGTCGGTGCAGGCCGAGATCGTCCGGCTGCTGAAAGACACTATTTCCGAGGAGGCGGTAACGATGGTGTTCATCTCGCACGACCTCGCCGTCGTCCAGGAGATGTGCAGCTCAGTCTACATCTTCAAGGACGGCCGGATCGAGGACTTCGGAACCGCCGATTTCATCTTCGCACGATCGGACAATCCCTACACACGCGCGCTCATCAACGCACGACCCCGCCGCTTCACCTGCTGAGGTGGCCGACCCGCTGCCGGTCCCCGGCTCGAACTGGACGAAATTTCGAAACAGCCGGCATCACTGCCGCAGAAAGTCTATTCAATGAATGACAGGTTCACTTTGGCCGTCACGGGCCAATCACTCATCAAGCAGGACATGCGCCCCCTGTCCGATCCGGCGTTTCTTCAGGTTCAGTCGCTGCTTCAGGGAATGGATCTCGCCTTCACCAATTTCGAGGGCACGATCATGGGAAAACACGGCGGCTGGCCACTAAAGGGTTCCTTCTTCGGTGCAAGTGACGCGGCTGTTCTCGATACGCTGCGCTTCATGGGGTTTCAGGGGCTTTCCCTGTCGAACAATCATGCTTTCGACCTTGGCCCGTCCGGTGTCCTGTCGACCCTGGAAGAGGTGGAAAAGCGTGGTTTCCTGCACGCAGGCCTCGGGCGTGACCTCACGGACGTTTCGAAAGCTAGCACCGCAACGATCGGCGGGAGGCGAGTTGCGATCGTCGCCATGGATGGCGGCCCGGGTCCGGACTTCATGTATGCCGCTAATGCGGAGCAGAATCGCCCAGCACGGCCGGGCGTCAACCGCCTTGGCTTGTCTCAAGTGATCGAGGTCGACCCATCGGCGTTTGCACAGCTTGAAGCCATTCGCAACAAGGTCGGTTATACGGCCATCGATCTTGCCAATGATAGCCAGCCGGACGATGCCCCACGCCTTGTGCCACGGCATGAGCTCGCGATTTCGCGGGCGGTGTTCAAGTGCTCGGAGAAATTTGGGCGCGGTGTCAAGATCAATGAGGCCGATCTTCAGAGAAACCTCTCTGCGATTACAACTGCAGCAGCGTACGGGAGCCTGGTAATTGCCTATCTGCACCATCATCACTGGGCCTCGAACTGGCACGAAGTCCCGGATTGGGTGAGCGGTGTTGCGCGGCAATGTATCGACGCGGGTGCGGCCATGTTCGTCAGCCATGGGGCGCCGGTCCTTCAACCAATCGACATCTATCGGGGCCGCCCGATATTCTACAGTCTTGGCAATTTCATTTTCCATGTCCGCTCGGAAAACTCGACCTGGACGGCACCGGAGGTTTGGGAAAGCGTCATTGGACAATGCTCGTTTGGCGCTAATAATGAGCTCGTCGAGATCACACTCCATCCGATCATTATCGGTGGCGCCGAAGCGTTGTACAGCAAGGTACTCGAGCAACGCTTGGCACCCCATCTGGCGACTGGGAAGAGCGCGGAACGCATCCTGCACCGGTTGTCCGAACACTCTGCCAGACTGGGCGTCGAGATCTCCATCACCGGAGACATCGGTACCCTACGGGTATAGCTGGAACGCACGCAGCCTTCCGACGGACCCCGGTCAGGTTATCGCCTGCGGTATTCCTGCCACAACACTGCAGGCCGGCCCGGCAACGCCCGAAACAGGCCCGACGGCGGTCCGCCAAGCTCAATCGACAGGAATCACGATCATGGACCTTCGCGAAGAACTGATTAGCCGGTTTTTTCGATATGCCGCAATAGAAAGCCAGAGCAACGCGCGCTCCCAATCTTTGCCATCCTCGCCCGGACAGGCGGTCCTTGCCGACTTGCTGGCGGACGAGATGCGCACACTCGGCTTGAGTGATGTTATCGCGGACGAAAATGCCATCGTGACGGCTGTAAAACGCGGCACCAGACGTGACGCGGTCCCGATCGGCTTTATCGCCCATCTCGACACTGTCGATGTCGGCCTCTCGCCCTTTATCCAACCCCAACTCCTTCGCTTCGAAGGCAGCGACCTTTGCCTCAACCACCGAGAGAATATCTGGCTCAGGGCCGCGGAGCATCCGGCGCTTACTCCCTGGAAGGGGGAGGACATCATCGTCAGCGACGGCACCAGCGTGCTCGGCGCCGACAACAAAGCCGCAATCGCTATCATCATGACGCTGATCGGCCAGCTCGATCAGCTGGACGGCCACGGCGACGTTTTCATCGCCTTCGTGCCGGACGAAGAGATTGGCTTGCGCGGCTCCAAGGCAATTGACCTGGCACGCTTTCCCTGCGCGTTCGCCTATACGATCGATTGCTGCGAACTCGGCGAGGTCGTGCTGGAGACCTTCAATGCTGCGTCCTGCGAGATTGTCTTCAAAGGAATCAGCGCTCATCCCATGTCGGCAAGGGGAAACCTGGTGAACCCGCTGCTCATGGCAGTCGATTTCATCTCACAATTCGACCGCGGCGATATGCCCGAACACACCGAGGGCCGCGAAGGTTTTTTCTGGTTCAAGGACTTGGTGGCGAACGATACCGAAGCGACGCTGACCGCGCTGATCCGCGACTTTGACAACGCGGGCTTCGATTGGCGAAAGGCTCGGATCAGAGAGGTCGCCGAATTGATTCAATGGCGATATCCAGGCGGGGACATCCGTAGCCGCATCACCGACACCTATCGCAATATCTTGAGTCATCTTGCAGGAGACAATCGTGCCGCGGCTCTTCTGTTCGAGGCGATGGACCAACTCGGAATCGAAAAGAAAATTACCCCGATGCGGGGTGGGACCGACGGCGCAGTCTTGTCAGCCCGCGGAATCCCGACGCCAAACTTCTTCACCGGAGCCTACAACTTCCATTCCCGTTTCGAGTTTCTACCTGTGCCGGCCTTCGAACGCTCGCTCGCTGTTGCAATAAGGATTTGCAGTCTCGCCGCAGCCTGAACGCCTTCCTTAAAATCGCCGATTGACATGGCGACATCTATGGGATGCGAAGGAGGATGCCCGCGCCGAAGCCGCAATCGATTTGTTGGCCCTAAAGGCGAATGCCAGCCGATGAAGAGAAATTGCTCGCCCGGCCCAAGCGCAGAATCTAAGAGAAGTTCGTTTGGCAGTCTGTTGTTTCGGCCGGATATGCAGAAGGCGAGCCTTGTTGGGGCATTCGTCACCGCACTCACAAACGTGCGCAATACTCGGCAGAGGGACCAGGCGTTTACCCTTTGATCCCCTACCGAATCGCTTGCGCATCTAATGCTTAAGGATCTGGCTGAGAAAGAGCCTCGTGCGCTCATGCTTGGGATTGGTGAAGAACGCCTGCGGGTTGCCCTCCTCAACGATCTGGCCCGAGTTCATGAAGATGACGCGGTCGGCAACCGCGCGAGCAAAGCCCATTTCATGAGTGACGCAGACCATTGTCATTCCATCCTTGGCAAGGCTCGTCATCGTGTCGAGAACCTCTGAGACCATTTCCGGGTCTAGGGCCGAGGTCGGCTCGTCGAACAGCATGATGGCCGGTTCCATGCACAGGCTGCGGGCGATCGCGACGCGTTGTTGCTGGCCGCCGGAAAGCTGGACCGGATATTTGTTGGCCTGCTCGGGGATACGGACGCGCTCCAGGAACCGCAGGGCCGTTTTCTCGGCTTCTGCGGCCGACAGGCCCTTTATCCACATCGGCCCGACCATGCAGTTCATCAGCACCGTCATGTGGGGAAACAGGTTGAAGTGCTGGAACACCATGCCGACATTCTTGCGGACCTCGGCAACGTTGCGCATCTTGTCGTGCAGGGTGATGCCGTTGACGATGATCTCGCCCTGCTGATGGGCTTCGAGCCGGTTGAAGCAACGGATAAGCGTCGACTTTCCGGAGCCCGACGGTCCACACACGACGATACGCTCGCCTTTCCTCACAGTCAGATTGATGTCCTTCAGCACCTGGAACGCGCCATACCATTTGGCGACGTCCTTAGCCTCGATGATCAGGTCCATGCTCATCTGACTTTACTCCTGGCGTAGTGACGCTCGATGCGGGACTGGATGAGTTCGAGGCAGATCGACATGATCCAGTAGATCATCGCGGTCGAAATCAGCATTTCCATATGCTGAAAAGTCTTCTGGCCAAGCGTGCGGGCCAGGAACATCAGCTCCCAGACGCCGATGACGGACACCAGAGAACTGTCCTTGAGCATAGAAATGAACTGGTTGCCGGTCGGCGGAATGATGACGGGAAGAGCCTGCGGCAGGATGATCCGACGCATGGTAATTCCGAAGCCGAAGCCGATCGAGCGCGAGGCTTCCCACTGACCGCGGTCGATGCTCTGGATACCGGAGCGGAAGATCTCGGTCATGTAGGCGCCGTAGCAAAGCGACAGCGCCAGAATGCCGGCGGGAACCGCGTCGATGACGAAGCCGAGTTGCGGCAGGCCGAGATAGATCAGATAGACCTGCATCAGGAGCGGCAGGCCGCGGAAAAAGGATGTGTAGAAACTAGCGATCGCATAGGCAAAGCCGTTGGTCGAGAGCTTCGCTACGGCGCCAAGGATGGCAATGACGGAAGCGATGACGATCGAGATCGCGGACACATAGAGCGTCGTCACGGCACCCTGCGTGATTAGGAACGGCAGCTTTTGCCAGATGAACGGCAAGCTGAGATGAAAGGTCTCGAAGAAGGCGAGAAACAGCCCCAGCAGCTCCAGCCAGACGATGGCAACTTGAACCTTGAGCGGTGCGAAGCCGATCAGCACCACGTTCAGCGAAAAGATCACCGCAACGACGAAGGCCACGGCAAAACGTCCGTAGAGCCCGCTTTGCAAGGGATCGCCGATCACCGGGCGCATCAACTCGCCCATCACCGTGCCAGTCAGGTTGAATGCGAGGAAGACGGCCAGAATGATCGCGAACATCATGGCGACGAACCACGGCTTGTGCACGAGAACTTCCGCTTCAACTGTATCAGGATAGAGCATCTCTTGTCCTTCGGACGGTTTGGCGGCCCGTGGTTGCGGACCGCCAGAGAGGGTGGTTATTTTACGACGGTGTAATCGACGCCGTACCACTTAACCGAAAGCTTGCTGAGTGTGCCGTCGCTCTGCATGTCCTTCACCGCCTCGGATATCTTCGCATCGAACTCCGCATCGCCATGCTCGGTTGCGACGGCCAGCGGCTCGTAGAACACGGGTTCGCCGAGCTGCTTGATCGGATATCCCGCCTTTTCCGCATCGATGATGCTCGGCAGCGACGAGACGACCGCATCGAGACGGGTGCCGTCACCCAGGCGCAGGTCGTCGAACGCCGTCGTCGAATTGCTGTAGGACTTCACGTCCTTCGGCTTGAACTCGTATTTGAAGGCCGGTGCGCCTGCGGCGTCCAGCGTCAGGTCCTGCTTGGCATAGGCCTCGAAGGTGGACGTCGCCGTCGTGCCCACGGCCTTGTCGTTGAGATCGGCGAGCGTCGCGGCCTTGCTGTCCTTGTGAACGGCAACGGCGGCCGGGGTGTAATAGTAGATGCCGGGGAAATCGAAGATCTCCGCTCTCGCCTTAGTGGGTGTCATCGAGCCGACATGCATGTCCCAGCGACCCGACCAGTTGCCGGCGGTGATGATATCCCAACCGGGGGTGACGAATTCGACGCTGACACCCAGGCGCTTGCCGATATCCTTGGCGACATCGACGTCGAAGCCGTCGAGTTCGTTCTTGTCGTTCATGAAGGATTGCGGTGCCCAGTTGGCATCCGTCGCAACCTTGAGCGTCTTGGCCGCCAGAACGCGGTCCAGCACCGCCCCGGCATTGGCCGGAAGTGCCGACAATGTAAAGGCAAGCGAAGCTGCAAGCGCTGTCAGTCTGGTGAGATGTCTCATGCTGTCTGTTCCCTTTGTTGTTGATAGGTTCTGTGGCTCGACCCTCCCGGTCTCGCCGCCATGGTCGTCATCTAGTCATCACCGGATGCACCCGGTCTTCCGGTGATCCGGAGCATGTTTGTGCTGCCGCTTGCTTGAAACGGCGGAAATCAAAGCTCACCCTTCTCGCGCATCTCAGCGCGGACATTGCCTGCCACGCGGAAAGCCTCGACGCCTGCGGGAATGCCGCAATAGACGGCGATCTGGACGAGTGCGGCGCGCAGTTCGTCGTCGCTCATGCCATTGCGGATCGCACCGCGGACATGGATGCCGAACTCGTGCATGCGGTTGAGGGCGGCCAGCATTCCAAGGTTGAGAAGGCTGCGCTGCTTGAGGTCGAGGCCGTCGTCGGTCCAGGCCGCACCCCAGCAATATTCGTTAAGAACATCCTGGAAAGGCCGGGAGAAATCGTCGGCATTGCCGAGAGCACGATCGACATAATCGTCCCCGAGCACCTTGCGTCGCACGGCCTCGCCGGCCTGTCGTAGCGAATCATCCATGGATCACCTCTTCTGCGGTCAGGAAATCTCCCATCAGGCGCGCTACCATCACCGGGTCTTCAATGAGAATGGAGTGGCGCAGACCCGGCAGGATCGCGAGCGTCGAACCGGGGATGCGATCGTGCATGTAGGTCGCCATGCGCGGGTTCGAGCCGGCATCCTCTTCGCCCGTCGCAATCAGCGTCGGGCAGCGGATCTGGTCGAGAAAACCGCCGAAATCCGTTTCCGCCAGAACACGATAGGCCGAGGCATAACATTCTGGATCGTTCTCGGAATCCCGCGCGCGCAGTCTCTCGATGATCTCCGGATTGCGCTCCTGAAACGCTTCCGTCAGCCAGCGCGATAGCGAGGCGTCATGATGGGCGCCGGGATTTCCGATCCTGAGGGCTGCAAGCCGGGTCAGAACCCGTTCGCGCTCCTCCGGCGTGCGGCCGGCGACTGTGGAGAGAAGCACAAGTTTTCTCAACCGCACCTGATGGGTGAGCGCCAGTCGCTGCGCGATCAGCCCGCCGAGCGAGAACCCCGCCAGATGGAAGGTTTCGAAGCCGGCATGCGCCGCCAGCGCCAGCGCCTCATCGACGAAATCGTCGATTTCGTATCGGCCCTTGATGCGTGTCGAGCCCCCGTGGCCGCGCAGGTCAAAGGTCAGGATCGTAAAGCGATCCTTGAGTTCAGCCACAACGCCGCCCCATGCCTCCAGGGAGGACCCGACGCCGTGGATGCAGACCAGCGGCTCCGGACCGTCGCCGTCGATACGGTAGTTGAGCGTCACGTCGCCGACGGTATGTTGCCGAAGCTCCGTCATCTCAGCGTCCCGAAACCACTGCGCGCTGGCGGTCCCGCTCACGGGCAGCGAAGAAAGGCATGACTTCATCGACGAACAGCCGCAGCGTCTTCTTCTGCAGTTCGAACGGCAGGTTGAAGGTGAGGCCCAGGCAGTATTGATCGACGCCAGCCGCCTCATAGGCGAGAAGCTTCTCGATCACTTCGTCCGGCGTGCCGAACATCAGGTTCTTGCAGATATTGTCCGGATTGTAGTTGTCCTTGCCCCTAACGCTCTCGAACGGAACCGCTTCCGGAAAACCATCCCGGACCGCGCCGATATTCTGCATGAGATTCTCGAAGGTCCGGCCGTAGTCCATGCTGTGTTGGACGGCGAGCTGCCAGTCTTCCGTCTTGTCGTAGACACAGGTCCGGCGCTGCATCATGAAGCGCGGCCGCGGAACTTCCGGATGATCGGCGACGGCCTTTTCGAACTTGTCGGCGAGAACCTGGATTTCGGCTGCTGGTGCAGACAGCGGTGTCGACAGGATATTGGCGCCGATGCTGATAGCCCAATCGAACGTGCCGGGATCGCGCGCCGCGACCCAGATTGGCGGATGCGGCTGCTGCAGAGGCTTTGGCACTGCAGTCGCCAGCGGAAATTTCCAGTAATGGCCGTCATGCGTATAATCGCCCTGCCACAGTTTCCGGACGGCCGGCACCAGTTCCTTGAGATAGGCGACGCCTTCCTGCTGCGGCATGCCGCCGGCCATGCGGTCGAATTCATATTGATAGGAGCCGCGGGCAATGCCGAATTCCAGCCGGCCATCCGTCAAGTGGTCGCAAAGTGCTGCCTCGCCGGCAAGCCGGATCGGGCTCCAATAGGGCGCAACCAGCGTCGAGGTGCCAAGCCGGATCTGCTCGGTATGCTGTCCCAGCCAGGTCAGCGTCTGGAACGGATTGGGCGAAATGGTGCATTCGATCGTGTGGTGCTCTGCGGTCCACAATGTTTCAAAGCCGCCTCCGTCCGCTATCCGGGCAAGCTCGAGCAGGTTGCTCTTGACCCTGGACATCGGCGCGTCCGGCGAGAAACGTTCCATGGTGAGTGAGACTGCGAATTTCATGAGAATTTTCCTCCCTCGCGGGCCTAGGGTTTCGTGTGCCCGGTCACTTCAGGCGAATGACGAAAGGGTCCTGCATGGCGCCGGAATAATCGATGATGACGTTCTTCAGCCGCGAGAACTCGCGCATCACCTCGAAGCCGCCACGCCGGCCGTAGCCGCTCTCCTTGAAGCCGCCATTGGCGGACATGAAGGACGACGAGCGATAGGTGTTGATCCACACCGTTCCCGCCTCGATCTGGTTGGCGAAGCGTAGCGCGCGGTCGATGTCCTTGGTCCATATGCCGGAGGCCAGGCCATAGCGGGTGTCGTTGGCAAGTTCGATCATCTGCTCTTCCGACGAGAAGGGCATGACGCCTACGACCGGGCCGAACAGTTCGTCGCGCATGAAGGTCATGTCGTTCTGCGCATCGGTCATGACCGTCGGCTCGAAATACCAGCCGCGCCCAAGCTCGCCCGATTGCGGACGCTTGCCGCCGACCGCGACCCTTGCCCCTTCCTTCACGCCGGAAGCGACATAGCCCTCGACCTTTGAAAGCTGGTCGGCCAGGGCAAGCGGACCGATATCGGTCTCGTCGACAGTCGGATGGCCGACCCTGATGCGTTGCGTGCGGTCAACCAGCGCCTCGACGAAACGGTCGTAGACGCTTGCTTCGACAAAGCACCGCGATCCGGCAACGCAGGTTTGCCCGGCTGCTGCAAACACCCCGGAGACGACGCCGTTGACTGCATGCTCGATATCGACATCGGCAAAGACGACATGCGGGGATTTGCCACCCAGCTCCATCGAGCAGGGAATGAGGTTTTCCGCTGCGTTTGCGGCAATCCGCCGGCCAGTCGCGGTGCTGCCGGTGAAGACGTATTTGGCGATGCCCGGATGCCGCGTCAGCGCTTCGCCCGCACTCGTTCCGGTGCCGGTGACCACGTTGACGACGCCGGCGGGAAAACCTGCTTCGGCAATCAGTTCCGCAAGCGCCAGCGTCGAGGCGGTCGCGTGTTCGGACGGCTTGATGACGACGGTATTGCCGATGGCAAGGCACGGCGCCAGCGTGCCGGTCAGAAGCATCAGGGGCGAATTCCACGGCGTGATCATGCCCACGACGCCGATCGGTTCGCGCAGGTTGAAGTTGAGCATGTCGAGCTTGTTGACCGGGATCGTCTCGCCCTGCAGCTTGTCCGCCATCCCGGCAAAATAGTGGTAGGCATCCGGCATGGCGCGCATCTGCGCCCGTGTTTCCTTGAGAAGCTTACCATTGTCGCGCGTCTCGATATCGGCCAGTTCGTCGGCGTGCTCCAGCACCAGATCGGCCAGCCGGCGCACCAGTCGGCCACGGTCGGTTTGCGTCATTCGCCGCCAGGCGGGATTGCGAAAGGCGGCCTGTGCGGACGAAACGGCAGCACCGACGTCATCGGCTTCGGCTTCGGCGAGTTCGTACCAGCGCTCGCCGGTGGTCGGGTCGAAGCTGTCGATATAGCGGCCATTCATCGGCGCCACGAACTGGCCGCCGATGAACAGGCCCTGGCGCGACCCTTCGATGGTTTTGACTGTCGTCTTCATATCAACTGTCCTGCCTTTCAAATTCATTCTCGGCGACTTGGCGGGCGAGCTAATCCTGGGCGAACGCTATCCAGGCGCGGGCCTGCCCGTCGATCATCGCCACCCGGCCGCCGTCGCCCGTGTCCATGTAGATGCCGAAGCGCTTTTCCTGCCGCTCGCGCACGTAGCGGCGCAGCATCGAGCGCAGTTCGTGGGTGGGGATCAGGTCGTAGGGCAAAGTGTCGATCGGGAAGAACTGCAGCCCGGCCGGCAAGTCTGCAGCAGCCGCGTCGGCCGCTAGCCGGGCGCGATAGATCAGGTAACCCGGGTCGCTGTCGGCGACGTCGAAGACCGAATAGAGAAACGTGTCTTCCGAAACGAGGCTCAGCGCATCGCCATCGTCGATCATCAGGCGGCTGTCGGCCTTACGCCGTCTTGCCGTCGGCAGGACCCAGCCGCCCTTCCCGTCTGAGCGCAGCAGCAAGTTGTCCTCCGCTTCGATGAGATAGCCGATAATCATGCCGTGCGAGGCAAGCCAACCGGCGGGCAGCGGATCCTTGACGCTGGCATAGCGGCCGCGGCAAAAGCCGAGCGGCGCCGAAGGACTGGTGCCGAAGGCCTGCACCTGGCCGACGAGGATGACGTGATCGCCGGCATCGATGCGGGTATGAACCGTGCAATCGAACCAGGTCAGGCTGTCGGTCAGGATCGGCGATCCGGTGTGCACCCGGTCATAATTGACCGACTGAAACTTGTCTGGTGATTTCGACGCGAACGCTGCCGAGACGTCGACCTGGCCTTCATGCAGGAGATTGACGGCAAAGGCCGCGGCCGCCGTGAAGGCCGGAAAACTCGACGCGGATTTCCCGACGCAGACGAGCAGCAGCGGCGGATCGAGCGATACAGAGGTGAAGGAATTGGCGGTCATGCCGCGGGGCGTGCCGTCCTCGTCTAGCGTCGTGATCACAGTGACGCCGGTGACGAACGTGCCGAAAGCGCGGCGCAGGGCGATGGGGTCGATTGCCGTATCGGGTCTTGCCGCTGTCTCAGCCATCGTTCCTGCCATCCTTATTCCAGTTCGATGAGAGGAGGCTAGCTGCTAGGGATCGGACGTTCTTCCTCCTGTCCGCAGGAAGGGATGGAAATCTCTTGCTCCGATCCGCAGTACGCAGAAAATGGACCGAGACGCACGCTTTCGCGACCGCATGCGCGGAACGCCTCTGCAGGAATTCAGTGGTAAGGGCTAGTTTTCGGCGGGGCTGCGATTGGCGATTACGGCATGCAGTCGTAACGCCAATTCGACGGCAAAGCGTTTTTCCGGCGTCTCCACATCGATGCCGAACAGCTCCTGGATACGCGACAGGCGGTATCGCAGCGTCGTCACATGCAGGCCCATCGTATCCGCGCAGGCCTGGCTGCGGCAGCCTTCCTGCAAATAGGTCGATAGCGTTTCGAGATAGGGCGTGCCGTTGTCGCGGTCATGCTCGGCGATGGCGCCGACGCTGTCATGGACAAACCCGCGGATATCGCCGGCATCGGACGCCGCGACCAGCAAAGGCAGCGGCCCGAAATCCTGCCCGGACAGCGCGCCGGTGCGACCGAAGGAACGGCCAATGCGGATCGTGCGGCTGCATCGCTCCCAGGCTGCGGGATAATCCGCAAGGCCGTTGCAGCGATTGCTAGCGACGACAACCGGTTCTTCCTCGAAGGACCGCCCGAGATCCTCGGCGACACGGCGCATCACCTTATTGAGCTTTTCCTGCCGCTTGCTGGCATCGAAGGGCACGAGGCAGACCAGCCCGCCGTCGGTGGCAATCACGTTCGCCGGTATCGTCGCCTGCTGCAATATGCGTGCGACGCTGTGCTCGACATCGATCGAGATGCCACCAAGGTTTTTCGTGCGGTCCGGAAAGTCGACGACGATCATCTGCTGCGCAGTTGCAAAATTGAGCCCGAGGCGTTGCGCCCGCTGCAGCAGGTCCCCGGCATTGCGCCAGCGCTGCTCGACGACTTCGAAAAACAGTTCCGTCTGGGTGCGGGTCTCGAACCGGAAGCGGATGAAACTGCGCATCATCTGGACATTGAGCGCATACTTGGCGCTATCGAGCATCAGCAGGTCCAAATCGCCGAATTCGCGCGACGACGGAAAGATGATCAGCGCACCGACCAGCTGGGCATCGACATTCAGCGGCTCGATCCGTGCCGAAATCGTGAACCGGCGCGTTCCGTCATCGAGAAACAGATTGGCCGTCTCGCTGCTGCCGCGATCGATCGCATCGCGCGCGGCGCGCATCAATGGCCGGCGCAGCGACGTCGCTGCCGCCTCCTGCCAGGCGGCATCCTCGAACTGGCCAAGATTGGGAGAGTGGCCAGGTATCACCTGGTTGGTGGTGAAATCGATGACAACAAGCGGATTGGGTAAGAGGGCGCCGATCATGCTCGACAGCGAGGCGACCGATCCGTCGGTCAGCACATGTTCCAATAGCGACGTATGCGCCTGCAAGGCTTTCTGCAGACGGTCGGACGAGCGCTTCTCCGCCTCCAGCCGGTGCTGCCGCTCGACGGCAATCGCTCCCAGATGCACGATCATGCCAAGGAATGCGAGATCGTCTTCGGAGACTTCGGTGATCTGGCGCGCGATCACGCTCAGCACCATCGGCCGGCCCTCGCTATCGGCACAGTTCATCGGCATGACCAGAACCGTGCGGTAATCACGCTCGAACGCCTCGCGCCGATAGCCGGGAAACTCCTCGGATTCTCGCGCATCGCGGATATAGACAGGCTCGTTGCGCTGAAGCGCAATCAGCGAGGGGCTTGTCGCCAGTTCCCACTTGTCCGGCAGTTGCCGTTGGATCAGCGTCGGATCATGCCGCACGACGACATGGGCATAACCATGGGCCGCATCGATCGCCATGATCGAGCCCAATGCCCAATGCGCATGGCGGCAGGCGGCAATAATCAGGTCGCGCAGTACAGCCGTGAGATCGCCCCCACTGTTGATCTGGCTGGCGACATCCCTCAATGACAGGATCTGCGATTTCTGGTCCACGCTGCGCATGTACTCCCTGGGCAGGCTGAAGTCTGCACCGTTACTCAGCCTTCATTCTACTCTTTTCCAGAGCAGAATGCAGTCATCCGTTCCTGCGAAAAGCAGGAAGATTTCTAGGCTCGCTGCTCACTAGTTTCGCCGACATCATCAACGGAAAGATCGCGACCATGGATATCGGCGTCAGGAAAATTGCCACGTTCATCGAGGAGACCGTCATCGAAGGCGGCAGGGATGCGGAACGGCCCATCACCATGGTGGTTGTCGCGGCCATCCTGCGTAATCCCTGGGCCGGACGGGGTTTCGTCGAAAACCTGCGGCCGGAAATCCTGCGCGTGGCGCCGGTGCTCGGCCAGGAACTGACACGCCGCCTGTTGGCTCTGATGCCAGCCGAAAAGGTCGAGGCGTTCGGCAAGACCGCCGCCGTCGGCGTCAATGGAGAAATCGAGCACGGCTCGGCCCTGATCCATACTCTGCGCTTCGGAAACGTCTTCCGCGACGCCGTCCACGGTACCTCCTACCTGGAATTCACCAACACGCGCGCGGCTCCCGGCGCGCTCCTGTCGTTGCCGATGACGCACAAGACCGAATCCGGCAAGCGCTCGCACTTCCTCACCGCGAGCTTCCAGATCGCCGATGCGCCGGGACCCGACGAAATCGTCGTCGCGATCGGCACCTGCGATAGCGGTCGGGCGCATGCCCGCATCGCCGACCGTTTCCAGGACATGGCGGAGATGGAAGCCGAAATGCACGCGTGAGCGCCAGTTTCGCCGCTTGATCATCAACGAGCGGTATCAGGGATGATTGCTGTTGCATCACCGGCAGGATATGAAGGCGCATGAAACTTGACGCGATCGACCTGCGCATCCTTGAGGCCGTCCAGCGTGACGGCCGCATCACCAAGGTGGCGCTGGCAGAAGAAGTCGGCCTGTCGCCAACCCCCTGCTGGATGCGGCTGCGCAAGTTGGAAAAAGCCGGCATCGTCTCGGGCTACCACGCCCGCGTCGCGGTCCGTCGCCTGGCGCCAGTCGCCAGCGTCATGATGGAAGTCACCCTCGAAAACCACCGGCAGGCGGATTTCGATCGCTTCGAACGCGCTGTTGCCGCCATTCCCGAAATCACCGCCTGCTGGTCGGTCGGCGGCGGGGTCGATTATATCCTGAGGATCATGGCTGCCGATATCGACGCCTACCAGCGTCTGGTCGACGGCCTGCTCGACCGCGAAATCGGCATCGCCCGCTATTTCACCTACATCGTCACCAAGACGGTGAAGGAGGAAACTGCGTTGCCGCTGTCGGTGCTTTTGGCCGCGCCGGAAGCACCGAACAGCTAGAGGATTCCTCTGCGGCAGCTGCCTTCTTTGGACCAATCCTCTCTTATCATCCGGCTCAACAGACCATTCCTCGCGTGAAAGCTGCCAGACTTCCGGCAACTTGCAAACACGAGGAGCCGGAGATGAACGCCGTATTCGCACGCCCCACCTGTCATGAGGCGCTAGAGCGCCTGAAGGACAAGCATCTGCTGAAATCGCTGGCCTATGTCGGCGGCCGCTGGATTGCCAATGGGGCGAACCGCACGCTCGAGGTGCGCGATCCCGCCTCCGCCGCACCGCTCGCCTGGGTATCCGCCCTGGATGCGGACGAGACCACCACGGCCATCGGCGCGGCAGCGTCCGCGTTCCCGAAATGGCGGGCGCTGCTGCCGCAGGACCGTGCCAAAATTCTCCGCCGCTGGTACGAGTTGATGCTCGCCGCCAAGGATGACCTGGCGCTGATCATGACTCTGGAACAGGGAAAGCCGCTGACGGAATCCGAAGGCGAAATCGACTACGCCGCCTCCTTCGTCGAATGGTATGCCGAGGAAGGCAAGCGGCTGAATGCCGAGAGCGTCACCAGCCACCTGGCAGGAGCCGAAATGATCGTGCGCCGCGAGGCGCTCGGTGTCGTCGGCATCGTCACGCCCTGGAACTTTCCCTGCGCGATGATTACCCGCAAGGCAGCGGCGGCGCTGGCAGCCGGCTGCACGGTCGTCGTTCACCCCTCCTCCGAAACACCCTTGTCCGCGCTGGCACTGGCCGAGCTTGGGGAGCGGGCCGGCATTCCGGCCGGCGTGTTCAACGTCGCCACCGGCGACGCCGCAACCATCGTCGGCCGTATGAGCAGCGATGCCCGGGTACGTGCGATGAGCTTCACCGGGTCGACGGAGATCGGCAAGCTGATTGCCGGACAGTGCGCGCCGACAATGAAGCGGCTGGTGATGGAACTCGGCGGCCATGCGCCGCTGATCGTCTTTGCCGATGCCGATGTCGACAAGGCGGTGGATATCGCCGTCAATGCCAAGTTCGCGACCTCCGGCCAGGATTGCCTTGCCGCCAACCGCATCTATGTCGAGCGCCCGGCGCTATCAGCCTTCAACGCTGCCTTCAAGACCCGTATCGAAGCCTTGAAAGTCGGCACGGGGCTGGAGGCAGGCATCGAGATCGGCCCGCTGATTCATGAGCGGGCAATTGCCAAGGTCGAGGAACAGGTTTCCGACGCGCTTGCCCGCGGCGGCACCCTCCTGACCGGCGGCGCGCGCCACAAGGCCGGGCCGTTGTTCTACACGCCGACACTTCTCGCCGACGTGCCCGCCGATGCGCTGATCATGCATGAGGAAACATTCGGGCCGGTCGCGGCAGTCTCCGCCTTCGACAGCGAGGCCGAAGTCATCGCCCGCGCCAACGATACCGAATACGGCTTGGTCGCCTATGTCGTCACGGAGAATGGCGCGCGCCAGATGCGGCTCGGCCGGGCTCTCGAATATGGCATGGTGGCGATCAACCGGGTGAAGATCACCGGCGGCCCGATCCCCTTCGGCGGCTGGAAACAGTCCGGTATCGGCCGCGAAGGCTCCCGCCACGGCCTCGAGGCCTTCACCGAACTCAAATATCTCTGCATCGACACGGCCGCCTGAGGCTCGTCGACGCCCCCCGAACACCGAGCAAAGGAAAAGACCATGTCCGAACACAGCAACGAATTGACCGCCTGGGACCGCGACCACTTCTTCCACCCGTCCACCCACATGGGCATGCACGCGCGCGGCGAGACGCCGACGCGCATCATCGCCCGCGGCGAAGGCGCCTACATCACCGACACCAACGGCCGCACCAGCCTCGACGCTTTTGCCGGGCTCTATTGCGTCAATGTCGGCTACGGTCGCCAGAAGATTTCGGACGCAATCGCCGCGCAGGCGAAAAACCTTGCTTATTATCACGCCTATGTCGGCCATGGCACGGAAGCCTCGATCACACTGTCGAATATGATTATCGACCGGGCGCCAAAGGGCATGTCCCGGGTCTATTTCGGTCTCTCCGGTTCGGACGCCAACGAGACCAACATCAAGCTGATCTGGTACTACAACAACATCCTCGGCCGCCCGGAAAAGAAGAAGATCATTTCGCGCTGGCGTGGCTACCACGGCTCCGGCGTCATGACCGGCTCGCTGACCGGGCTTGAACTCTTCCACAACCTGTTCGACCTGCCGCGCGCGCCGATCTTGCACACGGAAGCCCCTTATTATTTCCGCCGTCTGGACCGCTCGATGAGCGAGGAACAGTTCTCGCAATATTGTGCCGACAAGCTGGAGGAGATGATCCTGGCGGAAGGGCCGGACACGATAGCCGCTTTCATCGGCGAGCCGATCCTCGGCACCGGCGGCATCGTTCCGCCACCGGACGGCTACTGGCAGAAGATACAGGCGGTGCTTGAAAAATACGACATCCTGCTGGTCGCCGACGAGGTCGTCACTGGTTTCGGCCGCCTTGGCTCGATGTTCGGCTCCGATCACTATGGCATCAAGCCGGACCTGATCACCATCGCCAAGGGCCTGACCTCGGCCTATGCGCCGCTGTCCGGTTCGATCGTCTCGCACAAAATGTGGCAGGTGCTGGTCGAAGGCTCCGACAAGATGGGCGCCATCGGCCACGGCTGGACCTATTCCGCCCACCCAATCTGCGCCGCCGCCGGCATCGCCAACCTCGAACTGGTCGACGAACTCGGTCTGGTCGAGAATGCCGGCTCCACCGGCGCCTATTTCCGCGCCGAACTCGCCAAGGCCGTCGCCGGCCACAAAAACGTCGGTGACGTGCGCGGCGACGGGTTGATGGCAGCGGTAGAGTTCGTCGAGGACAAGGACGATCGCGAGTTCTTCGACTCTTCCCGGAAGATCGGGCCGCAGGTTTCGGCCGCCCTCCTCGAACGCGGCGTCATCGGCCGCGCCATGCCGCAGGGCGATATCCTCGGCTTTGCCCCGCCGCTCTGCCTCACCCGCGCTGAAGCCGACATCGTGGTCAAGGCGGCCGCCGGCGCTATCGAGTCGGTATTCAGCCGCTGAGCACCGGGCTCGCTTGAAAGGAAACGACACTGGCGGCCGTGTGACATTAATCATACGGCCGCCTTGATGGGATACGAAGGGGCGACCCGCCGTTCGGTGACAATGTTTTGAGTAAAATATTCCAATCCAGGCAACTACTTGCTTTCGGGAATGACTGATTGGGGGCCGGTGAACGAACCCGCTGCGCGGGAGGGCGCCTGCGGTTGAAATAGAGGGCAAAGGCTGGAGGTTGGGCCTGGGTTGAACGTCGTCCGGCAGAGGCGGAGCATGACGAGCTTCTTCAACAAAGGAACCTGACCATGCAGTACCCCCGTCTCGACACGCCCGTCAGCCCGCTGCGCCAGCGGCTGATCGACGACCTGAACATGCGGCGTTTGTCACGCGAAACGCAGCGCAACTATCTCCGCGACATCGGTCGCCTGGCAACCTTCCTCGGGCGTTCACCAGACACGGCGACCGCCGACGACCTGCGCCGGTTCCAGATCGAGCAGCAGGAGGACGGCGTTCCCGTTCCAACAAAGAACAGCATCGTGTCGGCGCTACGGTTCTTCTTCACCCAGACCCTCGACCGCCCGGACTTGGCGCGCAGGCTCGTCCGGCTGGCGCTTCCTCGGAACCTGCCTGTGGTATTGAGCCGCGACGAGGTTACCCGGTTCCTCAATGCCACCACCTGCCTCAAGCACCAGGCAGCATTGTCGGTCGCCTATGGCGCCGGCCTACGTGTTGCAGAGGTCTCCATGGAAGGTCGCCGACGTCGACAGCGAGCGGATGCTGCTGCGCGTCGAACGTGGCAAAGGCGGGCGCTATCGCAATGCCATGCTTTCGGAGGACCTGCTCACCCTGCTGCGCCAGTAGTGGAAGGTGGGGCGGCAGCAGGGCGTGATGGACCGCGACGGCTGGCGGTTCCCCGGACAGCACGCCATGAAGCCGATCAGCACGCGGCAGCTCTATCGCATCGTCGTTGAGGCCGCCCAGGCCGCCGACATCGCCAAGCGGGTGGGGCCGCATACGCTGCGCCACAGCTTCGCCACCCACCTGCTGGAGGACGGCACGGACATTCGGATCATCCAGGTCCTGCTCGGGCACGCAAAACTCAACAACACCGCCCTGCGGCGGACGAATGATCGTCATCGAGATGTTCGAACGCTGGAAGCAGCCGCGCGGACCGCCGGATGCGACGGCGACGAACCGGGAGACGGCTTCATGACCCGGCATGGCATGGTCCAGATTTCAGTCGCAGGCTTCACGCCTCCGACAAGCGACCCGCATGCGACCGTGGCGATCATGGCATCAGACAGGGGTCGCGGCGAGCCTGGGCCAGGCTCGGAAAGCCGCACGGGTGCGCAAAGAAGCGACCTGCCGCCATCCATCATTCCACTCCCCGACTGCGATCCTGCAACCGCCCACATGAGCCGCAGATTGAAATCTCCATAGGCTTCTCAACTAGGGTCCGCGGGTTCCTTCCTCGGGGACTTTCGTACGCCTCGCGGCGCCCGAAACTCTTCACGAAAGCGGAATGGCAATTTTCAGGCGACAACGATGCACAAGCGGACGAGAACTCTAAAATCTATCTTTCCGCATTCACCGCACACGCATATGGTCTGTCGCTGTCTGGAGGAACGGAACGGTTCTGCGGTTGGTGGAGAGTTTTCGGTATCGTGTCGGTGTTAAGTTGTGGTGGCGCAGAAACACCCGATTGAAATTGGAAAGATTACGATAGCCCACCTCGAAGCAGATGTCCGTTATCGGCATAGAGGTATCGGTCAACAGCTGACCCGCCTTCCAGATACGAAGCTTGTTGACGTGGTCGGTGAAGCTGTGGCCACTGTTTTTCTTGAAAAATCGCGAGAAAGCGCTGTCACTCATGCCAACCATGCGAGCTACGTCCGGCAACCGGATGTCCTCCGACAGATTGGCAAAGAGATACGCGAAGACCTGCTGCAGGGCTTCGAGCGAGCCATAGCTCAGGTCTGGCACATAAGCCTCTGAAGATAAGGTATCGGACTCGTCAGTGTCCCGCAGCAGCGAGAGCAATGACAAGAAGGTCGAAAGCCGCACGGAGCCGGTCTGGAACTCCATGTCGAGTATCAGCCCCTCCGCCTGTTCCCGCGCCTGCCCCTTGAAGGAGAGCCCCCGCTGCGCGCGGCTGAGAAAGTCATGCAACCCCGCCAGCTCCGGCAGGAAGGTCGAAGCCTGCTCAAGTTTGGCCGGCAGAAACTGGATGACGATGTCGCGTCCTGGAATGCGCTCATCCGGTCCGAGCGGCGTCACCCAGTCGTGCGGTAGGTTGCTGCCGATAACGGAAATATGGCCTGGCGTGAACGCGCCGACATGATCCCCTGCAAGCAGGACGCCGCTGGCGTTGGGAATATAGTGGATCTCCACCTCTGGGTGGAAATTCCAGACGTTGCGTTCCCATGGATAGTCGTCGCGGCGCCACAGGAAGGACTCGTCCGCGCCCGTCAGGACATATTCAAATCTCGCGACCGTCGGTGAAATAACTGACATTGCAGACCCCTTCCGGTCTTCCCACTATGCTCGTTGCGTCGGCAATCAATATTAGATTGTGCAATGCACACAAGATTTCATGGATATTTTCGGTATGTTGCGCATGAGAGTATCAGTATCGCGCAACGGCCGCGCTTGTGTCTACTCTTTCTTTCCACAAATATTGAGGTCCGTTGAGCGTGTCGGAGGAGAGTTAAGCACGCACAACCGGACCGATTTTGCGATCCAAATGGAGGAGAACAATGAACAGTTTCGTCAAAGCCGTGGGCGTCGGCATCATCTCGCTTGGCCTTTGGAGCTCGACCGCTCTTGCGCAGGATTCCTGGTGGAAGACTGCCGCTCAACCCTATCAGGGCGCGATCATCCGGGGCGTCTCGGAATCGACCCCAGCGTCGAAATATGTCGAGCAGGTGCTCGGTCCGAAATTCACAGAAGAGACCGGCATCAAGGTCGAATTTGAGGCAACATCTTGGGACCAGATGTACGACAAGGCGATCAAGGATATGGAAGCCAATACCGGCATCTATGACTTCGTCTATATCGAGCAGGACATCGTATATACGTATCTGGCCCGCAACTTCCTCGTCGATATCACCAAGTCGCTCGCCGAAAATGCAAAGATCGCTTCGCCGGACTTCAAGCCAGAGAATTTCACCACGTTCCTGAACTATTTCAAGGATCCGAAGTCGGGCGATGTGATGGGTGTTCCCATGGAAGCATTCATCAAGCCTTACCTCTACCGCAAGGATCTCTTCGATGATCCGGCGATCCAGAAAGCCTACAAGGATTCCACCGGTGCGGATCTGAAGCCTGCAACGACGCATGAAGAGTATACCCAGGTCGCTAAGTTCTTTACCGAATACGGCGCAGACAAGGAGCTCTGGGGGACCACCGTACAGGCCTCGTCGAGCCATCCCGCCGCCTTCTACGAATTCTTCGAGTCGGTAGCGCCAACCTTCGGCGTTTACAACTGGGGCATCGATGGCACCACCTTCGCGGCCACCGAAGCGAACGGCGGCCAGATGAACTCCGCCGCCGCGAAAAAGGCGCTTAACTACTGGATCGATCTGCTGAAATATGCACCGCCGGAATCGACGTCGTCCACTTGGGATGAGGTTGCCGGGACGTTTGCCGCAGGCCGCGCGGCCCAAGGTCTCGTCTACGGTGAAAACGCTGCCTGGATTGCGACCGACGAAACCAAATCGACCGTCGTCGGTAAGGTTGGCGTGGCACTGCCTCCGGTCGAGGCGGGTGTCATGGAAGCAGCCGAAGCCGGCAAGGGTTATATCGGCTACTACGATGGTGGCGCTTTCGGCATCCCGCATTCGTCCAAGAACAAGGACGCCTCGCTGCTCTTCCTGCAGTATATCGGGCAGGCTTCCGTGCAGACCGACTGGGCGCTGGCCGGCTCCCGCATCGTCATGAACTCGACCTACGATGATCCAAAGATCGTCGATCAGGACAAGAAGATGAACGGCTATTACACGCTGATGCGTGAGGATGGAAAGCTGTTCGCGGGTGCTCCGCCGTTCCCGTTCCACTCGCAAGTTCTGCAGGTGGCCGCGCCGTTCATCTACAAAGCGATCGTCGGTGAGATCAAGCCGGACGATGCGCTGGACCAGGCCGCGACCGCCGCCGAAGCTGAACTTGTGAAGCTCGGCTACCGCAAGTAAAACCGCACCTCCCGGCGGTTGGCGGTCGCCAGTAAGGTGGCCGCCTTCTGTCCTGACTACGGTTTGCCGGGCCTGCCCGCGACGCTGGTCGTCGGGCGAATAAAACTCAAGCACGATCTGACGGAGCTCAGGATGAGACAATCCAACATCGGATGGCTGTTTCTAGCACCAGCCACGCTAATCCTGTTCGTTATCGGGTTCATTCCCTTCATCTACATTCTCTATGTCGGCTTCTTCGACTGGAATACCAACGCAGTCGATCCAACCCTGCGCTGGGCCGGCCTTCAGAATTATCGTAGCCTGGTTTTTGACACGACCTTCCTGAACTCGCTTACCCGCACGCTGGTTTTTGCCTTCTTCGTCGTTGTGAGCGAACTTTTGTTAGGTTACGTCCTGGCCCGCGCGCTGATGGCAGACCGTCTGTGGGGCCGGCAGTTCTTTCGCACGATCCACACACTGCCGATCGTCGTCGCACCCATTGCAGTCGGTGCTACCTGGCGGCTGCTTTGCGTTCCGGGCTTCGGCATCGTGCCCTACTACCTGAAACTGTGGTTCGGCATCGACTACAACATCGCGACTAATTCCTATCATGCCTTCGCCACAGCGATCGTCATGGACCTGTGGCACTGGACGCCGTTCGTCACGCTGTCGCTCATGGCTGGATTGACCGCCTTACCGAAAGAGCCGCTCGAACAGGCACAGATCGACGGCGGCAACAAACTGCAGATTTTCTGGTACGTGATCGTGCCGATGTTGAAGCCGGTGCTGCTGACAACCGTCTTCATCCGGCTGATGGACGCGTTGCGCTCTGTCGACGAAATCTGGATGTTGACCAAGGGCGGTCCGGCCGAGGCGACCCGCTTCATCGGCCTTCATATCTGGATCAACGTCTTTCCGAAGACCGATTACGGCTACGGCGCGGCCATGTCCCTTCTAACGCTTTACGTCACGATCGTTCTGAGCTGGCTGCTGTTCGTCGCCATGACCGGCCGCAAAGGAGGGGCACAATGAGACGCTCCGGTATAGCCTCTTTCGTCCTTTGGATATGTCTGACGATTCTGACGTTGCTTCCGGTCTGGTGGATGCTGGTCGTTTCGATGCGCCCTCGCGTGAAGCTTTATTCCAAGTCATTCCTCATCGACGATCTTTACTGGGATAATTTCCTGGCGGTGCTGAACAGCTCGACCTTCTTGCAGTATCTCTGGAATTCGATGATCGTGGCGACATCGAACGCAGCGATGGTGTGTGCCCTCGGCCTGCTCGCGGCGTTCGGACTGTCGCGTTACAAGATCAGCGGCGGTGACAACGTGTTTTTTTGGTTGATCACCAACCGCATGGCGCCGCCAGCCGTGTTTCTGCTGCCGCTCTTCCTGCTGTTCACCAAGTGGTTCGTGTTCGGCGATTTCATGCTGTTCGACACGAAGATCGGCCTCATCCTGCTCTATTGCGTCTTCAACCTGCCCTTCGCCATCTGGCTCTTGAAAGGCATGCTCGACGGGATTCCGCTGGAGCTGGACGAAGCGGCGCGGGTGGACGGTGCGACAACCAGCCAGGTGCTGTTGCACGTCATCCTGCCGCTGGCTCGGCCGGGGTTGGCCGTCACCTTCATCCTGACCTGGATTTTCGCCTGGAACGAGTACCTGTTCGCAGCAACCCTGACGTCGTCGGCTGGCGCCAGGACGGTTACGACAGCGCTCGCGGAATATGTCTCGGTCACCGGAACGAACTGGGGCGAGATGGCGGCGATGGCGTTCCTGACCACGCTCCCGGCCCTGATCGTGCTCGGCTTCGTCCAGAAGCACATCGTCACCGGCCTGACGTTTGGCGCATTGAAAGGGTAAGATAATGGCTGGGTCTCAACCCCGAAAAACCCAACGCGACGGGTTCCTGCCGATCCGAACGAACGGCTTCGACAGGGGTTTCATCTCGGTCGTGATCCTGATCCTGGTGCATCTTCTCTGGATGCGTTTCCTAGAGGGTCTGTTGCCGCTATGGGTGGCGACGGTGCTCTGCCTGGCGCTGGCCGTATTCATAATCCGAAAGGGCTGAAGACATGAGATCGCTCGTTCTCGAACGCAAAGACGAACTGCGCATTCGCGACCTGGACCCGAAGGAGGCGCTCGGTCCCACCGACGTGCGCATTGCCATCAAGACAGTGGGCGTCTGTGGATCGGACGTTCACTACTACACCCACGGCGCGATCGGCCCCTTCGTTGTACGTGAGCCGATGATCCTCGGCCATGAAGCCGCCGGCATCATCGAAGAGGTCGGCAGCGCTGTCCAGAACCTGAAAGTGGGCGACCGCGTCTGCATGGAGCCCGGCATTCCCGACTCGCAAAGCCGCGCGTCGCGGCTAGGTCTCTACAATCTCGATCCCGCGGTGCGCTTCTGGGCGACGCCGCCCGTGCATGGCGTGCTGAGACCGAGCGTGGTCCACCCGGCGGCCTTCACCTTCAAGCTTCCGGACAATGTTTCCTATGCCGCTGGCGCCATGGTCGAGCCGCTGGCTGTGGGCTTTCATGCAGTCTCCAAGGCAAAGCTGACACCTGGCGCGATCGCGCTGGTCACGGGTGCCGGGCCGATTGGCATGGTGACCGCGATCGCGGCGTTGTCGGCCGGTTGCGCCAAAGTCATCGTTACCGATGTTGTCGACGAAAAGCTCGCCGTAGCGCGCAAACTCGGGCCTGCCGTCATGACCGTCAATGTCCGATCACAGGACCTGAAGAGTGTGATCGCCCGCGAAACCGACGGCTGGGGCGTCGATGTCGTTTTCGAATGCTCCGGCGCGGCCGAGGTGATCGCAGACACGTTGCACCACAGTTGCCCCGGCGGAGCCGTCGTCTTTGTCGGCATGCCCCTGAAGCCGGTCCCGCTCGATATCGTCATCGCCCAGACGAAGGAACTGCGCATCGAACACGTGTTCCGCTACGCCCATGTCTACCCGCGCATCGTCGCGCTCTTGGGATCGAACCAGATCAATGTCGATGCGCTGATCACCGATACCTACGCCTTCGAGGATTCTATCGAAGCATTCGATTACGCCGTGAGACCGAAGCCGTCTTCCGTAAAAATCCAGATCGAGCTTGGGACGTAGCATGTACCTGCGCAAGTTGGATCTCAGCGGAAGGGTCGCGGTCGTCACCGGCGCGGGGCGCAACATCGGCTATGCCTGCGCCGATGCCCTATCGGAAGCCGGCGCACATCTCGTATTGACTGATGTTGACGAAGAGCTCGGTCAATCGGCCGTCTCTAAGCTCGCCGCGATGGGGCGAAAGGCCGAATTCGTTCGTCTCGACGTAACCGATTCCGGAGAAACCGACCGCGTCGCGGCGGCGATCGCGACCAAGCTTGGTCGCGTGGACATCCTGGTGGCCAATGCCGGCATCGCTGCGCACAGCCCGGCGGAGGAGATGTCCGATGCGGACTGGCTGAGGGTCGCAAACGTGAACCTTAACGGTGTGTTCTGGAGCAATCGCGCCTTCGGAAACCTGATGCTGAAGGCGGGCAAGGGCTCGATCGTCAATATCGGTTCGATGTCTGGCATTATCGCCAACCGGCCGCAGCCGCAGGCCGGTTACAACGCCTCAAAGGGTGCCGTTCACATGCTGACGAAGTCCCTTGCAGCCGAATGGGCCGAGCGAGGCGTCCGCGTCAACGCCGTCGCGCCAACCTATATCGCGACCGACATGACGAGGACCGCCGTGGAGACAACCGGATGGGACAGGGAGTGGATGGACATGACGCCGATGAAGCGCATGGGCGAGGTCGAGGAAATTGCGTCTGTCGTTCTGTTCCTGGCCTCCGATGCCGCCAGCCTGATGACCGGCAGCATCGTCGTTGCGGATGCAGGATACACCTCATGGTGAAGCTGCCTTCGCACCCATCTCGAATGATCTGCGGCCATGCCGCCACAACTGACTAAGGATTGACACATGGCAACGATCGAGCTTGACCAGGTCGACAAGCATTACGGCGCCTATCACGCCCTGCGCAATATCTCGTTCGATATAGCCGACGGCGAGTTCGTCGTCCTGGTCGGACCCTCCGGCTGCGGCAAATCCACGCTGCTGCGATCACTTGCGGGGCTTGAGGACATCACCGGCGGCACGATCAAGCTGGGCGGACATCGCGTCGACAACATCGCCGCCAAGGACCGTGACGTGGCGATGGTGTTCCAGAACTACGCTCTCTATCCGCATATGACTGTTCGGGAGAACATGGCCTTCGCACTGAAATTGCGAGGCGAAAACCTTGCGGATCGCAACGCCAAGGTTGACAAGGCTGCCGATATGTTGCGGCTTACGCCCTATCTCGACCGATATCCGAAAGCTCTCTCCGGAGGCCAGCGGCAGCGTGTCGCCATGGGGCGCGCAATGGTTCGAAACCCAAGGGCGTTCTTTTTCGACGAGCCGCTTTCGAACCTGGACGCCGCATTGCGCGTAGATATGCGTTCGGAGATCAAAGCTCTTCACCAGCGCCTTGGCGCTACTTCAGTGTATGTCACCCATGACCAGATTGAAGCCATGACAATGGCGGACCGCATCGTCGTGCTTCGCGACGGCAAGGTGGAGCAGATCGGCGCGCCACTGGAGCTTTACGACAGACCCGCAAACACCTTCGTCGCCGGTTTCATCGGATCGCCGGCAATGAACATGCTGCCGGCCACAATCGATCTCTCTGTGAACTCAGCGCGGCTCGCTGACGGGTCGGCCCTTCCCCTTCCACACGGCACGCGAGCGACGACCGGCCAGGAGGTGATATACGGGGTTCGTCCTGACCAGTGGATCATGTCGCATGGCGATCGGGGCGTGCCGGCGACTGTCGAGTTGATCGAGCCGACGGGGGCAGAAATTCTCCTGGCAGCCCAATTGGCGGGCAAACGGGTCTTGTGCGCCTTTCGCGAGCGCCACGCGCTGAAGCCAGGCGACACGATACGGCTCGACGTCGATCCTGCCGCGGCTCATGTGTTCGACAAGCAAACCGACCAAAGAATCGCGTTCTGAGCAATAGGTATCGGAAGGATCATTCGTGTCGGACTTTAAAGGAAAAACGATAATCATCACCGGTGCTGGCAAAGGTATCGGTTGCGCCTGCGCTGAACTTCTCACCCAACGTGGCGGTCGACGACGGAGGCCAAAGTGGTTCCACACCGACGTGCCATTAGGCCGGTCATTCTGTCCCCTGCGGCTTGAGGGCGGCGTAAGCGAGGCTCGGGCATGTCTTGTGCCTTTGCTCTGAGCCTTCTCCATGGCTTGATATTCTATGTCCGGGGGCGCATGGCGAAGTTGCCGCGGTCTCGTTCCTTGGCCACAACTGCGAGCCTATCGTGGTATACGGCAACTGCCTCAACGTGAGCGGCGCGCGCTGCAACGATATGGTCAGCTGCCCACTGCCACATGACAAAGGGATGGCAGGTACCATGGTCCCCTTCAAGCGGACTGACGGTTTTAAAGAAGCGACGCCTGCGGCGTGAATGACGGCGCACAGCTGCCATTGCCATGCACTTACTTCGCCTTGAAGGGAAACGAACCACCGACACAGTTCGGCATCACGCCCATAACCGTCATTACACATCTTGAATCGCGAAGATGGCCACGACACAAACTGTACTGATTACGAAAGTGCACCGAGGTCGCGAAAAGTCTGCATTTGTTGATCGCTTTTCTCGCCATCCACAACAACACGAAACGCCTTCCCCTGCGCCTTCAACTCCTGCGCAGCCATTACAGCATCTGCGAAATTGAGCCTTGGCTCGTCGCGGGTATCCTCACCCTGTGGATCGAGTGAACTCAGAGCAATGACCTGAAACGTAGCAATCATCAGATTTTCCCTTGTGGCAACGGCGGTGCTGCTAACCTTCATTTCCATCCGACACGAAATTTTCCGACAAAGCATCCTGGGCTGCTTGAAGACGCTCCGCCTGATGGAGCCACTTGCTTTGAATGATGTTGTTGATTGCATGCGCGACATCAAGGGCGTTCCAGTCTGCATTTTCCATTTAGCTGACAAGGGCCACGAGTTTCCGCTCGACAATTTCGTGCAGATCATCGGCCGGACGAATGAGATCGTTGGTCATGATGTTGAATTTTCTCTCTTAAAATTGCTGAAATACTGCTGACGATGTAGCCCTATCAAGCGGATTCTCCACACAGACCGATCCCTGCAAGACCCACAGACAGGTCTTTATGCTTCGCGATATTCAGGCAGAAATCAAGCAGTGCCTGTCCGTATTCGATAGAACCGCGGCCATGGGCAATATTTCCACGGAACTTTCCGATCAACTGGTCACGTGTCAACGGTTCGCGCACGCCGCCCCGAAAGTGTGGCTGGCGAAATTCGATTTCAGTGCCGTCCCGAAGACTGGCGCGGATATGGCCAGTATAGTTTTTCGGATATTCGTTTGCGGAGTCGATGACGTAGCGGATCTTGCCAGCGAGCTCGAGTACCCGGGAATCAGCCGCCTTGGCGTCACTGAACTGTTCAAGCCCCGCGTCACCTTCCAAGAACGCCACCGCCATGCAAAAGGGCATGCTGAATTTTGCTGCGTAGCCGGAAGGAGGCCGATACTTCGCCGCCAATGGCTCCCAAAGGCGGTCCACAAGACCCTCACTTGTTTCGGATTCGATCGAGACGATTGAATCCGCGTCGATACCGGTTTCGCGCAACCGCAACATGCAATCTATAAAAGGGTGGATCATCGTGCCGCAAGCATATGGTTTGAAGGCGATGGCCTGCATTAGCCATTTCTCGCCCAAACCTGCGATGACCGCGTGTCGGTCGGCAGGCGCCGACTGACTGAACACCTTGAAGACGTTGCGCGGTCCGTCGAAAACCGTGCGAGGCCCGAAAAAACCGGCCCTACCGAGCAACGCTGCACGATAGCCGGACTGGGCGGCCCACCCGGGATGAAGACGCTTGGTCCATGCACCCTCCGTAAGGAATTCGCCAATTCCGGAAGCGAAGCTGCCGGCGATGCCAAAGGCGTCCGTCAGTTGTTTGCGGTCGAGCCCAAGTGTGACCCCTACCCCAGCTGTCGCGCCCAGCGCGCCGATAATCCCAACCGGATGGAAACCCGCCTTGTGGATCGCGCCGGGCACAATGGTATTGAAGCGGCAGACCATTTCGAGGCCGGCGACAATTCCTTTTAGCGTGTCGGCGCCGCTTCGTTCGAAGCGCTGCGCGGCAGCGAGAACGGCGGGCAGCACCATCGCGCCGACGCGGATAGGTGCACCTTCCAGAGTATCATCGAAATCCTCCCCATGTGTGGCGGTGCCGTTGATGAGGGCGGCGGTGGCCGCGTCGAAACCGCGAGCATGACCGATGGCGGTGCATTTGCCTGCATCATCGCTCGCCTCTATCAGCACACGGATGTAATCGGCGTCACGGGTGGCGACGCAAAGGCCCGCCATGTCGATGAGATCGTTAACCGCGATCTCCCGCGCCTCCATGGGGATATTGTCGAGCCGAAGCACGGCCAGCACGTCGGCGATGCGCTCAGCGAGCGCAGCCCCCGGCGCGATCGAACCAGTATCGTTTTCTAGCAAAGGACACCTTTAAGCATGTAGGATCAGGAATGAACGTTCTGGGTGAACCATTCCAACGGCAACGTTCGCCCCAGGCCCGTCGAATGGGCTTTTTTGAGCAGCGTCGCGCCGGCGGCGGCGAATTGGTATCCGAGGCCGTGAAAATTCAGGAAGCAGGTGACCTCGGTCTGCCCCTTCCGCCCGGGCGTCGCATTTGCAACGAGCCCCGCCAGCGACGGCGCTCCGGCGATGGAGGCAAGACGCGGGTCCGTGGCGATCTCTTTCCGGCCTTCCTGGTGCTCGATCCCGCTTGCGACCACGAGATGGTCACTGCCCATGTTACCAGGATCGTGCACGACAATTCTGTCGGCATTTAGCAAGGCAGTCGGAGAGATTTCCCCGTCGCGAATTGACCCGAGGTGCATGCCTGGTTCCACCCACTCCTCCTGGAGGACGGCCTGCATGCTATTGGTGGCGCATAAAACAGCATCGGCGCCACGCACAGCGATTTCCGGCGCAATGAAGGCCTTCACGGGAATTTCCAGCTTGTTCTCGACATTGGCCGCGAATGTGCGGGCATTGTCGTGGTTGGGACTGAAAACGCGAATCTCACGCAGTGGCCTGACGGCTGCAGCCGCCAGCACCTGTGCATAGGCCTGCCAGCCGGATCCCAGAACGGTGACCACAGTTGTCTCCGGTCGCGCCAAATAGCGCATGGCGAGTCCGCTGGAGGCGCCGACGCGCATTCGTTGCAGTACGCCGTCGGGCAGGATCGCTAAAGGCTCGCCAGTTTCCGTGCTGAACAGGAGAAGCAGTCCAACCCAGCGCCCGCCCGCGGCGGGCACCTTAACCTTGCGCCTCTGGCCGCCGGTTTCCGGAAAGCTCAGTATGTCGGAATTGATTCGAACGGCCCCGATTCCCGCACTCGGGACGACGCCACCGACCATTTTCAGCGAATAAACGGTGTCCTTGTTGCCCGTACCAACGATCATGTCCGAACGGCGGCCGTTGACGGCGCTCCGCTCGAAAGCTGCGCGATAGGCATGCTCGAAACTTTCGATGCATTCGTCCATGCTAAGAAGCACAGCGACGTCATCGTTAGAGAGGTACAACATGGCGGGCTTTCAGTTCTGTGAGGTCAGACCCAAAGGCGCTTTGGCAGCGGAAGACCGGCATAGAGTTCCGGCCCGATCTCAAGTTCGGCGCCGAGTCGCCCTGCGGTGATGATGTCGAGCTGCCGCGCATGCTGAGCGCAGTGCCAGACGCCGCGCTCGATGACCTGGCTTGTGGGTTGGTTGCCGTAATAGGTCTGCATCCGTTCGGGTAGAGATTGGTCCCCGCCCTTCTCACGCCACGCCTGTAACGCGCGGTGTGTCCTTTCGAGATGGGCGAGAATGTCCGCCTTCGTGACGATGTCCGGATCGACGTAGCCGTGGACTGGTTTGATCTCAATGAGCTCTTCCACCATCTGCCCAACAAAGGCATGCACAATCTGTCCGACATGGATCGCTAATTCACGTACGGAGCGATCTCGGAAGGGGATTACTCTTTCCTGCAGGTGCGCCTCGTCGAATTTGCCGACGATCCGGCGCAGCTTTATCAAGAGTACGTCCCACCGCTCGAAGAGAGCGGCATTCTCCAGCCTCTTGTGGCTGCGTGAAACGCCGAGGAGCGCAGCGATGTCATCAAGGTTCTGTGCGTAGACGTATTTGTCGCGGAAACGGACAGCAGGGATGCTTCGAAGTCCCGAAGCAAAGATTTCCTGCATGGCGTCCTCGTCTTCCAGGACATTTACAGATTCGAAATCAACACCCTGCTCCTCAACGAATTCTTTCGTTTTGAGGCAGCTTGAACATCCCGGCTTCCAATAGACAGAAATTTCCGGCCGCTCGTTTCGGGTCACTGCATCAGACAACATTATGCGACACTCCAATCTGGCTTTCTGGAACGCCGCCGAGCGGCGGCTAGTTCTCTATCCCATAGGGAGAACGCGGAAATGTGTCAACACTTTCTGGTCATTCTACCGTAACAGTTGAATAATGTTCTAGAATATGCGCAACAACGAGAAAATGCGGAACAATGTGTCAACGATCTTTGAATATTTGGTAAGAAAATCTATTGACTTAGTAGCTTTTAAATTGATCATTAGCGCATTGTTTATGAGAGGTATTTTCACCGATGAGACCAGTCACTTTCTCCGCCATGTTCGCGGGAATCCTGATGTGCGCCAGCCACGTCCAGGCTCAGGATGTAAAACTCGAAGCCCCGATCTTCGAGACGCTTTACCAGGAAGCAAAAGCCGCCAAAGACACCGAGGTTGTTTACTACTTCCCGGCGAGGACCGAGGAAGCTGAACGGCTCAACGCTCTGTGGGCCGAAAACTTCCCCGACATCACCCTTACTATCGTCGCCAAAAAAGCGCCTGACATCATTACGCAGGTTGAGGCGGAAAAAGCTGCCGGCGTGGTGCGCGCGGATGTCGTAACAACGACCCAGCCCTTTGTCGCCGCCAAGTGGAAAGCCGAAGGCCGCTTCGCGCCCTATAAGGTCAGCTCTTTCACCCAGCTCGGCGGATATGCAGACAAGGATGGCGCGTACTACTCCACGGGCGTCTACCTCCTTCCCGCAGCTTACAACAGTACAGCCATAACCGACCGCAGCGAGCTGCCGGCAAGTCTTGCCGATTTCCTGGACCCGAAATGGAAGGGCAAGATCGTCCTTGCCGATCCGGCTACAGCGGGCAACACCCTTACCTTCTTCCTCGCTTTGTTGCAGAATGGCGAGATCACATGGGACTATCTGGCAAAGCTTGCGACCCAAGACGTCCTCTTCGTACGCGGTAATTCGGAGGTAGTGCGCGCACTTGCTTCCGGCGAGCGCGTGGTTGCCCCGACGATTTCCTCCTTCAACATTTTTGTATCGAAGGAAAAAGGCCAGTCTGTCGATTTCTACGGTCTGAACGACGGCACCCTGCTGGCCGAACAGCCGAGTGGTATTCTCGCGGGTGCGCCGCATCCCATCGCCGCAAAGCTTCTTCTCGAGGTGCTGACTAGCGCCGAGGGCCAGGCGATCCAGGCCGACGCCGGGAAATATTGGCCAACAAACGCGACGGCTAAGACGATCGAAGGGCTACCGGAACTTGCCAGCTTCAATCCCTTCAGTGTCGAACTGCACGACCTCTCCGACGATAAAAGCGCCGACGAGTTCATCCAGCGCTTCGCGAGCACCTTCGGGCGCGATTGATATGCTATCGCCTTCGAATCATGCGCAGCGTCATTCCGTTCCCCGCCTAGTCTTAAACGGACTTTTCAAGCAGCTCGGTGGCAAGGCCGTCGTTTCCGGGATCGACCTCTCGATCGATCCCGGCGAATGCGTCGTACTGCTGGGACCGAGCGGATGCGGCAAGACCACCACACTGCGCATGGTGGCAGGCTTCATCGACCCGGATGAGGGCGGGATTGTCATCAAGGGGAAGCCCGTGGCGGGGAACGGCGTTTTCGTTCCCACCGAACGGCGGCAGCTCGGCATGGTCTTCCAGAGCTATGCCATCTGGCCGCACAAGTCGGTCTTCGAAAACGTCGCGTTCGGGTTGAAGATCGCGGGCATCGATCGCGCAGCGATCCGCAAAAAAGTAGATCAAGTGTTAGAACTGGTACAACTCAGTGCGCACGCGAACCGGTTTCCGGGTGATCTGAGCGGCGGCCAGCAACAGCGCGTCGCGCTGGCGCGAGCAATTGTCATGGAGCCGGGCCTTCTGCTTTTCGACGAGCCACTGTCTAACCTCGATGCAAGCTTACGCGAGGAACTGCGCCGGGAATTGCAGAGACTGCATGCAGAAAAGGGCATAACCATGCTGTACGTGACCCACGACCAGCAAGAAGCACTGGCGCTGGCCGATCGCATCGCTGTCATGAACGAAGGAAGAATTGAGCAGTTCGATACTCCGGAGAAAATCTACCGCTGGCCGGAGACGCGCTTCGTCGCCTCCTTTGTTGGCGCGACTAACCTCCTTGAAGGCCACATTACCGGCAAGGACGTCGGAGAGAACCGGCTGCGTATCGAAACTAAGCGCTGCGGTACCTTCATCGCACGTGCCCATTCCGAATTCATCGCCGCGAGCAGGATCGGCGATACCGCCGCCGTCGTCATTCGGCCGGAGGATCTGAACCTCGCGCCGGCGGGACAGGGCCTAACCGCTACTGTGAAGGAACTGACCTTTCTCGGCGATAGTTACGAGGTGAGCGTCGAGACCAATGGGACGCACTTACGCGCCAGGCCCCGCAAACGCCCCGACATTCGTGACGGCAAGGTCGTAGTCATACCCGATCCCGAAGCGGTATGGGCTGTGCCATGACCACGGATGTCCTGCGCCTGCCCGCTCCCCACCCTCTTCTATTGGATAAACTTCGCCGGCAATGCGGCGAACCAGTCAAGCTCGTCGTGCTGCTCGCCGTAATTGTCGTCCTATTCGCCTTGATCGTTTATCCGGTCTCATTGCTCTTGAAATTCAGCCTGACGGACAAGGTGGGGGCATTTTCGCCACACACTATATTCGAAGCCTTCCGTCAGCCGGGTATGGTCAAAGCCAGCGTCAACACCGCGCTGCTTGCCCTTCTCGTAACCGTTGGCGCCAATATACTCGCCCTGCCACTCGCCTGGCTCGTCGCACGCAGCGACATGCCCTTCAAGTCGCTCATCCGCGTCGGCGCGACGCTCGCTTTCGTGATTCCATCCTTCATCACGGTGATCGCCTGGATATTCCTCGCCTCGCCGAACGCAGGATACTTGAACAAGGCAGCCCGCTGGCTCCTCGGTATTGAAGGCCCCCTATTCAACGTGGTGAGCTTCGGCGGGCTGGTCTTCATCGAGGTATCGCACCTCTTCCCGCTGATCTTCTTCATCGTTTCCGCAGCCCTTTCGAACATCGACCTCAGCCAAGAACAGGCAGCACGGGTGCTGGGTGCTGGCAAACTGCGCGTCGCCGCGACCATTACGTTTCCGCTGGTCGCACCTGCCATCGTCTCTGGCACGATGCTAGTCTTCCTCGACGTTATTTCCTCCTTCGGCGCGCCGGCGGTGATCGGTACCATGGCGAATTTTTCGGTGCTGACGACGAAAATCTATGCAATGATTTCTTTCCCCCCGCGGCTGGAACTGGCAGCGGCAGCTTCGCTGCCGATTGTCCTGATCACTCTTTTTTGTCTGGCGTTGCAGCGGCGTATGACAGGCTTGAACCGTTATCGCACGCTTACGGGCAAACAGGGCGCGGCCGGGCTCGAACGTCTAGGCCGCCTGCGCATTCCGGCTTTCCTGTTCTGTGTTACCGTCATCTTCGCCAGCGGGGTACTGCCGCTCATGGCACTTGCCGCGCTTTCGCTGCTCAAGGCTTTTGGCCTGGAGCTGGTTGCTGCCAATCTGACGCTACGCAATTTTGAGATCATCGCTAACCCCAGCAGATCGGTATTCCCGACAGTATGGCACAGCCTCGTGCTCGCGGCAGCGACCGCCTTCATTTGCATGGTCGTCGGGTTTCTTAGCGCCTGGTTTGTCGAGCGGACGTCCGCATCCGGACGCGGCGCCGTCACGGCGATCATTATGATCACCTACGGCTTTCCGTCGATAGCCTTCGCTGTCGCCGTCCTGCTCGGGTACGTCGATGTTTTGTATGGTACCTTTACTATACTCGGAATCGCCTACGTGGCGAAAATGCTACCAGTCTCCTTTGTCCTTTTCCGCTCCGCGCTGAAGCAGCTTTCCACAGACCTGGAAGAAGTGGCGCGGGTGCTCGGATCCGGATGGGCGCGCACCCTCCTGCATATCAGCGTGCCGCTGATGAAGACGAGTGCGTGGGCGGCGGCGCTTCTGGTGTTCGCCGTGGCGCTGCGCGAGTTGTCCATGTCGGCAATCCTGACCCAGCCAACCACGCAGATCATGTCGACGAAGGTCATGGAATATATAGAAACAGGAGCGGTCGAGCTCGCCGCCGCCATGGCGCTCCTCATCGTGGCCCTGAGTATCGCAGCGCTGGTCATGCTGCGCTTTATCACCGGTCGCAGCGCTATCGAGTTGAAACAGTGAAAGATTTGACTTGCCGCTCCTTGTAGAAGACCAAACTCCGCCACCGAGCCTGTGGCAGCTCTTCTGTGCATGCGCCAAGATTAGCACATCCAGTTTCGGCGGCAGCGTCAGTTCCCTCATCCGAGTCGAGTTCGTCGTCTCGAAGCGGTGGATAACGGAGGTGGAATTTCACGAAAAGCTGGCGCTCTCTCAAGCACTGCCCGGCGTCAATGTCGTGAACCTTACGCTTTGGCTCGGATATAGCCTGCGTGGCACCATCGGCGCTCTCGTCGCGGTGTTCGGAACGATCCTGCCGCCGGCCGTCCTCATCGTGACGGCCGGCTCCTTCATTCATAAAGCCGCCGACGCGCCGCTGGTGGCGCAGTTCCTCGCCGGCGTAGCTGCCGCCGCTCTAGGCTTTTCAATCAACATGGGTATTCGAGCTGCCCGCCATGCGCTCGTTGACGTCGCATCATTACTTGTGTTCACGCTGACGGTGATCGGGGCCTTTTTGCACGTGCCGCTGGTCCTTATCGTCGGGGCCATGGGGCCGGTCAGCATCGGGCTCGCCTATTGGAGGCTACGCCATGGAAAAAGATGAAAGCGTTTTCCTCCTCATGACTCGAATCGCTCCACTGTCCATGATGACCATCGGCGGCGGCTTGAGCATCATCGGCGACCTTCAGCGTCTGAGCCTTGAATATGGATGGTTCACCGCCGAGGGTTTCAATGAGATATTCGCCCTTTCTAGGGTGGCGCCCGGCCCGGCAACGCTGGTCGTGACATTGATCGGCTGGCACGTGGCCGGCCTCGCCGGTGCAGTTGCAGCCTCGCTCGCCATCTTCTTGCCATCGAGCCTGTTGACTTATGGCGTTGCGCGCCTTTGGCACTCCAATCGTTCAGCGGTATGGACAAAGGCGTTGGCTGCGGGGTTGGCGCCAATCGCTGCCGGCCTGATCATCAGCAGCACGGGTGTTCTGCTGCGCGATGCGGCGGGGCAACATCTCGCGTGGTTTGTGGCTCTGGTCATCGCAGTGCTGTCATGGAAGACGCGCTCCGGCCCGCTTTCCCTCCTGGCCGCCGGAGGCGTCCTGTTCCTCATCCTGCGGACTATCCTGCTTGAAAGCCCCTGAGACCCCTCAATCCAAACCGTTACCGTTTCGCACCCTCTCGACAAGGATCAGGCGCAGGCGTCGTAGATGGTTGCGCATCAATAGTTCAGCGCTATCTCCGTCCCGATAGAAAATCGCCTCCGCGATGCGCATGTGATCCGCACGGCTATTTTCGTCGCTATGGCGCAGCCATGAGTGGTTGCTCCTCCATAATCGCAAAAGCTGAAAGAAACTTTCATCGAGAACCCGGGCGATCATCGCATTTCCACAACGCGACACGAGTTGCTGGTGGAAACTCTGGCGATCCTCGAGGTTGCGGGGGCGCAGTCCCTCGGGAAAGGGACCCTCAGCGGCGGCGACACGTAGGTCCCCTATCTGCACGTCCGTGAGATGTTCGGCACAGAGGCGAGCGGCCATGCTCTCCAGTCCTTCGCGAACCTGATATATTTGGAGGATGTCTTCTGCCGAGTGCTTGACGATCCGTGCGCCGGCATTCGGCGTGTAACTCACTAGATTGCGGCCCTGAAGTCGTCTCATTGCCTCGCGTAATGGGCCGCGTTTGACCCCGTGACGCCGCGAAAGGTCGGGTTCGTTCAGCTTCATGCCGGCCGGAAGCGTGCCAGAGAGGATCTCCTTCAGAATGGCATCAAATGCGCGATCGGCGTCGCGGCCGTCACGTGCTGCCGGAAACGAAATCGATTCATCCATTACCATTAGTCCAAGGTGTCATGAATTACGGAATATTGGGTTTGAGCGGCGGCTTCAAGCCAATCGCCGAAGTTTTGGCTCGAACGGTAGACGAAGTTCGCCGGGCCTGTCGTGGTGGAGTGGGGGAGTTCTTTTTCGTCAATAACATATTCGAAGGATCGGGGCGCTTGGCATCCGATAAGTATCCCTTATCGGGGGTGATCAATTTCGAGCCGCAAATCATTCAGAGTCAAGAAAGAGCATGGCCCGCGGGCCCGCCGGATGGCGAATTGGTTTGGTGTATCGCTGCTGGAGGCACAACAGCTATCGCCGTTCAATTCACCACCTATCCTGGACTGGATGACCGCATCACCGTCGTGCGTTGTGGCGAACCGCCGGGCGAAACCTGAGCGAGATATACCGCTGTGCCTGGCAAGTTCGCCGGCACTGCGGCGGCGGGCATTAAGTTTGGTTCGTTTTGGGTGAAACAACCTGGAAGATATTCGTCGTTCCTAGGTGGAGGATCGAGGTTATAAGGAGTTTGAAAAGTCCTTATAACGGAGTGATGTCGGCAGCGAATTTTTGTGTTATAAGGTTTTTGCGAGGACCTTATAGCGGCAGGATGTCGTCGGATGAAAGAGATCGAACTCACATATCGAACAATGTTCGCTGACCTGGCATCGAAAACGTTCGACGCTCAGTTCGAGGCTGATTTCCCTCTGGATGGCAGGTTCGTGTCTGTTCCCGTCAAGGGCAAGAAATATTGGTATTTCGAGTTCCCCACTCCCGATGGCGACAAACGGCGATACGTTGGCCCTGAACTCGACAAGGAAATCACAAACCGCGTCCAGGCCCATAAGGACATCAAGGACGATATTCGGGAACGCCGGCGGCTCGTGGGGACATTGAAACGGAGTGGCATGGCTGGCCCTGATCGGTTTGCGGGCGACGTAACAAAAGCGCTCGCGGACGCGGGGCTTTTCCGTCTGCGGGCCGTTCTCATCGGCTCGGTGGCTTTCGGCTGCTACTCGGGTCTTCTGGGTATCCGTCTCCCCAACTCTTCACTTCAAACGGCTGATGCGGACTACGCGCAAGACTTCGCGATCTCGGCGGAAGTCGATGATAGCCTGCCGCCCATTCTGGAAGTCCTGCAGTCCGTCGATCCCACATTTCGTGCGGTCCCTCACCAAGCCGACAAAGCGAGAGTGGTAGCATTCGTGAATAAAGCGAACTACCGGGTCGAATTTCTCACAGGAAACCGGGGGTCGGACGATCACATCGGCAAGCCATCGCCTATGCCCGCGCTGGGCGGTGCGTCCGCGGAGAACCTGCGGTTTCTCGATTACCTTATTTACGAGCCGGTGCGAACTGTGCTCCTCCATAGAGAAGGCGTGAGCGTGCTCGTCCCCGCTCCCGAGAGATATGCGGTTCACAAGCTTATCGTGGCGTCCAGGCGGCTCACGGACGCAGTTGGACGGGCAAAGCGAGACAAGGACCTATACCAAACCTCTCTGCTCTTCGAAGCGCTGGTGGAGACCCGCCAGCAGGCCATCCTTGTCGACGCCTTCGAGGAAGCCTGGCAAAGAGGGCCGTCGTGGCAAGAGGGGTTGCGAGCAGGACTTGATTTGTTGCCTCGTCCTGGAATGGCATTCTTGGCGCGCGCTTTTGGTCACCATCCCGAAGAACTCATGAAGGTCTTGGGAAATATCCACGGAACGCAATCCTGACGGAGTCTTCCGCCTGTAGAGAGACTTCCGGATTTCGGACGCCGCCCACCGCCGACGACGCTGGGTCTCTACCCGTTTCGTCTTTACTGTCAGCGTATCGACCACACCAGAAACATGGCGCGGTATTATTCACTCGCGATCGAGCAGACACTCTTCGGCGAAGCCGTGGTTGTTCGCTACTGGGGGCGGATCGGAAAGCGGGGTGGTGAGAAGCGTGATGTGTTCCGGACAGAACGAGATGCTGCTGTCCATTTCCTCACACTGGCTCGCACCAAGCGCGTGCGAGGCTATATTCCGATTAAATACGGACAAATCTGATCAACCGGTGACGGCTTCCCAAGATTCCTCCCCGCCAATCCTCCTCGGCCGAATGTTGAGATCCGCCGCGAGCCACCGCCGAGAATACCGATCGCAGCGCTTCCGATCGAGGCACGATCAACGCTCTCAACATATTCAGCGTTCGAACCGCCCGAGCATTTTCTTGAGTTGGGCATTCTGCTGACGAAGCTTTGTTATCAGCTGGTCCCGCAGCAACCGGATCTCGTCATCCAGGCCCATCGCGTCGTCGGAGAAAGTGGGAACGACCGGGGAGGCAACGACAGCCACTGTTTCCGCTCGTTTGCGACGCTTGCTCAGCTTGCGCTTTGTGACTGCGCCAGTGGGCGATGACGTCGAGGCGTCCTGTATTGCCTTGACACCGAAGTCGCCTTTCTCCGAAGAAGCTGGTTCAGCAACCTCGATGGTTTTGGTGCGTTCACTGCCGCCAGTGTTCTGAAGACGGCTTGCCGTGTCCGCGGCGAGCTTCGGCTCTGTGGAAACCACATCGGATTGGCTGTGCGATTGCGGTTGTTGGCTGGCGGGCTGATCCCCGGAGTTCAGCCCGCTAGGGTCGACCGTCTCTGGTGGCTCGCTGCTGGTCGACACCTCCGGCTTGACGGTGTCGTGTGTGCCGTTTTCTTCTTGTCGCTCCCGTCGCGGTGATACAAGTCGCGCAAGAAATTTCCAGGGTGACGCCATCTCTTCGACCTCGCGTTCGCTCCCGCATATTGACTGCGAGTGCCGACTTTGGCGGCCGCAGCCACCGCCACCAAAGTGTACATCTCGACAAGCAGAGTAATGCCGCCGGCAATTGGTTGCCGGCTACGGCTCAATCGAGCTTGAGCCGCTTGCGCAGATCGGCGTTTTCTGCCCGAAGCTTTTCAGAAAGCAGCTTGCGCAGTCTCTGGTTCTCTTCTTCCAACTGGAGAAGATCCGCGATTTCATCGATTGCCGCCGTTGGGGCCGCAGTCGCTGCTGGCGCCGTCTTCGGAGCACGTTTGACCGGCGCAGGCTTGGCACTGCTTGCAGCAGTTCCAATTGCCTTGGCCTTGCGTCCCCGCTTCTGCTTGACTGGTGCGCTGGTCGATACAGCTACTGGTTCCGCAGCAGCCTCGACGGCCACCGTTTCGGCGGCAACCTTCTTGGCGCGGGGTTTGCGCTGTTTCTTCGCTGCAATCGGTGCTTCGACAACGGCCGGAGCCTCAGAGTTGGTTGTCGTACTGAATTCGTCGGCCATGATCGTCTCCCGTGGAACTGAAGTATTTGTCTGCTGCCCGATCGGCCGTGTCAACGACCCGGCAGGATCTGTTTCAGGTAAAGTTAATTCGCCGCCGGATTTATTATCTTGCAGTTTCAAAACAGGGAACGGGGTTGTCTCGTCCTGCACATCTTGCGCAACGGACTTGAGATCCAAGTTACCCCAGATTGAGTTTGTATTGCGAATGGGTTTTCGCCGACCGGATTTATACTCGACTGCAAAACTGCGTTGGATTTTTTTCACGTTGAAAAGCCTTGGGGTGTCCGCGCCGCTGCTTCAGCAATGTGCTCAACACAGCATCAAGTACCCGCCAATAGCGATTTTCCCGCCCACAGTCCAGACGGTCGAGCAAATCCCGATTATGATGGCATCGATTTGCGCCTTGACGGCGTCGGCGATCAGTGTCCTGGTGCCTTGCCCCTCACCGTGTCGCCGCTATAGTGCATTCGGACGCTCCAATTCCTCGGTCTGAAGCGAAGGAACGGCCAACGTACGACGGGTAACAATTTGGCTGGGCCAACATCATGATCGAAAGTGAGACCCGGCAGGCGGATTGGCGTCGGGCAAATCCGGCAAAATATGGCGCCCATTTGGCGGTCCAGCGGGCACTGAAAGCTGGCCAATTGGAACGACAGGCCTGCGAGGTCTGCGGCATTGACGCAGTCGATGCGCATCATGATCACTACGAGAAGCCACTGGACGTCCGCTGGCTGTGCCGAAGACATCACACCCGCCTTCACCATTACGGCGAAGACATGTTTCCCGTTCGGCCGCTCGCTCAAAATCGCGAAACCTAGAATCCACAGCCCCTGCTCCCGAGCATGGGGGGACATTCGCCCGGCGCTGCTGTTGCGGCCTTTCAGGTATGTCGATCGTTGACACATTCAATTGAGCACCGACAATGACAATCGTTACGGGGAACTCCACTTCGTTGCCTTGAGATCGCTATCCGTCCATATAGGCGCGATGACGCTAGATCAGAAAATATTCGTCGGCCTAAAATCTGCACGCAGGAAAACCGCTACCTCGTCCCAACCTGTCGGCCGAAATGCCAATGGGACGGCTGCGACAGTTCTGGAGCGCATCGCGCGCGAAATGAAATCGTTCCGCCGATCCGCATGGGAAGTGATTACGTCTTACAATCCACATTCCTCAGTGAAAGGACGCAATGGAGGGTTAAGACTGGAACCTCGGCATGCTCCGTCCCCGATGCCCACTTCACTCAACGCCAAACTTTTTGATTACGCCCGCGGCGCACTCTCAAGGGGCACGCGATCCTTTCTGCGTTTCGCCAAGTGTGCTCTGGGCTCAATGGGTGCGTGCAATTCTCGTGAAAGGTAAAAAGGCCTTGTCGCATTTGACACAGTCAGGATCTCGGAAGGCTCGAGTACGATCATGCCATGTGCTTGCCCGCCTCCAGGCAAATTAAACGCATCCACCGGATGAGAGACTGGTTCAAAACAGACAAAGTCGGCCTCAGCGGACGGAGAAAACACGACATATTGGTTGAGGCCTTCGCCGGCCTCAATTTCGGCGGCAATGCCACGCGCAGGCCAGTCGATCTGGGCTTTTCCATTCCAGCCGGTGAACCAGTTGTTGATCCAGCGCTCTGGCAGACGGAGGCGCGTTTTAAAATCCATATCTGCGTGGTTCGAAACCGCGTCGAACATTTCCGGCAGGTGATCGGCCCGTTCCAGCCAGACGCCGTCAGCCGAAGCCGTCAGGAAGGTTTCGCGGTCACGCACGAACCAAGGATGAAAACCAGCGCCAAAAGGCAGACGGATGCTGGCGCGGCTGGTGATGGTCAACTCCATGATGAGTGCCATACCGTCCAACCGGTAAGTCATCGATGCATCATAGCAAAACGGGCCGGGCCCCTTTGCCGAAAGCGACAAAATAACATGGTTGTCAGCCTGTTCATCCACGATCCAGACCGAGGAAAAACCGTTGCCGTGGATTGGATATTTCTCCGATTCCATGTTGCGGTCTATCGGGTGGAATGTTCCGTCGAACATAAAGCCGCCGCCAGAAACACGCCCGGAAAAAGGGATCAGTAGAATGTTGGACAGATGAAATGGATGCTGGGTTGCCGGGTCGGCAGTGCGGAAGATCGGTTGCCACGCATTGCCGGCAAACACGTCATAACAACTGAGACCGGCGCCGAGGTCGGGGCGGACAGTGATCCGGGCGCTACCGTTAGAGAGGTTGATGGATGTCATCACCAACCGCCGTCGATGGCGATATTCTGGCCGGAGATCATGTCAGAGACGGGCGAGACAAGGAAATGCACAAGATTGGCGACATGCTCCGGCTGAATTCGCGCTTTTAAGGATTGGTTTTCAAGTATCCAATCGTTGTATTGCTGCAGCCGGTCGGCAAAGACGCGCTCCTCAGCCTCGGAAACGACGGCACCCGGCGAGACGGCATTGACGCGGATGCCATGCGGTCCGAGTTCTCGCGCCAATGACTTTGTCAAACCGAGCATCGCGCCTTTTGAGGCGACATAAGGCACATAACCGTCCCAGCGCCCGTTGAGCGTCAGCGAGCAGAAGTTGACGATCTTGCCATAGCCCTTCACTTTCATCGCCGATGCCACAGCGCGGGTCAGCGCGAAGGCTGCGGAAGAATTGACCCGAACCTGGTCCTCGTATTCCTCCAGGGAGAATTCCTCGAACGGCTTGTTGATGATCAGCGCGGCATTGTTGATCAGGATATCGATGCCGCCGGTGGTCGCCGACAGCTCAGCCACCCGCTTCTCGGCGGATGCAAGCTTGTTCAGGTCCTCGCCGACATAGATTGCCTTGACGCCATGAATGGTGGCAATTTGCGCTGCGAAGGCCTCTCCAGACTCGGCACCTGGCCGATCGAGCAGCAGCAGCGTTGTGCCGCTGCGGGCAAGACGCTCGGCCTGGGCGCGGCCGAGGGTCCCCAAAGCGCCGGTCAACAGAACAGTTTTACCAGACAGGTCGGTCATATCTACCTCACAGAAGTTCGTGGACTTCATCGATCGACGTTGCCGCGGTCGGCCGGTCGAATACGATTTCGCCGCGCGCCATGGCAACGATGCGGTCGCAGGACTGGAACACGTGCTGCATATTGTGGGAGATGAAGATACCCGTGAGACCCTGTGCCTTCAGTCCGCGCACGAAGCCGATCACCTTGTTGGTCTCCTTGACCGAAAGATGATTGGTCGGTTCGTCGAGGATCAGCACCTTCGACTTGAAATGCATGGCACGGGCGATGGCGACGCCCTGCCGCTGTCCGCCGGAAAGCTCGCCGACCAGGGCGTCGGGTGAACGCAGATGCAGATCGACATCGGCGATGGCCTGGACGCTTTCATCACGCATGCGCTTCTGGTCCATGATGCCGAAGCCGCCGATAGACCATTTTATCGGCTCGCGGCCAATAAAAAGATTGCGGGCGATCGACATGGTCGGGACCATGGAATTGTACTGGTAGATGGTCTCAAGCCCGTGGCGCATCGCCTCTTTCGGGTTGCGGATCTCGACCTTCTTACCCTCGATGAGGATGTCGCCCGAATCCTGATGATGGACGCCGGAGAGGATCTTGATCAGCGTCGACTTGCCGGCGCCGTTGTCGCCGACGAGGCCAACCGATTCCCCTGGATTGATCGTCAGGTTGATGTTCTTCAGGGCGTGGACACCGCTGTACCATTTCTGCAGGTTGCGGCATTCAATGATCGGGACTGTCACTTGTGCGCCTCCACCTTGATCTTGCGGGACATCTTGCCCATCCAGGCATTGGCAATGACGGCGAACATGGTGAGCACGCCGATTGCGAACTTGAACCAGTTGGCATCGACGCGGGACAGAACAAGGCCGTTGTCGATGGTGCGGATCAAGAGGGTGCCGATGACCGCGCCAAACACGGTACCTATACCGCCCGCAAGCGACGTACCGCCGATGACCGCTGCGGCAACGGCCTGAAGCTCCAGCCCCTCCCCTATTGACGGAAGCGGCGAACCGAGACGTAGCACCTGCAACAGGCCGGCAAACCCTGCGAGAACCGAGCACAGCATGAAGCAGATGATCTTGACGCGTTTGACTGGGATACCCATCGACGCGGCCGCTTCGTTGAAACCGCCGGTGGCGCGGATCCAGTTGCCGAAATTCGTCAGCGACAGCAGGCCGGCGGCAAGCAACGCGATTGCCAGGAACCAGATGAAGGACATTCGGACGATGGCACCCTGCCAAATATAGTCGGTGAACAGCCAGGTCGGCAGATCATCGGGAAGCAAGGGCGGGAATCCGCCGGAAATGACGATGGTCAGCGAGCGGGCAATGAAGAGCATGCCGAGCGTTGTGATAAAACTCGGAATGGTGAACTGCAGGGTGATGTAGCCGTTGATAAAGCCGATCAGGGCGCACAGTAGCAAACCCATGAGCACCGCCGCGGTAAACGGTACACCGGACGTGAGGGCAACCGCCATCGTCATCGGCATCAGCGCGAAGACCGAGCCGACCGAAAGATCGAACTCGCCGCAAATCATCAGGATGGTAACGCCAATTGCAACGAGCGCCATTTCGGGCAGCAGGCCCATGATGCCGCGCACGTTCTCGAATGACAGAAGGATGCTGTTCGATTTCACCTGGAAGATAACCATCAGGATGATCAAAAGGGCGAGGCCGGCGAGTTCCGGCTTATCCAGATAGATTTTCAAAAACCGCTTCATGGGCTGCTACTCATCGTTCAGCGACTTGTCTCCGGAGAGACAAGTCGCTGGTTTGTTTCAAAAGACAATCGGAAATCAGCGCAGGCCCTTCTTCGCCATGTCAAGGATAGTCGGCACGTCCTTGGGCGTGACAATGCCCTGCCCGGTGTCGATGTCGGATGGCGTCAGGCCGGCGGTCTTGTAGAGGTAGGTTTCCATGACCGGCATGAACCCTTGCATGTAAGGCTGTTGGTCGACCTGCACCTGCACATAACCGGCTTGCATCTGCTGGAGCACTTCCGGCACCAGGTCAAAGCCGCCGAGGAGGACTTTACCCGGCTCGATCCCGCGGTCCTTCAGCACCTTGGCAACACCGGCATGCCAGTAACCGGTATCGAAATAGGCCGTAGTGCTGGGGTTGGCGTTCAAATAGGAACCGATGCGGTCCGCCGTCAAGGCAAGGTCCGTCGCTGCATCGATACGCGTGATGTTGATTTCCCGATCCTTGTGTTCGGCCTTGTATTCCTCAAGGAATTTCGTCACGCCACCGGCCCGCTGCTCAGACCAGGTCTGACCCGGAGCATTGACGCCGACGAGCAGGTTCAGCGGCCCTTCCTTCGGGAAGTTCTCCGACTGGGCCTTTGCGAGCGAATAGCCCGCGGCGGTAAAGCCCTGACCGATGAAGGCCTTGCGCGCATTGCCCTTGGCGCCTTCGCTGTCATCGACATTGACCGCCAACACCAGAATACCGGCATCGACCGCCTCCTGGATGACAGCGTCATAGGCCTTGTTGTCGACGATTGCGACGAAGATTGCATCCGGCTTGGAAGCGATCGCCGCCTGCAGATTGGCGACTGCCTGTTCGACGGAGCCCTCGGTCTGGGTAAGAATCAATTGGCAATTGGCACCAATCTTTTCACAGGCATCGTCATAACCCTTCTTGACCGACTGCCAGAAGGTGTTCGAGGCCGACGAATGGCTGATGAACGCGATGTTGAGGCCCTCGGCGCTTGCGCCGGACGCCATCATTGTCAGCCCGAGGGCTGTGCCTGCTATCAGTTTGCGGATCATGATGTTTTTCCTCCCGTTGTGACATCAAAATGGTTGCTGGCGCCGATCACTCCGGCGCATCGAAGAATTCGGCCCGTGACCGGGCAATCTCCGGCAGCGATTTCAAGATTTCGCGCAGGTGTGTCCGCACGGCGTCCTCGGCTTGCGCGACGTCGCCGGCTGCGATGGCATCGACGATCCGCTCGTGCTGTTCGATCAGACGGCCGATTTGCATGTCATCGACGCTGAGGAACCGGACGCGGTCCATCTGCGCCTTGACGCTTTCGACGACGCTCCAGGCATAGGCCTTGCCGGCGGCGGCGGCGAGCGTATGATGAAACAGTTCATCGAGGCGCAGAAACGCGGCACGATCGTTCTGCCGCACCTGTTTTTGCCGGCTGATCTGGCTGCGCAGTTCTGTGATGGTCGCAGCCGCATGATCTGCGGCAAGATGACGGACAATGTCGGCTTCGATTGCTTCGCGAACAAAGCGGACATCCATGACCGAGGCCGTGGAAATCTTGGTGACATAGGTGCCGCGTTGCGGGAGGACCTGAACGAGGCCTTCTTCCGACAGCTTGATGAAAGCCTCGCGAACCGGCTGACGGCTGATCGACAGGGTCTTTGCGATCTCCGATTCGGAAATCCGCTCTCCCGGTAAAAGCTCGGCCTGGATGATCTGCTCCCGCAGTATGCGATAAACTTGGGGCCCAACGGCTCCTGTCGCCGACAGAACCCGAAGCGGCTTTGCGTTGTCCATCCTCAGCCTCCCCTCGTTCAATCTGCTTCAAAAGCTACTAGCATACTACCATACAAGTCAATAGCACCAATGCCGCCCTCAAACGTCAGGCTTCGACACCCGGCGGCTGACGCTGAATTTGCGATCGAGATCGGGTGCAAGATCAACACCATGGCCGGGACCGGGCGGGACGGTGATCATCCCGTTCGTCACGGTAGGAAGCTGGTTGGTGAGATCGGCGTACCAGGTCTTGTAATAGGCGCGCACGCTCTCCTGAACGAGCGCGTTGGGCACGTTCAGCGACAGATGGGTCGAGGCGGAAAGCACCACGGGTCCGGTGCAGTCATGCGGGGCCACGGGCAAATGCCAGGCCTCGGCCATCGTGGCGATCTTTTTCGCCTCCGATATGCCGCCGCACCACGACAGATCGAGCATGACGACACCGGCGGAATCCGTTTCCAGGAGATCACGGAAGGCCCAGCGTGTGGCGAGCGTCTCCGACGCGCACAACGGCGCCCGGCTGGCAGCGGCATAGCGTTTCAGGCTCGAGAGCGAATCCATCTTGATCGGATCCTCGTGCCAGAACGTTGAATAGGGTTCGAGCGCTCGGGCAATTTGAATGGCCGGCGTCAATTGCCACATGGAATGAAATTCGACCATGATGTCGATGCGATCGCCTACGCGCTTGCGGATCTTCTCGAAAGGTTCGAGCGCCTGGCGCAAATCCGGGCCGGAAATGTACTGCCCGCCGGATTTCTCTGCCGCGATATCGAACGGCCAGATTTTCATGGCGGTGATGCCGTCGGCAAGAAGGTCCTCGGCAAGCTCGTCAGCCCGCTCCAGAAAACCGTTGAGATCGTCATAGTCCTTTCGTGGACCGCCGATGCCGTAATTTGCGGTCTGCTGCCCCTTGGCGTCGCGCATATAGGTGTTGCCGGCGCAGGTGTTGTAGGTACGGATCTCGCGGCGCGAAAAACCACCGAGCAGCTGGGCGATGGGCAGGTTGGTGGACTTGCCGAACAGATCCCAGAGGCCGATATCAACGGCCGAATTCCCGCGCATCTCGGCGCCGGTCGAGCGGAAGCCGAGATAACCGGTCAGGTCCTTGGAAATCCGGTCGATCTCCAATGGATCACGGCCCAGAAGTTTCGGGGCAACAACCTCGTGGATGTAGGCCTCGACCGTCTGAGCCATGAAGAATGTTTCGCCAAGACCCACAAGTCCCTCGTCAGTGTGGATCTGGACCCAGAGGATGTTTGGGAATTCGTGGACGCGGACGGTTTCAAATGCCGTAATTTTCATTGATCAATACACCCCGGCCGCCAGAAGCGCCTTCACCGTCAAGTCAAAATGGTCAACCATGGCCTGCTCGCCCTTTGCCGGATCACCGTTTGCGATCGCCTGGGCAATGATCATGTGTCCGTCGATACTTTCCTGCCTCGTTTCGTTGCTGCCGCGGCTCGCCCAGCCGATCGGCCAGGTGTGACGCGTCAAGAGGTGGAAGGACCCCACGAGCAGGGCAAACATCGGATTACGCGATGCAATGCCGATTGCCTCGTGGAAGGCGATGTCATGCTCCATCACCTTTTGCGGATCGCCAAAGTCGCGCTGCATTGCATCGACAAGGCCGACGATCTCCGCCGCCTCCTTGTCTGTGCGACGCAGCGCTGCAAGCGCCACGGTCCTGCGCTCGATCGTGCGGCGAACGTCGAAAATTTGCTGGATCGTCGCCTGGTCGGTGTGAACGGCGTGATCTGTGATCATCGCCAGCACATCCGCTTTGGGGGCGGCCACCCGCGCCCGGCGGCCATTGCCGATATCGATCAGCGTCAGCGCCGCCAGCGATCGGTAGGCTTCGCGGACGATGGTGCGGGAGACGCCGGTCTGCTCGGCAAACGCCCCCTCGCTTGGCAGTTCATCGCCGACCTGCAGGCCGTGCTCGCGAATATAGAGCTTCACGGCATTCATCACGCCGCCCAGAAGCCCCTCGCCTGCCGATTTATCGAGCGACCCGTCACCAGCACCAGGCATCAAATCTATCAAGCTCAACTCCCACCTATCATATAGGTTTGGCATATCCTTGATTTATGATGAGCCTTGGCTATTGTCAATCGCAATTATTCGACGCCTTGGGAGGGGTCATGCAGACGAGTATTCAGTTCACCGCGCAGGATATTGTCGGCGAAAGCATCATCTGGGCAGCGCAGGAGCAGGCGTTGTATTGGGTCGATATCGGTGGAAGGCGCATTCACCGGCTGGAACCGGAAAGCGGTCAGCATGACGCGTGGCAGGCCCCCGATTTTCCGACGTCGATCGGTCTGCGGGCAAAGGGTGGCTTTATTCTCGGCCTCTCCAGGGAGCTCTGCTTCTGGCGTCCGGGCGGCGCGTTCGAGCCCTTCGTCATTCCCGAGCCCGATTTGCCCAATAACAGGCTGAACGAGGGATGTGTTGCCCCTGACGGTTCCTTCTGGGTCTCCACCATGGAGAACAATCTCCATCCCGACGGCTCACCACGCGACATGACCGGCAAGTCCGGCGCCATCTATCGTATCGATGTACACGGCACCGTGATGCAACTCACTCCGCGCGAATACGGGATCACCAACACCATGGGCTGGACGACAGATAACCGCTTCCTCTTCGCCGACACACTGGAGAACGAGATCTATTCCTTTGCCTACGATCCGCAGACAAAGCGCCTGTCCGATCGCCGGACGATCGTCCAAGGGTTCGGACGAGGGCTCCCTGATGGTTCCTGCATGGATGCTGATGATACGCTCTGGAATTGCCGTGTCGTTGGCGGCGCCTCGGTTGCCCGCTTTACATCTCAAGGCGAACTGCTCGCACTTGTCGAGCTTCCCGTTTCCTGGCCGACGAGTTGCACCTTTGGCGGGCCTGATCTGACGACGCTCTACGTGACCTCAGCGCGCTTTACCATGACGCCGCATCATCTGGCCGCCCACCCGGTGGAAGGCAGCCTGATTGCCGTCGCCGACGCCGGCCTCGGTATTCCCGAGCCGAAATTCGCCGGTTGACGAAAATTCCGAAATTCGATTGACTTACTGGTATGGTAGAATGTTAGTTGAGGGATGTTCATGGCGAGGAGCGGTTCAATGGGGTTTTCCGGCAAGAGCATCGTCGTCACCGGCGGTAGTCTCGGGATGGGCCGAGCTTGTTCCGCGCGTTTTGCCGAAGGCGGCGGCAAGGTGCTGGTGGTCTCGAATGATGCCGCATCGGTTGCCGAGACCGTAGCCGCAATCGGGGCAAATGCCTGGGGACTTGTGGGTGACGTTCGCTCCGCTGCTGACATGGAACGGGCTGTTTCCGAAGCCGTCGCACGGCATGGAGGCCTCGACATTCTCGCGTGCTGCGCCGGCATCCAGCGTTACGGCACGGTAGTCGATACGCCGGAGGATGTCTGGGATGATGTCTTCGACGTCAATCTCAAGGGCATCTATCTCGCCTCGCGCTTTGCAATACCGGAGATGAAAAAGCGTGGCGGCGGTGCGATCGTCGCTATCTCATCCGTTCAGGCCTTTGCGTCGCAGGCCGGAGTAGCGGCCTACACCGCCAGCAAGGGTGCGATCAATGCGTTGGTTCGCGCCATGGCCCTCGACCATGCCGCCGACAACATTACGGTCAACGCCGTTTGCCCCGCCTCGGTCGATACGCCGATGCTCCGTTGGGCGGCAGACCAGTGGAAGGGCGATCGCAGCCAGGACGAGATGATTGCGCTCTGGGGCAAGGGCCACCCGCTGGGGCGTGTAGGCAAGGCCTCCGAGATTGCAGACCTCGTCGCCTTCCTGGCCAGCGACCAGGCGCGGTTTATCACTGGCGCAGATATCAAGATCGACGGCGGCACGATGGCCAAGCTTGGGATCGTGCTTCCCGAATGAGCATTCTCAAAGGAGACCAGACATGAAGCGGCCCATCATCACCGATATTCGCGCCACCACCGTGACGGTGCCGCTCGAAGCGCCGCTTCGCCATTCCAACGGTGCCCATTGGGGCCGTTTCGTGCGTACCATTGTCGAGGTCGAGACGGACGTCGGCATCATCGGCCTTGGCGAGATGGGCGGTGGGGGCGAGAGCGCCGAGGCCGCTTTCGCCGCTCTCAAATCCTACCTTGTCGGCCATGATCCGTTCGAGCTGGAGCAGCTCCGCTTCAAGATCTGCAACCCGACGGCCAGCCTTTATAACAATCGCACCCAGATGCACGCGGCCATTGAATTCGCCTGTATCGATATCATCGGAAAATTTCTTGGCATTCCGGCCTACGACATCATTGGCGGCAAGATGCGCGACGAGGTGGGCTTCGCCAGCTACCTGTTTTTCAGGTTGCCAAACAAGGATACCGGCGCTGGCGAAGTCCGCACGGCCGACCAGCTAATTGAACAGGCGCTCAGCCTGAAGAAGACGCACGGCTTTACCGCGCATAAATTGAAGGGCGGAGTTTTTCCGCCGGGCTACGAGCTTGAGGTCTATCGAGAGCTGGCGAAGGCCGTTGGAACGGACAGCGTGCGCTACGATCCGAACGCCGCTTTCACCGTCGAGGAAGCTGTCCGCTTTGCCAAGGGCATCGAGGATCTCAACAACGACTATTTCGAGGACCCGACCTGGGGGCTGAACGGCATGCGGCGGGTGCGCGAGAACACCCATATGCCGCTTGCGACCAATACCGTCGTGGTCAATTTCGAGCAGCTCGCGACCAATATTCTGAGCCCTTCCTGCGACGTGATCTTGCTCGACACGACCTTCTGGGGCGGCATTCGGGCCTGCGTGAAGGCTGCCGCCGTCTGCGAGACTTTCCAGCTCGGAATCGCTGTGCATTCCTCGGGCGAACTCGGTATTCAGCTCGCGACGATGCTGCATCTCGGCGCCGTCTTGCCAAACCTCGTTTTTACGGCGGATGCGCATTACCACCAGCTTGTCGACGATATCATCATTGGGGGGCCGATGAAGTACATGGGCGGCAAGATCGCCGTTCCCACAGGACCTGGCCTTGGCGTCGAGATCGACCGGGAAAAGCTCGGCACTTATGCCGATCTTTTCAAAACACTCGGTGGATATCTCTACGACCGCGATCCCTCGCGCCCGGGGTGGTTTTCAACGGTGCCGAACACACGATGGGCCAATCCGGACGATGTTTCAGCGGATGGGATCCTCGCGTAGGAAGCTGACGGGATGGGCTCGAAGCGATACTCCGTGTGGTCTTAGTCCTCGATGAGCATGGCGGCTGGACCCCGCTGAATACGGACGGATCAAGAGAGGAACCGGTGTCGACCCGTATGGGCTTATTTGCGAAGCGGAAAACGGCAGCGCATAATCAATGGGAATGTTGACGCACGTTGCGGAAACGAACTGTTCCCGCCGGTTGGAAGTTGGATCGTTGATCGGCGCTGACAGCTTGAAGGGATTTGGACTCACGACTCCCTATCGTGATTTTTTTCGTCAGTCATTTCTACGTGGCCGACGTTGCCCGCTAGTGGACTTTCATTTTCATCAAAGCGTGTAACCGCCATCGATCGTCAAGCTTGTCCCGGTCATGTAGGATGATGCCGGACTTGCAAGATGGGAGACGACGCCAGCGATTTCGCTGGTATCCGCAACGCGTTTTAAGGGGTTCCTTTTCGACTTCGTCGCGGGTGGTGGCGGTGACACCGATCACAGCGGGCTGCTGCTGCATCTGGAAGCGATGAATACTGCCAAGGGCGGAAGGGAAGAGAATGGCTGAGGAAAACAAGACATCGCGTCGCCTGCGCTCGCAGGATTGGTTCGACAATCCGGATCATCTCGATATGACGGCGCTCTATCTCGAGCGCTTCATGAATTACGGCACGACGCCGGAAGAGCTGCGTTCCGGAAAGCCGATCATCGGCATCGCCCAGTCAGGCAGCGATATCAACCCCTGCAACCGCCACCATCTCGAACTTGCAAAGCGCATCCGCGACGGCATTCGCGATGCAGGCGGTATCCCGATCGAGTTTCCGACCCATCCGCTGTTTGAAAACTGCAAGCGACCGACAGCCGCACTCGACCGGAACCTTGCCTATCTCGGCCTGGTGGAAATCCTTTACGGCTATCCGCTCGACGGCGTGGTGCTGACGACCGGCTGCGACAAGACCACGCCTTCGGCGCTGATGGCTGCCTCGACCGTTGATATTCCGGCTATCGTCTTTTCCGGCGGCCCAATGCTCGACGGATGGCACGACAGCGATCTGGTCGGCTCCGGTACCGTCATCTGGCGGTCGCGGCGCAAATATGCGGCTGGCGAGATCACCCGCGAGGAATTCCTGCAGTCGGCACTCGATTCTGCGCCGTCGATCGGTCATTGCAACACCATGGGCACAGCCTCGACGATGAATGCCATGGCCGAAGCGCTCGGCATGTCTCTCACCGGATGCGCCGCCATTCCGGCTGCCTATCGCGAACGCGGCCAGATGGCCTATCGCACCGGGCGTCGAGCTGTGGAATTGGTGCTCCAAAATATCAAGCCATCAGATATCCTGACGCGCGAGGCGTTCCTGAATGCGATCCGGGTGAATTCCGCGATTGGCGGTTCGACCAATGCGCAGCCGCATCTATCCGCCATGGCAAAGCATGCCGGTGTCGAATTGCACATCCACGACTGGCAGACGCATGGTTTTGACATTCCGTTGCTGGCCAACGTGCAACCGGCAGGCGCTTATCTTGGCGAGCGGTTCCACCGGGCCGGCGGTGTTCCAGCAATCATGTGGGAGCTATTGCAAGTCGGTAAGCTTGAAGGCGGCTGTCCGACGGTGACCGGCAAAACCATGGCGGAAAACCTGAAAGACCGCGAGGCAACCGACCGCGAGGTCATCCTGCCTTTCGACGCCCCGCTGAAAGAGCGCGCTGGTTTCCTGGTGTTGAAGGGCAATCTGTTCGAATTCGCCATCATGAAGATGAGTGTTATCTCGGCCGGTTTTCGCGAACGCTATCTGAGCGAACCCGGTAAGGAAGGCGTCTTTGAGGGCAAGGCGGTGGTCTTCGATGGCTCCGAGGATTATCACAAGCGCATCAACGATCCGGACTTGAATATCGATGAGCGGACGATCCTCGTCATCCGCGGCGCCGGTCCGCTCGGCTGGCCGGGATCGGCCGAAGTCGTCAACATGCAGCCGCCCGATCATCTTATCAAGAAAGGTGTCCTCAGCCTACCGACCATCGGCGACGGTCGCCAGTCCGGCACGGCTGATAGCCCGTCTATCTTGAACGCCTCCCCGGAAAGTACTGCCGGCGGCGGCCTTGCCTATGTGCGCAGCGGCGACATCATCCGCATCGATTTCAACCAGGGCCGTTGCGACATGCTGGTCGAGCCGGAAGAGATCGGGCGGCGTAAGGCAGACGGCATTCCCGCCGTTCCGGCCGATGCCACGCCCTGGCAGATGTTGTATCGTCGCACCGTGACGCAATTGTCCGATGGCGCCGTCATCGAAGGCGCCCCGGAATTCCGCAAGCTTGCGGAAAAGTTGCCACGACACAATCATTGATCAAGACGCATGATATTTAATAGAACGCAGGCAGAATGATCGAGGCTATTGTAAAATCAAATGGCCGCCTTCTCGGCGGCCATTTCATGATCAGACATTGTCTGCTGAGTTGCCTCAGGCGGCCTTGGCCACATCTTCGCTATGGCGGATTTCCGTTCCAAGAACCTTCAGACATTCCCTGATGAACGCGGCCAATGCAGTCCATCCTTTCGCCGATACCATGGTGCCATCGACATAGGCCTCAGTCGGCGAGAGATCGACATAGGTACCGCCGGCCAGCGTCACCTCAGGCTCGCAGGCCCCAAGTGCCGCCACCTTCTTGCCGCGCACAACGCCGTCGACGGCGATCAGAATTTGAACACCGTGGCAGATCGTGAAAATCGGCTTCTTTGTCTCGTGGAAGTGCCGGACAATAGCCTGAACGCGCTTGTCGGTGCGGATGTATTCCGGGCCGCGGCCGCCTGCGGCATAAACCGCGTGATACTGGTCCAGCTGTTTTTCCACTTCCGAGAACGTCTTGTTGATAGTGAAGAAGTGGCCGAGCTTTTCGGTGTATGTCTGGTCGCCCTCAAAATCGTGCAATGACGTCTTGATCAGGTCACCCGCGTTCTTGTCCGGGCAGATGACGTGGACGGTATGTCCGATCGCTTCCATCGCCTGCTGGAACACGAAGATCTCATATTCCTCGGTGAATTCACCTGTCAGCATCAGTATTTTCTTGCCTGGCATTATCTGCTCCTCTTGCTGCATGCAGTGGGGCGGCATGGGCCGCCCCGGTTTAGGGTAGTGGTTAGAACGGGGAATCGGGGAAATAGTATTCCTGCGCATTTTCCTGGGTGATCAGTGGTGCGTCGAGCTTGACTGTTCCGCGTACTGGCGCTTGGCCAATCAGATTTGCGACGGTCATGTAGATTGCCGTCTTGATCATTGCGGGCGGATAGGGCGTCTCGACCGGGGTCATCGCGTCGCCGTCGATGACTTTCTTGACGATGTCCTTCATGCCATTGCCGCCGAGCGCGAGCTTGATGTCCTTACGGCCAGACTCCTTGACAGCTTCGAGTACGCCGAGAAGCATGTCGTCATCATTGGCCCAGACCGCGTCGATCTGCGGATACTTCGCGAGGTAGTCCTGCATCAGTTTGAAGGCTTCGTCGCTGTTCCAGTTCGCATATTGGATATCCAGGACTTTCAGTTCGGTGCCTTGGATGGCGTCGTTGAAACCCTTGATGCGCTCGTCGTCGATGACGGTCGGGATGCCGCGCAGAACGACGAGGTTGCCCTTGCCGCCCAGTTTATCGATCATGTACTTGGCAGTATTGCGACCGACCGCGATGTTGTCACCCGCAAGGTACAGGTCCTGGATCGAGGCGTCGCTCAGACCACGATCGACGACCGTGATAAAGGTTCCGGCGTCTTTGACGGCCTTGACCGGGGTCGTCAGCTCCTCAGAGGAATATGGCAGGATAACGAGGGCGTCGAGTTTGCGGCCCGCAGAGAGATCCTCCAAAGCGCTCACCTGAGCCGTTGCGGATGGTGATGTTTTTACGACCACTTCAACATCCGGAAAGGCAGCGTTTATTTCCTTAGCGGCAGCCTGCGCATGGTAGACAACGCCTGCGGTCCAGCCGTGATCGGCTGCCGGGATCGATACGGCGACCACCTTTTTATCTGCTGCGAACGCGTGGCTCGCAACTAAAACGGTGCCAATGGCCGCGGCCGCAATCAATTTACTCTTAAACATACATTCCTCCCAGAATTGGACCCAAAATTAAGCACCCATGCGGTCCGGACACGGATTATTTCGAAAATCTTTGAATGAGCATAGCGATGATGATGATGACCCCTTGCACCCCTGCTACGAGGTACTCCGAGACGAAATCCGACAGGACCATCAGGTTGGCAATCAGCTCGAGAATGACGGCACCCGCTACCGTACCCCAGACATGACCTTTGCCACCGCGGAGTGCCGTGCCGCCGATAACGACGGCGGTGATGACCTGGAGTTCCCACAGGACACCGGTTGTGGGCGTCGCTGCTCCCAGGCGGGGAACGTAGCAGATCGCAGCAATCGCGACGCAAGCGCCCTGGATCGCATAGGCAATGGTGCGGGTTTTGATGATCGATATACCGGAGTAGCGGGCGACATCTTCGTTTGCCCCGACCGCCGCACACTTTCTCCCGTACTTCATCTTGTAGAGAGCGAATGAGGCAACGGCTGCGACCGCAATCGAGATCAGGATTGGAAGCGGCACTCCACCAACTGTACCGAAGTAGACGGGGCGATAGGCCTCACGCAGGCTGCGGTCGATCGGGATCGTGCCACCGTCCGACATGTAGGTGATCAGGGCCCGGAAGATGCCCATTGTCCCAAGCGTCGCAATGAATGGCTCGATCTTGCCGACAGTGACGATCAGACCGTTCATAAGACCGCAAGCGGTGCCAACCACGATCGCCACGACCATCCCGGCTGGAATTGCCGAGAGACCCCACTCGGGTGCCATACTGTTCATGAAAAGGATGGTGATGCCCGTGATGAAGGCCGCCATCGAACCAACGGAGAGATCCAGTCCCCCCGACGAGATAACGAACGTTGCGCCAACGGCTATGATGGCGATGAACGCGCTTCGGGTGATTACATTTCCAAGATTGGTCGCTGAAAGAAAATCCGGATTGATGACGAAGCCTATGACCAGTAGTGCCAGCAGCGCCAGAAACGGTCCCACATCTGCCCAGCCGATGTTCCATTCCCGTTCCTGTCGAAGCCGCGTCGATCCTACAATCGCACTCATGTCTTTCCTCCCTGACTCTCTGCTGTCGTCATATTGCTGGTCGCCAGGAGCGCAATCTCGTGTTCAGTCATGCGGGCTCCGGTTACCTCGCCTGTGATACGCCCCTCGCGCATCACTAGGATTCGATCGCAGATGCCGATCAGCTCCTGCATTTCCGATGAGATGACGATGCAGGTCCTGCCCTCCCCGACCAGGCGGTGGATGAAGGCGTAGATCTGCGCCTTGTTGGCGATGTCGATGCCACGTGTGGGCTCATCAATGACGACGAGCGATGGACTGGTCATGAGAACTTTAGCCAGCAGGAGTTTCTGCTGGTTGCCACCCGAAAGCTGACCCGCCTTCACACCGAGCGTCTTCAGTCGGATGTCGTACTCGTTCACGGCGTCAACGAGCGCGGTCTGCTCGCGAGCCCGTCGCATCACTAGGCCCGGATGGAACCGCGACAGCGCTGAAAGTGTGAGATTAGGCGCAAGCCGCTCGTGAAGCAGAAGGCCCTTTCCTTTACGGTCTTCTGTAAGGTAGCCGATTCCGGCATCCATGGCTGCTCGGGGCGAGCGGATGTCGATGGACTTACCGTCGAGGGAGACCGATCCACTGGCGGCTCTCAGGCCCATGATGCCTTCGAACACCTCGGTTCGACCCGCACCGATCATACCTGCAAACCCGAGGATTTCTCCCTTCCGCGCGTTGAACGATATGTCTTTGGCGTAGCCAGGCACGACCAAGCCTCGCACCTCCAGCGCTGGGGATCCCGATGCTATATTGCGCTTCTCTGGGTAAAGGGCAGCAAGATCACGGCCGACCATGAGGCGGGCCATGTCCATTTGCGTGAGGCCAGTGCCAGGATACGTTCCCACGAGCTTGCCATCCCGAAGCACGCTCACCTTGTCGGCAAGGCGCTGTACCTCGTCCAGACGGTGGCTGATGTAGAGTACGGCGGCACCCTGCTCCCTGAGTTGCAAAATGATCCCAAGAAGCCGCTCGACTTCGTCGCCCGTCAAAACGGCGGTCGGCTCATCGAAGATGACGACCTTGTAGTCATCGAGAAGTGCGCGGGCGATTTGCACGAGCTGCCGATCGGCAAGCGCAATGTTGCGAACCAATGCGTTCGGGGAGACCTTGCAGCCCAGCTCGCTGAGCTTCTCGATGGCAATTCGTCGCATAGCCCGGTCATCGACCATCCCGTTGCGCATGAGTTCGCGTCCGAGAAAAAGGTTTTCTGCTACAGTCAGTCCATCCGCGAGGAGAATTTCCTGGTGCACAAGGACAATACCGGCCTGCTGTGCGTGTTCTGGTTTTGTGAAATCTGCCTCTTGACCTTCGACCGTTATTTTTCCGGACGTCGGTTCCGCGTAACCTGACAGTAGCCGCATAAAGGTCGACTTGCCCGCGCCGTTCTCGCCGATGATGGCGTGAATTTCGCCTGGAAAGACATCAAGCGAAACGTCGGAAAGGACTGTCACCGGGCCGTAGTTCTTTGACATTCTCTCTGCCTGCAAGGCGGGCTGAAGCAGCGGGCGATCGCCGTTCGACACGTCGCCTTTGTCCCGTTGGAAACTTAAAACAGCCGACATGGTGGCCCTCACTCGAAGGCCGGAAGCAGGCGGTCGCGCGAATGCTCCAAGTGGATCCGCATCGCTTTTTCTGCTGCTGACGCGTCGCCCGCAGCAAACGCTGCCAGCAAGGCCTCGTGCTCATCGAGTGCCTCTTCGGTCACTCTTGAATGAAACATCAGACGGAAAATATGGAAATGGGTATGCTGATGGTTCAACGTTTCGCGGATGAGTTCATTCCCGGCGAGCTCAAGGATCTTGTCATGGAAGATGGCGTCCTGACGGGCGAACGTCGAGTAGCGGATACGCTCGTCGGCGCCTTCGCGGCGACCCATGACGCCTGCAGCTTCTCGCAGTACCGCCAGCTTTGCCTCATCCATTGCCGCCGCAGCCCTTGCTGCGCTGTCAGGCTCAAGCAGAAGACGCAGCACGTAGAGTTCATCGAACCTTCGGCGGGTAATTTGTGGCGCGGCGCTATATCCGATCAGATGGGTCTTGACTACCAACCCCTCGCCCTCAAGCCTTCCGAGCGCCTCTCTGATCGGTGTCTGAGAGACGTTTAGCTCCCGCACCATATTATCGACAGTGATCCGGGCGCCGGGTGCAATTTTCAGTGACATCAATTGGGCGAAAATCGCCTCATAGACGCTCCCAGCCAAGCTGTTGCTACGCTGGATAAAGCCACTGTGGTCAGGCGTTTCGGTCAGGCTCATCGAATTTCTGCTTTGCATATCTTGCCTCTTGACATGACCAACAGCTAGCACGATGGTGCCGTATATGCAATCCCATATCCTATAGGATTTTATATCGGAGCGTTTATGAGGGTATCACACGTCGAAGCGATGGGGTTGGCGACCAAGCTTTTGGAAGAACGTCGCACGCCCTCTGCGAAAGCTGAAATACAAGCTGAAACCCTTGTAGAGGCGGAGTTGAAGGGCCATCCCTCCCATGGGCTCCAACGGCTGCCTCGAATCCTGACGCGCATCGAACGCGGCCTTATCGATCCTCGAACAGAAGGATACGCAAGTTGGCGCTCGCCATCATTCCTAGAGGTTGATGGACTTAAGGGACTTGGTCCGGTGGTGGCCACCTCTGCCCTGCGACAGTTGACCAATAAAGCTCGAAGCTCGGGGATCGCGGTGTGCGGCATTCGAAATTCGAACCATTTGGGAATGCTGGCGCATTACGTTGAAAGTATCGCTGCACATGGCCAAATCGGCCTGGCTCTTTCCTCTAGCGAAGCGCTTGTTCATCCCCACGGCGGTACCCGCGCCGTTCTCGGAACCAATCCCCTGGCGATCGCTGTTCCAACGGCAGGTCGGCCGATGGTGGTCGATCTTGCGACAGGCATCGTCTCCATGGGAAAAATCCACCATCACGCCGCCAACGGGATGTCGATCCCCTTGGGTTGGGCGCGAGATGAATTCGGCCAGCCTACAACCGACGCACGGCAGGCTAAGAAGGGCGCGATTGCGCCATTTGGCGACGCCAAGGGCTACGCTCTGGGAATGGCGCTGGAGCTGATGGTCGCCGCATTGGCGGGGTCGGCGCTGTCACCTGACGTCCGCGGAACCCTTGATGCAGCCGCCATCTGCAACAAGGGGGATGTCTTCATTGCGATCGACATCGGTAGCCAACCGGACCTGCTGCTTCGATTGTCGTCCTTTCTCGACCTCGTCCGCGCCTCGATACCCGCAGATCCAACTGTTCCGGTCACGGTGCCCGGCGATCGTTCCGCGGCAAGGCGTCGAGACGTTCTACTTAACGGCTTCGAGATCGCGCCCCGCCTCTGGCAGGAACTGATCGACCTCTCTTATTCTAGCGATGCGCTCTCCAAAGGACATGCAAGATGACACTTTTCGCCGCCATCCGGCTTCCACACGAAATTCTGTTCGGAAAGGGCCAAAGGGGCGCGTTGCCGGCCGTTGCTGCAAAGCTCGGGAAAAGGGCTCTCATCTGTACCGACGAGCGGTTTGCGTCAACGGCCATCTTCGCCGAGATGGTTGCAGGGTTGAAGTCGGCATCTGTCGAAGTCGTGGTCTACGATGCAGTGGAGCCAGACGTACCCCAAGACACGGTGGCCGTTTGCGTCGACCAGGCGAGAGCATTTAGTCCCGATATGGTGATTGGGATTGGCGGGGGGAGCTGTTTGGACATGGCGAAATGCGCGGCATTGTTGCTAAGCCATGGCGGACGCCTTCAGGACTACTACGGCGAATTTAAAGTTCCAGGGCCAATCCTTCCCATCATTGCCGTTCCTACCACGGCTGGAACTGGATCCGAAGTGACGCCCGTTGCCGTGATTTCCGATTCCGAGCGGACACTGAAGGTCGGTATTTCGAGCCCGTACCTGATAGCGACGTCAGCGATTTGCGACCCGGAACTCACCATGACCTGCCCGCGACGGTTGACTGCCATCGCCGGCGCGGACGCTCTTACCCATGCGATCGAAGCGTATACCGCAGCGCGACGTGGCAACGGCCACGAGCTAGCACAAAAACATGTATTCATCGGCAAAAGTGCTCTCACCGACCACTTTGCGCTTCTCGCGATCAAACTTCTTGGGCGAAGCCTTGAGAAAGCTTGCAAGGACGGGACAGATGAGGACGCCAGAGCCGACGTCATGATGGGGGCATTGGCTGCAGGCTGTGCATTTGGCACGGCCGGCACGGCCGCAGCGCACGCCATTCAATACCCAGCGGGAGCCCTCACGCACACGGCGCATGGCCTGGGCGTGGCAACCATGATGCCATATGTGATGAACTATAACCGGTCCGTCTCTGCTGTCGAAATGGCTGAGGTCGGAAATGCTCTTGGTCTTGATACCTCCGGAAGCGTTGAAGATCAGGCAAAAGCGGCGATCGAAGAGATACGTAGGCTATTCGCAGCGATTGGGATCACCCGGACACTGGCTGACCTGGGTCTTCCGGTCGACAAGATCGATTGGACCGCAGAGCAGGCCTTCGGCATCGACAGGCTGATAAAGAACAATCCCCGCCCTTTCGATCTTGACGCGATGAAACGTCTTGTTCGTGCTGCCTATGACGGCGATCTCGCCGCCTCCGCCATTTGATTATCGAGGAACGACATGACCATCGCACAGAAAACACCCCAGACCCATCACATGCCAGATATCTCTGCCGCTTCACGCGGCCTGTATATCAACGGAGCCTGGCAGCCATCGGGCAACGGCCTCGAAATCGATGTTATCGATCCGTCTACTGGCGAACGCCTCGCCGCAGTCCCCGACGCGACGGTCGAAGATGCGCGGCTCTGCGTTGACGCTGCGGCAGGCGCAGGACCTTCGTGGCGCGCGACCCCTCCCCGCAAGCGTTCCGAAATCCTGCGCCGTTGTTTCGAACTTATGGTCGAACGCTCGGAGATGCTCGCGACCTTGATTTCGATGGAAAACGGCAAGGCCCTGCGCGACGCACGTGGCGAGGTCGCTTATGCTGCCGAATTCTTCCGATGGAACGCGGAAGAAGCCGTTCGCATTACCGGGGAATTCGGGATCGCACCCGCCGGGACAAACCGCATTATCGTGGACTACCAGCCGATCGGCATTTGCCTGCTTATAACCCCCTGGAATTTTCCTGCAGCTATGGCAACCCGGAAAATTGCTCCTGCCCTCGCCGCCGGATGCACTGTCATCCTCAAGCCTGCCAGTGAAACGCCGCTGACAGCCTATGCGCTTGCGGCGATCTATGAAGAAGCGGGGGTTCCTCCGGGCGTCGTCAATGTGATCACGACCAGCACACCAGGTCTTGTTACCGCCGAGATATTGGCGGACCCACGTGTCAAAAAGCTTTCGTTCACGGGCTCGACGGGTGTGGGTCGCCATCTGCTTTCTGAAGCGGCAAGGCACGTGATCTCCTGTTCCATGGAACTCGGCGGGAATGCGCCATTTCTCGTGTTTGACGATGCGGACCTGGAAGCCTCGCTGGAAGGGGCGATGATTGCGAAAATGCGCAATGCCGGGGAAGCCTGCACCGCCGCCAACCGATTCTATGTCCAGTCCGGAATATACGACGCTTTTGCCGATGGCTTGTCGAAACGCATGGCCGCCATGAAGGTCGGCGCGGGCATCGAAGGGATAACCGAATGCGGGCCGATGATCACACGCAAAGCCGTCGAAAAGATCGGCCGCCTGGTCGAGGATTCGAAAACGAAAGGTGCGCGCGTTCTGTGCGGCGGGGAACCACCCGAAGGTCCCGGTTTCTTCTACCCGCCAACTGTTCTTGTCGATGTTCCAACCACTTCCGAGATGGCACACGAGGAAATTTTTGGTCCGGTCGCACCCCTCTATCGTTTCGAGAGCGAGGAAGAAGCTGTCCGCCGCGCCAACGATACAGAATATGGTCTAGCCGCCTACGTCTATACGCGTGACGTGGGTCGCGGACTTCGTGTCGCCTCTGCCCTGGAAGCAGGGATGATCGCTCTAAACAGAGGATTGGTTTCGGACCCCGCGGCACCCTTCGGCGGCGTCAAGCAGAGCGGTCTCGGACGCGAAGGCGGGCAGCACCACGGCATTGCCGAATTCATGGAAGCAAAATATATCGCTACCAGCTTTTAAAAACGCGAGGAGCGGAAACTTTGGAAAATGACCCGTTCCGCATTCGAGCACATGTCGCCGAGTTCGACGCGATCGTCGAGGAGACTGTCGCGTCGAGCGCCCGAACCCGCGACAGGGTACCTATGGCAGCGGACGTTCAATATGGGGACGGTCCCTCCGAGACCATCGACATATTCTTCCCGGAAGGCTCACGGGAAAATCTGCCCGTCCATATGTTTATTCACGGGGGCTACTGGAGAATGTTCTCGAAACGAGACTATTCCTACGTTGCCAACACCGTGACGAATGCCGGGGCTATCGCTGTCATCGTCGACTACGCCCTGATGCCAAGTGTCCGTATGTCTGTTTTGGTTGACCAGGTGCGCCGCGCGAAGCGATGGGTGGTCGACACCATACACACGTACGGTGGCGATACGTCACGTCTGACCGTTAGCGGACACTCGGCCGGAGCTCACCTCGCAACCTTCCTGTTCAACAGGCAGGAAGAGCGGTCAGGTTTCGCTGCGGCGTTTTTGTTAGGTGGCCTTTATGATCTCAAGCCGCTTCAGAAATCATTCTTGGCTGACGAAATCGGCATCACGGATGAGGAAGTCTTGGCCTTTTCGCCGATGTTACAGACCTTTGACCGGGACTGTCGCGTGACAGTCGCGGTTGGTGCGGACGAAACTCCTCCATTTCACAAGCAGGCGAGTGATTTTGTGATGGTGCTGGAGATGCAGGGTCAGGCGGTGTCCAAGAGGTCGATTATTGGTGCCAACCATATGAGCAGCGTGCGTGACCTCGGACTTCCCACCAGTCCCACCGGCATGCTATTAAACGAGATGATCGTCAGGGCCGTTTAATAGAAATAGTAATTCGGCGACACCAGGCAGTTTGGAGTAGGGTTTGCATGTCAGTTTCCCTGATGCTGTGCGATGACAAGGTCATTGGGGCCTATCAGAGCGCTTCCCCCGCAAATTTGTGTTCGGCAACGGGCTGTCACCTTCCCTAGCTACCGAAGACTGACCGCGGTCAAAGACCTCGCCGTTTTTCAACGGCTGAGAACCAAGCGACGGGGTTCAAGTCCTAATTTTCACGCCTTGATGGGATATGGACCTCTGTGTGCTGATCTCCGCTAAGAACTGTACATTTCAATGCTGGGGTAAGTTGCGTCCGCTGGCGCCCCGGAACGCATCAGCCACCCGTATCGGCAGGCGACGCCACCTATTGCACCTTCGCGGGGATTTCAGCGCCGGTGGGCGGACAAATTCCGGAAACTGATAAGAAGCTTTTCACGCCTTGATTTGATTCGAACCAACGACTTGTTGTTTCTCAGCACCGAGAACAAAGTCTAGCTCGTTGGCAAGGTGTCTGGCCATTCCTGCGCGCCATGTAGGACGCGAAGAATACGGACCGTTGTTTCGGTAATTGCATAGGCCGCGACGTACGGCGTGCCGTTAATGACCAGTTCGCGCGTGCCGGCAATTCTGCCAACACGACCGCTCGCGGGGAAATCTATCAAGCGGCGGACGGCAGCAACGATCCGTTCGTCAACCAGAATGGCGGCTGACGGATTTTCTGCTTCTATATATGTGAAGATAGCGTCGCGATCCGATAACGCGAAGGCGGACCAGGTAAGCTTCACGACTTGCGAGCATCCACGTTAAGACGGGCCGCCGCTCGACGTTCAGCAAAAAGTGCCTCAACTTCATCATCCGAGACGTCCGGCCGAGTATCGTTCAACGCTTCAAGTACCTTGGTGCGAAACCAAGCGTCATGAGCCTCGCTGCCTGAAAGAAGCTCCAGCGGCAGCGCGCCCTCGTTGGCGGTCCGGGTGAGTAAGATACGGACCGCGTCCGATACCGTAAGCCCCATATTTCCCAGCACTGCTGAGGCACGATCCCGAACCTCGGCATCAATACGAGTTTGTACTAGTGCATTTGCAGCCATATCGATCTCCACTTTCGCTGGATCATAATGCAAATGAATGACAAATGCCATAGCTTGTAGGGCTGGTCTTCGCCATTTCTCGTCTCGTTTTAACTGCTCTTGAACACCTGCGCGGAACTGCTCACAGCCGCCGAAAAACCTTTTGTTAAATGTCCGCTCCTATTCCCGCCCGCTCTCGGCACTGGGGCCGAGAGCACGGAATAAGAGCATGGCAAAACACGATCTTTCAATTCATCACTTTCAACAAAAAATCTCGGACTTCTGCGAGGTGCGCATTGCGCCCATCGCCCCAAAGCGGGTGCTGGAAAACATTCGGCCCTATCTCATCGGTCTTGTCATCCACCGCCAGCCACCACCGATCGTGAATGGTCGCATGGACTGGACGGCCATTGGCCAGGCATGCGGGATTGAAGGCGAATTGACGGCAGAGTTGAAGAAGCAGCTGCATCCAGGTTTGGATGCGATTATCCGCTGGCTCGGAGCGGCACCTGCCACCGAGGACATACGGTCCAAAAAACCACGTGCAAAATCGCACATTACCGTTCCACGCAAGTCGGAAACCACCACGCGCTCCAGGCCGCGGCAAAATTTCTCCGACAAGACACCGGCTCCATCTCCGTCAGTGCCCAAAGGGCCACAACCGAGACCGATCAATCCTTTTCCTGAGCCATTGTTCGATACGATCGATGATCCGGCCAGCTTTCAGGATGCGCTCATTTATCAGATGCGCCGGTTCGGCGAGAGCTATTGGCAACTTTACCGCGCCGTCGTTCGCCTGGGCGAGACTTTCGATGAAAAACGTATGGCCCGCCCCGCTTGCAAGAGGATTCTACGATTTGCTGATCAGTCTGCGTCAACGTATACGGTCTCATGAGTAAGCTCATGGCCAAGATGGACATCCGCACGTTCAGAGCCCCAATAAACACTTCGGCACCCAGTGCCATTTTTTCAACCGGGCTTTCCAAACGCCGTTCGACTGTCAGGCCATCTTCACGATCCTTCCTGCAAACCTCGTTGGGCTACGCGTTTCATAGTGCGTAGCCGATCCGATTACGCAGCTATCGGGTAACTGCGGTCAAAAGCTGTTTCTTTGCGCAAGGCGGCCCACGCTATCCTTGCCAGCTTGTTTGCCAGCGCTACAATCACAGCGTTACGGTGTACGCCTCGCTCTATCATGGCCTTCAGCCATCGCCCGAGAGGCGTGTCACTCGTTGAAAGCGACGGTAATGCCGCGCGAGCACCATGAATGAGCAGAGTGCGTAAATAGGTGTTGCCCCGTTTTGATATCCCAAGCAGTCGGGGTTTACCGCCGGTACTGTACTGTCTGGGGACCAATCCGAGCCAAGCACCCAGATCCCGAGCTTTGGTGAAGCTGCTCGCATCACCCACCGCAGCGACCAGGGCCGTTGCATTGAGCACACCGATTCCAGGGATAGATGTCAGCCTGCGCATAGCGGCATCATCGCGAGCCAACTGAATAAATTCGGTATTCAAGGCTGCGATCTTCGTGTCGAGTTCGTTCCATTCTGCACGCAACTCGCCAACCAGCTGGCACAGTCGCGACGACAATACCTCATTGCTCCCTGCAAGCATGTCATCCACGCCAAGCTCGAGTTTTCGCCTCCCAACCGGAAAGATTACCCCACGCTCCAGCAGGATCGCGCGAAGCTGATTGATGAGGGTCGTTCGTTCGGTCACAAGGCGAGAACGCACGCGATGCAGCGTCTGGATGTCGAGTTGCTCCTCGCTCTTAAGATCGACAAAACGCATGGTTGGTCGAGATGCAGCTTCGGCAATACCCTCAGCATCCCGGTCGTCGTTCTTCTGGGCTTTGATATACGGGCGAACGTACTCCGGCGACATCAACCGGACCTCGTGGCCTTGTCTCGCAAACAGGCGGCCCAGATGATGGGCACCGCAGCATGCTTCCATTGCGACCACGCAAACCGGGAGCTTCGCTACGTAATCAATCAGTGTCTGGCGACGCAACGTCCGACGAGTGACTACCGCGCCGGTTGCGTCGACACCAACTACGCTGCAAGAGCTCTTGCCCAGATCAATTCCGAGGATCATTATGTTCATTGGCCCGTTCCTTTCTTCCTTTCACACGCCAGCATCATAACAGACGCTGGGGAAAGGGGCGGGCCATTCCATAAACTCTGCTGTCATGGGTTCAGGGCGAGCGCGTGCCCCGATCTCTGAAGAGCTTCGAGATCCTGTCCCGCATCGAGCGGCGATATCAATTGGTGCAAGGCTATTTCAAGGCGAAGTTGCCGCACCAATCCCGCTCCCTTTACGGCCATGATATGGGTGACATCAGTGCCGCGGAACGTCGACGACTCGCTTGGCATCTTCCGGACGATTTCAGCAGCCTGCCATTCTCCAAGCGGGAGGAAATCATCGAATGGGTGCGCCGCATGATCATCTCGGGCTCAACCGACTATCGCCGCTACCAGGCGGCGGCGATCAAACAGCGTTATGCAATTCGGTTTCCAGGCGTCATATATGGCGGAGGAGCCCTGTCACCCCGATCGCAAATCATTCCAGACAGCACGAGCCACAATACGGAAACCTTTGAAGATCCTAGTCTTCTGTCAGGCGTCGTCGATGCGCCGCCGCGGCTGGCTATGGAGATGGCCGATCTGATCCGCTTCAAGACATCGACGCTGACGGCGATCGGATTTCAACGCAACGGCGTATGGGGCGAGGAAACGGCATCGCAGAAGATCGAGCATCTCGGGCTGATGTTCGGGGCGCTCGCCGCCTCGCCCGCCGGCGTTGTCAAAGGACGCGGCGTTCCTCTCAGTCAACTGACCTTTGGCCTACTGATCTTTCCCGGCTTCTGGGATTGGTACCTGCAATGGCGCGAGCAGCGGCGTGCTTTTATACAAAGTGGGAAGAAGACATGCTGATGGTGGCAATGGCGCTGACCCGTGCCGAAGTCGGCTGGATACGCCAGCATCCAGAATTGTTGAAGAAGGTTCAGCCAATCGAAGGGCTGATCGCGCCGGAGGAGATAGAGTTTGCGGCGCGCGACTGGCACGGCGCATGCGATGCATTCCACCGGCATGCCGCCAATCGCACGAAGGAAATCCAGCGGGTCATGCGTGTGCATCGCGACCCGTTCGAGCCGATCATGGTGATCCTAGAAGCCGATAGCCCGCTCGCGGAATATCGGAAGATAACAGACGAGATCCTGAAGCGCATGCCGGACGAAAACCGTTATCCCCGACCGGCCGCAGAGGCTGTCCGTTCGTTTCTGCTGCTTCGCCTCGGCCTGCATCTGGGACTTCGCCAGAAGAACCTTCGACAGCTTCGCTTGTGCCCACGCGGGCATTTTCCGACATCAGAGCGACGGCTTGAAGACATGAAATGCGGCGAGCTGCGCTGGAGCGATCGAGAGAACGGATGGGAGGTCCTCATCCCGTCGGTCGCCTTCAAGAACTCAGCCTCATCCTTCTTCGGGCAAAAGCCGTTCCGGCTGATCCTACCGGACCTGCTCGACCTCTACAAATACCTCGAGGCCTATATCGATCGCCATCGCGGTGTGCTGCTTGGTCCGGCAAAGGATCCTGGCACCCTGTTCGTCAAGACAGTGAAGACGACCAGTCTGGACGCAGCGTACGACTCGACGAAATTCTATGAGGCTTGGCGAACCGTGATCCAACGCTATGGGATCTACAATCCCCATACCGGGCGCGGCGCCATCAAGGGGTTGCTGCCGCACGGACCGCATAATCTTCGGGATATTCTGGCAACGCGTATCCTTAAGCAGACGGGGTCGTACGAGCAAGCCAGTAATGCCATCCAGGACACACCGGATGTCGTTCAGCAGCACTACGGTCGTTTCCTGCCGCAGGACAAAGCGGCGCTTGCGGCGAAAATCCTCAATCAGGTTTGGCAAGCTGCATAGCCGGTCGGATGAATAGCTGATCTACATCGCCTATGAAGATGCGTAAACAATCTCCGCATCTGCATAGGCACTGCCGGTCGTCTTCACCTTGATGGGAACCGAACCTGCAGCACTGATAATCTAGCGCCAAATGCTAAGTCATAATCCGATGATCCTGTACGACAGTCCGCGAAACATTGTCCCTAATCAGATCGGCTGCCTTCTCTCCGATCATCATACTTGGACCGTTCGTATTGCCACTTAAAAGGACAGGCATGATAGATGAGTCGGCGACGCGCAAGCCGCGTACGCCTCTGACGCGGAGTTGCGGATCGACCACTGCCTCTTCATCAACGCCCATTTTGCACGTCCCGACCGGATGATAGTCACAGCAGGCATATTGGCGAATATAAGCCATGATATCCTCTTTGGACTTCGCATCTGGCCGGCAGACGCTCAATTTTGATATACTTCGCTATGGCTGACTGCGAGAGGATCTCGCGTGTCGTCTCGATCGACGTCAGCGACATTCTCCGATCGTATTCGTCACCATGGTAGTTCGGGATTACCAATGGCTCATCGGCAGCGTTACCAGAACGAAGCGATATGGAGCCAATACTCTTAGGCCGTGACCGCTCTGCGATCCTGCTGGAATTGTTTCCTATCCCCGCTATGTTGAGATGCTAAACGCGACCGTCGAGGATTGGTTTGCAAAGGTGGTCGGCACAAGTTTCGCTGAAATCCATGTGACAAACAGAACGGCGATCCCCGTTGTTTCTCTTTCCATCGATTTTCGTCAGGTCAGTCGACTTGGCGAAATATTGAGCTTCGCGCTTGCGGTGGACCGGATTGGAAAAACCAGCGTCACACTTCTGATCAATGCAGAGAGTAACGACGAAGTTCGCTTGGAAGCGAGGCTCACCCTTGTCCATATTAGCTTAGAAGACTATCGGCCAAGAATCTGGTCAGATGAGATGAAAATTGCGATGGCAAAATGAGCATCTGAAGGTCTCGCGCCTTGAAAGGTATCGAACCTACGATCCAGTTGATGTAGTAAAAACCAATATTTAGAAAATCGATGTGGTTCTCGTAGAACGTTACAAAAGGTTGGGGCATGGTCGTGTAGTTTCGACCACTCAGGCTATCAAACAGCAACAGCACGAAGCCACTCTATGAAGAATTGAACAGTCTCCTTCTGGCGTTTGCGGGTCGGCACAACTACAAAATAGGCAGCGCGGGGGCGGATGGACACATCAGCAAGGCGCACCAGCCGATTTTGCTGAAGCAGGTCGCCGACGAGGCGGCTCCATCCAAGCGCGACGCCCTGGCCGTTCATCGCGGCATATATAGCCTCGGTGTAGAAACTGCATCGAAGACCACGGCCTTTCTTGGGAACCTTGACAGAGAAGGCTGCGAGCCATTCCTCCCAGCCTGTCCACGTGGGATCGTCCGTGTCGCTCGAAATCAGCGGATGGCTGACAAGATCATCTGGCACAACAACCGGAGAATTCGCAAGCGCGTATTCCGCGCTGCAGATCGGAAAAACCTCATCGTCAAAGAGCAGTTCGGCCTGACCGTCCGACCATGTTCCCATTCCATAGCGGATGGCCAAATCCACATCGTTTACATCGAGGCGCGTTCTCGCGTCCTGCGTGATGATGCGAAGCTTGACGGCAGGATGGGCCCGAGCGAATGCCGCAATTCTTGGCATCAGCCAGAAGTGCGAAAACGAAATCGTGGCCGAAATCGCCAGTTCGTCATCCGGACCTTCGGCATTCAGCTCCGTTACCGTGTCGGCAATGAGGTTGAATGCTTCGCCCGTTGCTGTCGAAAGCAGCCTGCCCTTTTCCGTCAGTTCGATCCTGCGATGAAGCCGATGAAACAGGGGGAAGCCGAAATCCTCCTCCAACAGATGGATTTGTCGACTGACGGCCGCCTGGGTTACGCCAAGTTCGGCAGCCGCCCGCGTGAAGCTGGATAAACGGGCGGCTGCTTCGAATGCCGTCAGCGCTGTCAAAGGCGGGAGCTTTTTTCTTAGATTTGCCAACGCGATCTCACTTATCTTCCAATCATATTCGCATTACTTTGGGTAATGTCAAACATGTATATTTGTGCCGTTGAACGCCGGTGTCGCTGCAATACACTGCCCTGCAATAACCTCGAATTCCGACGAAAACATAAGGTGGAATCATGCTGCAGACATTCGCGTCTTCGATCTCGTCGCTTTTGGACGCGAGAGCTCTGGGGCACTCACTCCCGGCGGGCCTTTATACCAGGGAAGACGTTTTCGAGGCCGATCTTGACGTGTTCTTCCGCCGGCACTGGATCTGCATCGGTCTTGAGTGCGACGTGCCCGAAGCGGGTGACGCGACGGTGATCGACATCGGCAAGACGAGCCTTATACTTCTGCGCGACGATGACGGGCAGATCCGGGTTGTGCACAATGTCTGTCGTCACCGCGGCTCGCGACTGCTGGATGCGGGAAAGACGATCGTGTCCAAGCTCGTCTGTCCCTACCACACGTGGACCTATGAGCTGACGGGCGAACTCAGCCATGCACCGCACATGGGCAAGGGCTTCGACAAGGAATGTCGAAGCCTCAAGCCGGTGACGTTAAAGTCGATCGGCGGCCTGATCTACATCTGCCTGTCCGAACATCCGCCGGAAGACATCGGGCACCTCGAGCATGTCATGGCAGAGCGACTTGCGCCCTATGACGTCCGCAATGCCAAGGTTGCCTACGAAACCGACGTGATCGAGCATGGCAACTGGAAGCTCACGATCGAGAACAACCGGGAATGCTACCACTGTTCCGCCAACCATCCCGAACTTTGCGTTTCCTTCGTCGATCTCGATTTCGGCTTCGATCCTGAGACGCTGAGCCCCGACGATCGCGCCCAAGCGGAAGAACATTTTGAGCTCTACGCCAAGCGGACGGAGCAATGGGAAAACGACGGCTACCCGTCGGCAGCTGTCGAGCAGCTGGTCTTTTGCTCGACAAACTTTCGCACGCAGCGGCTGATTATTTCCGGCGCAGGCGAATCCCAGACACCGGATGCCACCGCAGCCTCGGCGAAACTGCTGGGCTCTATAACCCGGAAGGATCTTGGCGACACCCATCTGTGGGGCCACAACAGCTGGAAGCATTTCATGGGCGATCACGCCGTCGTCTCGACCATCATTCCACTTTCGGCGGACACGACACTTGTGCGAACCAAATGGCTGGTCCACAAGGATGCCGTCGAGGGCGTAGACTACGATCTTGAGAAACTGACCAGCGTCTGGGTGGCGACCACCGACCAGGATGCCGAACTTGTTGCCCGCAACCATGCCGGCGTCGAGGACCCAGCCTACATTCCCGGTCCCTATTCGCCCTTCACCGAAACCAACCTCGACAAGTTCGCGACATGGTACATCGACCGGATGCGCGCCCATGGATACTAAAAAAAGCGCTTTTCCTGCCGCCGGAAAGCTTGCGGCCCTCTGGAACCGCGATATCGATGAAGATCTAATCTGTGTCGATATCCATCAGGAAACCCATGACGTGAAGACGTTCACCTTCGCTTCCCCGGAGGGAAAGCGCTTCGCATTCTGGGCCGGCCAATACTTCCTGTTCGATCTGGATATCGGCGGTGAGCCGGAAAGCCGCTGCTACAGCATCTCGTCCTCCCCCTGTCGGGCCCAGGCATTTTCGGTGACGGTCAAACGCGTTGCCGGCGGTAGGATTTCGACCTGGCTTCACGACAACCTTGCAGTCAATTCCAGGCTGAAGGCAAACGGCCCTCTCGGCCACTTCATCCGACCGGCGGCAAAGAAATACTTGCTCCTGTCGGGTGGCTCGGGCATCACGCCGGTCATGTCGATGGTCAGGGAACTGGCGGATACGTGTGAACCCGTCGATGTTATCTTCCTGCATGCAGCACGGACGCCGAAAGATCTGGTTTTCCGCGAGGAGCTGTCCGGCCTCGCTAGCCGGATGAAAGGCCTTCGCCTGCAGTTTCTGCCGGAATCCGTCTCCGGCGAACCCCAGTGGTCCGGCCTGACGGGGCGCCTATCCGGCGACTACATGCGGCTTGCCGTGCCCGATATTGCCGAACGCGTAGTCCTTTGTTGCGGCCCCGCACCCTTCATGGCCGCAGCCCGCGCAATCACGGCCGACCTCGGTGTGCCGCCATCGAACTATATCGAGGAGAGCTTCGATGCGGCTGTTATCGACGACATCGACCTCCCGGTTGCCGAAGAGGCCAAGACGCGTACTTTCCAGGTCGAGTTTTCCAAACAGTCTCGTAAGATAGAGGTTTCCGGCGAGCAGACCGTGCTCGCCTGCGCGAAGAAATCGGGCGTAAAGCTGCCCTCCTCCTGCTCGAATGGCGTGTGCGGAACCTGCAAATCAAAGTTGCTTTCCGGCACGGTGGACATGAACCACAATGGCGGCATCCGGCAGCGGGAAATCGATGCCGGTCTTTTCCTGCCCTGCTGTTCGAAGCCGTTGAGCGATCTGGTCATCGATCGCTAGCAAACGGGATCAACACCACCGCGGCCCAAGAGTTGTCGGGCCGCGTTATTGTTTGTGCAATGCGTGGGCGCACGGCCATCTTCAGATATCCTTGGCCAGACGCAGCGCATCATAGATCGCCGCATGCGTGTTGCGGGCCGCAACCGCATCGCCAATGCGGAACAACTGATAGGTGCCTTCCGCGTTGCGCTCCACCGTCTGCGGTGCGCCGCTGATGAGATGATCATAGGAAACTTCGCCGAGGTTTTTTGAACCGGGCTTCAGTTCGAAGTACAGATCGTCCAGCGGGATGGTGCCATGATTGATGACGATCTGATCGACCACCCGCTGCTTTTCAACGCCGCCATACTCGCTGCCGATATGAGCTATGATCTGATTGCCGCTCTTTTCCGCCGCTTCCAGCCGGTATGTGACGGTGAAGGTGGTATCGAGCTTCTGCAGCGAGCGCATATAAGGCACGAGGTTCATCGCCATGACTTCCGGAGCAAAGGAGCGATCCGGGGTCATGATCTCGACCTTGGCGCCAGCTTTGGCGATAAACTCTGCAGCCTGCAGGCCGGCATGGTCGCCAGCATCGTCGAAGATCAGCACGTTGGTCCCGGGCTTCACGTCGCCGGAGATGATATCCCAGGACGAGACGACAAGCTCATTACCGTTCGTGAGCACATCCGTGTGCGGCAGGCCGCCGGTGGCGATGATGACGACATCCGGCTTTTCAGCGGCGATCGTGTCTGCCTCCGCCCACGTGTTAAAGTGGAAGGTTACGCCGCGTTTTTCACACTGGCTCATGCGCCAGTCGATAATGCCGATCATCTCGCGCCGACGCTCGCTTTGCGCCGTCAGACGGATTTGGCCGCCAGCACTGTTCTGGGCCTCGAAGACCACGACCTCATGCCCACGTTCCGCGGACACGCGGGCAGCTTCGAGTCCGGCCGGGCCTGCACCGACGATCACCACCTTCTTGCGTACATCCGCCTTCGGAATCTGGTGTGGCATCGTTTCTTCGCGGCCGGTGGCCGCATTGTGGATGCAAAAAGCGAGACCGCCCTGATAGATTCGATCGAGGCAGTAGTTTGCGCCGACGCAGGGGCGGATGTCGTCCTCGCGCTTCTCGATGATCTTGCGGAGGATATGCGGGTCGGTCATGTGGGCGCGTGTCATGCCGATCATGTCGACCTTGCCGGCGGCGATCGCATGACGGGCAGTGGCGACATCCTGAATTTTCGCCGCGTGGAAGGTCGGGAATTTGGTGGCGGCGCGGATATCGCCGGCGAAATCCAGATGCGGTGCGCTTGCCATGCCCTGGATCGGAATGACGTCGGTCAGGCCCGGATCCGTGTCGATATGACCGCGGATGACGTTGAGATAATCGATGAGGCCGCTTTCCTTCAGGCGACGGGAGAGTTCCAGACCCTCGGCCTTGTCCGTCCCGCCGGGAAGACATTCATCCGCCGTATAACGAACACCCAGGATGAAATCGTCGCCAACCCGTTCGCGCATCGCCTTGAAGACGTCAAGACAGAAGCGCAGGCGATTGTCGAGCGAACCGCCATAGGGGCCATCAAGTTCGTTGGTGAGCGGCGAGGTGAACTGGTCGATCAGGTGGCCGTAGGCTTCGAGCTCGACGCCATCCATGCCGCCCGCCTTCATGCGCTCGGCCGCATCGGCAAAATCCTTGATGATGCGCTCGATGTCCCAGTCTTCAATCTTCTTGGGAAACGCCCGGTGCGCCGCCTCGCGATGATGAGACGGCGCCAGAACCGGCAGCCAATCGCCCTTGTCCCAGCGCGTGCGCCGGCCAAGATGGGTGAGCTGGATCATGATCGCTGCACCCTCTTCATGCACTGCATCCGTCATTTCCCGGATCCACGGCACGATCTCGTCCTTGTAGGCGAGCAGGTTGTTGAAGACCGGAGGGCTGTCCTTCGAAACGGCAGCAGAACCCGCCGTCATCGTCATCGCCACGCCGCCTTTTGCCCGCTCCACCGTATAGGCGCGGTAACGGCCCTTCGGCATTCCATCTTCGGGATAGGCCGGTTCGTGCGACGTGACGATAATACGGTTACGAAGGGTCAGATGCTTTAGCTGGTAGGGCTGAAGGAGAGGATCGTTCGACATGCCACGGCTCCGGTTTAAGGGCTTTAGTGAGAAGCGTAAGAGAAAATGTACATAAGTGTCAACGATCAAAACACAACAGTCTTGAATATGGACATATCTGTACATTTCCCTTGTCACGCATCCATCCATTTGTTAGGAGGCAATCATGGAACAGGCGATAAGTGAAAGCGGCTGGCGTGGTTCCCAGGAAGGGTGGCTGGAAGCTGCCTACGATTCCTTGCTCGATTCCGGCGTGGATTCGGTCAAAATCCTTCCGCTGGCCAAGCGGCTCAATCTCTCCCGCACCAGCTTCTATTGGTTCTTCAAGGATCGCGAGGAATTGTTGGGCGCGCTCGTCGCGCGCTGGAGGGAAAAGAACACCGGCAACCTCGTGAAACAGTCCGAAGCCTATGCGGAGTCTCTTGCCGAGGCGATGCTGAACGTCTTCGACTGCTGGGTGAGCCGGCAATTGTTCGATTCCCAATTCGAATTTGCAGTGCGCAGCTGGGCCCTGCAATCGTCTGACATTCTCGCCGAAGTGCAGGCAGCAGACCAGACGAGAATGGAAGCACTCGGCCGCATGTTCATGCGGTTCGGTCATGACGAAAGCTCTGCAGATGTTCGCGCACGGACGACCTATCTGGTGCAGATCGGCTACATCTCCATGCAATCCAGCGAAGATCTCGCGCTGCGCATGAAGCGAATTCCCGAATACATCGCGATTTATACCGGCCAGATTCCCCAGCAGAGAGAACTCGATCGCTTCTTCGCACGGCATGGATACAACCCGGAATGAGGGCAAAGTGGGTACAGGGACTGGCTTGAGGATTGGCGTGATCGGTGGCGCGGGCTGGCTTGGTGGTGCCCTTGCCGGTGCCATGCTGGATGCTGGCGTCGTCGAGCCCCAAAATCTCTCGCTGTCCTACCGCAGTCGCCGTCCTGACCATTCTCCTGCCTCCTTCTGGACCACGGACAATCAGGCCCTCACCGACCGCTCGGACGTTGTCATTCTCTCGGTTCGTCCTGCCGACTGGACGGGCCTGAAGGTGAATGCCGAAGGCAAGCTTGTCATCTCCCTCATGGCGGGCATCCGCCTGAGTGCGCTTTGTGACCGTCACCAAACCACACGCGCGGTTCGCACGCTGCCCAATGCCGCCGCTGAAGTTCGCCGGTCCTACACGCCCTGGATTGCGGCAGACGGCGTCGAGGCTGCGGATAAAGACCTCGTTGGCGCGATCTTTGATACGTGCGGCGTTCAGGAGGAGGTTCGAACCGAAGCCGATATCGATTATCTCACAGGCCTCACCGGCTCCGGCCCCGCCTTTCCCGCCCTGCTCGCCGAAGCAATGATGCTCGATGCCATGAGGCATGGCCTAGACCGGCAGGTGGCCCAGCGCGCCGTCAACACGTTGATCATCGGCGCCGGGAGGCTACTGGAACAGCGGGACGACTGTCCCACCGATACGGTCCAGACCTTTCTCGATTACCGCGGCACCACAGCGGCAGCGATCGAAGAAATGCGTGAAGCCGGCCTCGACACTGCGGTATCGCGAGGGTTGACGGCGGCATTCCAGAAAACGGTCAGCATGGGAGAAACCTCCTAGCTCCGTCAAAGGCGGGTTTTGCGGCGCCCCGTCCCTCGAAAAGCCGCACAAGAAAAGGGAACGACAATGAAGAGGTTGCTAGCATCGAGTGCGCTTATATTTGGGGTATTTTCCGGAGTTTCGTTTGCGAGTGCTGCCGAGTGCGGCAGTATCACGATTGCCAGCATGAACTGGCAGAGTGCAGAGGTGATCTCCAATCTTGACAAGATCATACTGAACGAAGGTTACGGCTGCAGCGCCGAGATCACCGTGGGCGACACGGTTCCGACCATCACCTCAATGGCCGAGAAGGGCGAGCCGGATATCGCACCGGAAGCCTGGGTCGACCTTCTTCCGGATGTGGTCAAGAAGGGTACGGACGAAGGCCGCATCGTCAAGGTCGGCTCGCCGCTGCCCGATGGCGGCGTCCAGGGCTGGTGGATCCCGAAGTATCTCGCTGACGCCCATCCCGATATCAAGACTATCGGCGACGCGCTGAAGCATCCCGAACTGTTCCCCGATCCGGAAGATCCGTCCAAGGGCGCGATCTATAACGGTCCTCAAGGCTGGGGCGGCACGGTCGTCACCGCACAGTTCTACAAGGCCTTCGAGGCCGAGAAGGCCGGCTTCACACTGGTCGATACCGGCTCCGCGGCCGGGCTCGATGGCTCGATCGCCAAGGCCTACGAGCGCAAGGAAGGCTGGGTCGGCTACTACTGGGCGCCGACGGCGCTGCTCGGCAAATACGAGATGGTCAAACTCGAATACGGCGTCGAGGCCAATCCGGACGAATGGAAGCGCTGCAACACCGTTGCCGATTGCACCGATCCCAAGCCGAATGCCTGGCCGATCGATACCATCGTAACGCTGGTGGCCAAGCCCTTCTCAGAGAAGGCCGGCCCCGAAGTCATGGACTATCTCGGCAAGCGCTCCTGGAGCAACCACACGCTCGGCCAGCTGATGTCCTGGATGACCGACAACCAGGCAAGCGGCGAAGATGGCGCCAAGCACTTCCTCGAAGAGAACAAGGACGTCTGGAAGACCTGGGTGACACCAGAAGCCGCCGAGAAGATCGAACGGTCGCTCTGATCTGAACCGACCGACATCATGCGATGCGCCTTCGGCGCATCGCACCATTCACCGCCGAAACAAGAAAAAACAGATCGGCTCTTTGCAGATGGGGAACAGAATGGACTGGTTTTTCAAATTTCCGCATATGGACGATGACAACCTTCGCAATCTCAAGAAGGCGATCGACGAAGGTTTTCGCGGGTTCACACGCACTTACGGCGATATCATCGAAGGCTTCTTTTATCCGCTGCAGCAGTTTCTGATCTATGCTGAGCGTTTTATGCTGAAGACGCCCTGGCCGATCATCACGCTTATCATCCTTGCCATCGCTTTTGCCGCCACCCGCAACCTGCGCATCGTTGCCGGCTGTCTTGTGACGCTGCTCCTGATCGGCTACTTCGACATGTGGGACGACACCATGCGGACGATCTCGATGATCTTCGTCTGCACCGTGATGTCGATCGCCATCGGCCTTCCCATCGGCATCCTGATGTCGCGCTCCAACCGAGCCCAGAAGATCGTTAACCCGATCCTCGACGTCATGCAGACCATGCCGAGTTTCGTCTATCTGATCCCCGTCGTCATGCTGCTCGGCATCGGCAAGGTGCCCGGCCTGATCGCCGTCGTCATCTATGCCATTCCGCCGATGATCCGCCTCACCAATCTCGGCATCCGCCTCGTCGACCGCGACGTACTCGAAGCCGCCGATGCCTTCGGCGCCGATGGAAGCCAGAAGCTGTTCAAGGTGCAGCTGCCGCTGGCGCTACCGACTATCATGGCCGGCATCAACCAGACGATCATGATGGCGCTGGCCATGGTGGTCATCGCCTCGATGATTGGCGTGCAGGGGCTGGGACAGCCGGTGCTGAAGGCCATCGCCAACCAGTATTTTACCCTCGGCATCTTCAATGGCCTTGCCATCGTCGGCATCGCCATCATCTTCGACCGGGTGAGCCAGGCCTATGGCCAGCGCCTGCAGAAGCACCGGGAGATCGTCCATGGCTAATCAGCGCCCTGATCACCTGTTCGGTGGCATCAAGATCCGCAACCTCTACAAGATCTTCGGACCGAATGCCGCATCCCATATCGAGGCGGTCCGGAATGGCCTGAGCAAGGCCAATCTCAACGAGAAGCACGGCCATGTGCTCGGTCTTTGCGATATCAACATCGAGATGCCGGCCGGCTCGATTCAGGTGATCATGGGCTTGTCGGGCTCCGGCAAGTCGACCCTCATCCGCCACATCAACCGGCTGATCGATCCGACCGCCGGCGAGGTCCTGGTCGATGGCGTCGATGTGGTCAAGATGAACGAGACCGATCTGCGCGAGTTCCGCCGGCACCAGACGGCCATGGTGTTCCAGAAGTTCGCGCTGCTTCCCCATCGCAGCGTGCTCGATAACACCATCTTCGGATTGGAGATCCAGGGCATCCCGCGCCAGGCAAGCATTGAGACGGCCATGCGCTGGCTGGAGCGCGTCGGCTTGAAGGGGTTCGAGGAAAAATATCCCAACCAGCTTTCCGGCGGCATGCAGCAGCGCGTCGGCCTGGCCCGGGCGCTGGCCAACGATGCGCCGGTGCTGTTGATGGACGAAGCCTATTCCGCGCTCGATCCGCTCATCCGCATGGACATGCAAACCGTCCTGCTCGACCTGCAGAAGGAAATCCGCAAGACGGTGGTGTTCATCACCCACGATCTCGACGAAGCGCTGCGCCTCGGCGACCAGATCGCAATCCTGCGCGATGGCGAGGTCATCCAGCAGGGCACCAGCCAGGACATCGTGCTGCGCCCCGCCGACCAATACATCGAAAACTTCGTCCGCGAAGTAAACCGCGGCCGCGTCATTCAGGTCGAAGCCGTCATGGATCCGATCGACGCAACCACGCCGCAAGGGCCAGTCATCCCAGCAGACACAACCATCGAAGACGCCGTCCGCATCCTCTCCGCAGCCAACGCAACAAACGCAATCGTCACCAACGAAACCGGCAAACACATCGGAACAACAACATTCCAAAAACTCGTCGGCGCAATGGTGAGTCCCAGGCATTGATGTCGTTGCTGGAGAATGGAATTTCGGAAGAGGTTGAACTCGGCCAGCTCGAGGCAGAAGATTTGGCGATGAAGGCATGCCTTCAAGCCGGCGCCGATCGGGCGAGTGCACACTCGCTTGTCGACGATCGGAGGTTGACGCAATTTTCAATACTCTTGAAGCGGATAGAACACTATGGTGGATTGTGCTCGAGCGGCCTGGCAACAGGCACGCAGATTTGCCTCTGACAACGAAGAGGCAGCAGTTCATTGTCGATCATTGTGTCCCCATGGCAAAACTGGCAGGTATGCGGGTTCCAAGTGAGCCTGATAGGCAGGCAATCGCTCGTGTATCGAGCATCCCAATGCTGCCTCCAATCGACTGTGTTTGAAAGGTTGGCGGATATAGATTGTCTCAACCAGGTCAGCTTGGTTTCAACCGGCAGCGACACCTTCACCCAAGACATCAATGATAAGTGGCGGAAGGCCTGTGCTGATTGTAAGCAGTGGCAACCTTATCAAACTCAAAGGTCAAGTTGCGTGAATGTGCAGACCGCTTCCACGCGCGCATTACTATGCATGAGGAATATTTGGCGAAGAATAAGCCACTTAGCGTGCGGATTGTCGGCGAGGAGGTGGGCCAGGCGACATCCGAGGTAAGCGAGTGGTGGGACGGCGTCACGAAACCTATCACTGCCGTAGTCGATGAGTTCAAATCAGGATACGAAGGTGGGAAATAGGCATCGGGTCGGTTGACAGCGTCCAGATCAACGACTGGATCGTCTAGCGAATGGCTTAGTGGCCCCCGTTCCTCTAGGCAAACCCTTGATGAAGCGGCCCCCTGCAGTAAGGGAGCTGGTTTTTTGACTGACGACAGTTTCGCGCGTGGAAGGGCTTGGGATTGCCTCAACGAAATCGCCCGCAGGCTGGGATCTCGCTACTTGTTCAAGTGCAGGTACGTGGCTCGGTCGTTCTGCTGACATCTCGGTTTCTGCCCGTGCCGTATCGACCTCGCCTTGGGCTATCTGCGGTTCGTGGTTACGTTATTCGGTTGCCAAGACATCACGCACCTGGTCGATCTTGCCAACAGCCGGTCCGACACCCAAAACGTCCTTCGCCCATGCAATCACTTCCGGATCGACTACAACCACGTCGCCGGGGCGCTCTATGGTACCAATGTCCTTGTTAGCTGCAGACAGCAGTGCCGCGCTCAGCGCGTCGTCGCTCAGGGCCGGATCGGACGGGATGGCCTGGTCGCCATTTTCCAACTCGAACTGGGCGTAGGAAACGACATAGTCGCGGATAGCGGACATGTGCGGATCATTGGAGTTAAGGTAGGCGTGGTAGTTCCGGTTGAGCGAGTTTAGTCTGCCGAGTTTGGCAGCCAGTCCGGATTGTTCATTTAGATCGGGCGCATCCACGTCAAGCGCGTAGTCTTCTCTGACCAGATCGGCTTCACTCTCCCACGTTGGCGGGTGGTCCGTCGGCTGTTCGATTGCCAACGCGTTACGCACCTGGTCGATCTTGCCAACAGCAGGTCCGACGCCCAAAACGGTCTTCGCCCATGCCATTACTTCCGGATCGGCCACAATCACGTCGCCCGGCTGTCCTATAACACCAATGTCCTTATTGGCTGCCGACAGCAGCGCCGCGCTCAGAGCCTCATCACTCAGGGCCGGGTCGGTCGGGATCGCATGGCGGCCATTGTCCAGCTCGAACTGGGCGTAGGCAACGACATAGTCGCGGATGGCGGCCATGTGCGGATCGTCGGAGTTAAGGTAAGCGTGGTAGTTCCGGTTGAGCGAGTTCAGCCTACCGAGTTTGGCAGGCAGTGCGGACTTTTCATTCAGATCGGAGGCATCCACCCCTAGCCCGTAGGCTTTGGTCACCAGGACCCGGTTCTCTGGTCTCGGTGTGGGTTTCGCGACTTTCAAGATGGATTTCTCTGCTTTGGGCGAGCCCTTGGTGGTTTGAGAAAGCGACTTCTTCGACCCGGCGCGCTTTTCCTCCCCCTTGTGCGTACCGAAAAGCTTGCCGAAGGCTGTTGCAATCGTGTCGTTGGATTGGTTCGTCCCGCTCTTGTGGCGCGAAGACGAGCCCGCCTTTTCGTGTCCCGCAGACGCGTGGGTTTCGCTCTTCCCGCTGCCGCCGCCGTTGCCACCTCCGCCGCTGTGACCGCCCCCTCCACCCTTGCCACCGCCGTTGCCGTTGCCGGCGAGCGCAGCCGGCGTGGAAAACGTCCAAGGACTCTTCAAATCCATGCTGATCGGCACAGCGGCGAAAGTTGCGGATACGCTGGCTACGAGGACCAGACTGCCAAAATTCCGCATGGGTATTCCTCCGAATAAAATATCTAACAAGTCTGTCCACAAATGACTGTGGACATTTGGGCCTGTGTAGTTGGCAAAAGCGAGAACTGAAGTGGCACGGAGTGGTCGCATCACCTTGTGAATGTCGGCGGAGACGTTGATCAGCAGACTCAACTTTGCGATCACTTACATCATTGGCCTAGCCTTAATTCCGCAAACGACAAGAATGTTCCGAACCGAGATCCAATATCTTACTCCCGCTACCAATCACGGCTACGTGTCAAGCGAAGCGAAGAATTGACCCCTGGCGGTTCAGAGAGCGGTGAAAGCTGGTCAATTGGAACGGCAGGTCTGCGAGGTCTGCGGTATTGATGCGGTCGATGCACATCACGACCCTATGATAAGCCGCTGGACGTCCGCTGGCTGTGCCGCAGACATCAGACCCGCCTTCACCACTATGGTGAGGACATGTTTCCCATTCGGCCGCTCGTTCCAAATCACAAAACCTAGAATCTACTGCCCCTGCTCCCAACTATGCGTGGACGCACTCGCACTGCGCTGCAGATGCAGCCATTTGTATCAGGTATGTCGATCGTTACCAAATCCAGTTCAGCACCGACAATGACATTCGTTACGGGAATTCAGCTCCTTGCCTTGAGATCGCGATCCGTCCATATAGGCCCATGACGCTTGATCAGAAAATTTTCGTCGGCCTTAAATCTACACGCAGGAAAACTGCTATCCCGTCCGAACCCGCCGGCCCGAAATGCCAATGGGACGGCTGCGGCAGTTCCGGTGCGTATCGCGCGCCTGTTGGTTCGGGTGCCGAGGGCCTGTACCTGCTGTTCTGCCTTGAGCACGTGAAAGAATACAACAAGGGCTATAGCTTCACGACCGCGCCAACCGACGCAAACGTTGCCCGTTACCAGAAAGAGGCGACGAGCGGTGCTCGCGCAACTGTCGGGACCATCATCCCCGAAGCCACTGAAATACCCATCCCTTTTACAGTCCGCTCCGGCTCCGCAAAGTCCTTGAATGCTCGCAAAACCGCAGCACAGCGTCTGGTGCAAAAAGCGGAGCCCCAGAAACGAAAACTCAAGGTGCTCGAAGCAAAGGCTTTCGAGACACTTGGTCTGTCATCGGAGGCAACGGCAGAGGACATCAGGAAGCGCTATAAGGAAAGGCTTAAAATGCACCATCCCGATGCCAATCAAGGTGATCGCACTTCCGAGGCAGAGCTTCGCGCCTCAATTGAGGCGCATAAGATTTTAAAGGTGAATGGATTTTGTTGACGGGACAACCAAGAGATTAGGCGCCGGAACGGAGCAGTGGTCGTGACGGATGATATTTCCAATCTCGTATGGCAGATGTTGGCCTGGGTATTCAAGCTTACGTAGTAGCCTTCATATAACCATCGTGATGTCTCAGGTGGTTAGTTTTGTTGATTGGAATTTGGCCGGTTCTCAGCGTTGCCCAAGCCCATCACGCATAGCCGAGAGCTGCCCGCGGCACTTCCTTAGTCATTTTATAACCGCGAGTATATGAGAACGTATCGCTTCTCGGAAGTCGGATGAAAAACCAAGGAGTAGTGCGACCCAACTGCGTGACGGATGTGCTGCGCAATGGGCCCCGCCGGTATCGGACCGGGAGCGACCTGTGGGTTCACAGTGATGTGGAGTTTTCGGGTCACGACCAAGAGATTGCACCCGGGCATGACGAGGTCTCCCAGGATGATGACCTCGTCGACGTACACCGTCAGGTCGAGGTTGCGAGGCGCTCCCCTGGGAGAATAACCGCGGGATCGACGACAACGTTAGGGATCCTGGGTAAGGACTACATTCTGCGAGGTCACCACCTGCACTGCACGGGGACCATTAGCCTCGGATGTGACGTATTTGTGAAACGTGGGGGTAAGGGTGGGTTGCTGTGGCGTTATCGCTGGGGTCGTGGTAGTGCCGGTCATTGCAGACCGCTTCGACAAGAGTGGGACAGACCCGTTACAGGATGAACTGACTGGCAAGATTGTCTGAGCGATGACCGGCGAGTGGGGAGCCATACGAAAAGCGGACTATAGCCGGGCTTGGGGAATAGACAGCACCGAGCTGGTCGAGTACGACTATTATCTTCGTGCCAAAAGCCAGTTTAACCTTTTCACGAAAGAGGGCCTCGAGCGATCAGCCGAAATCTCGCAAAAGGGGCTGCAACTGTTCCCCAACTCCCCCTTGCTGACCGTTGAACTAGTGACCATAGGATGCCTCGCGCTTGGGCTTCCTTGGCGTCACAGGCAAAATAGACCATCGGCTTTTATATGTTCGAGCGTTGTTACGACTGAATTGACGGCCCAAAATGGCCAAACGCCAACGAACGTTCCACATGGGATGCGCACCGGGACTGACAACCTACCGCTCAACGCATATTCGGTCCCTCGGCCCTGACAAAATCAGTTGAAACGCTGGCGCGGCGCCAAAGAGAATTTGCCGTTGTGAGGGCGGCTCTTAGGCCGCCTTCCTTTCCGCATCATGGGGGATTTCGACGTCGACGAAAAGTGTGGACACCGGGATACCCCGTTCCAATTTCACGCTGACCTTATCGGCGTCGACTTCCATATGCTTGGAAATCGCGCGGAGTATTTCGTCGCGCAACTTTGTTACAAGTTCGGAATCGCCCGTGGAGGCGCGGTCATGCGCCAGCAGTACTTGAAGTCGCTCCCGCGCGGCCGCTCCGGATTGCTGCCGGGAAAACATTCTCAGAAGATTCATGCAGCTCTCCTACCGAAAAGTTTCCCAAACAAGCCTCGCTTGTCTCCAGGGATAACGACCGGCAACGCCTCGCCGTTGAGCCGGCGGGCAGCCTCGAAGTATGCGATTGCGGGGGCACTGCGGCCGTCAGCCAGGGTCACGGGAGAACCAACGTTCGAGGCCCGTAGTACGTCCATGCTCTCCGGAATGATACCAAGAAGGGGGATGGACAGGATTTCTAGCACATCATCAACCTTCAGCATGTCGCCTCGTTCAGCGCGCGCGGAATCATAACGGGTCAAAAGAAGGTGCTTCTCCATCGTCTCGCCATTCTCCGCCTTCAGCGTCTTGGAATCCAACAAGCCGATGATGCGATCCGAGTCACGAACCGATGAAACTTCCGGATTGGTGACGACGATGGCCACATCCGCGTGGCGCATTGCCAATGTCGCTCCGCGTTCGATACCCGCCGGACTGTCGCAAATGACCCAGTCAAACGCGTTCTTAAGGGCAGTGATGACCTTTTCCACGCCTTCGGGCGTCAAGTTGTCCTTATCGCGGGTTTGCGATGCCGGAAGCAGGAACAGTGTCTCCACGCGCTTGTCACGGATCAAGGCCTGCGTGAGCTTCGCTTCACCCTGGATGACATTCACGAGATCGTAGACGACGCGTCGTTCCGCGCCCATGACGAGATCGAGATTGCGGAGGCCGACATCGAAATCCACAACCACGACCTTCGCGCCATTCTGCGCGAGCGCGGCACCCAACGCGGCCGTGGACGTCGTTTTGCCGACGCCGCCTTTGCCAGACGTAACGACTATGACCTTGCCCATATCATCTCCATTTTTTCCAAACTCATCGATTTAGATCACCGCAGCCACTTTTATGGTTTCGCCTTCAAGCCAAATCTGGACTGCCTTGCCGCGCAAACTCGGCTCGAGATCTTCGGCTGTCAGATAGAAACCATCGATCGCGATCAGCTCCGCCTCCAACTTCCTGCAAAAGATCCGTGCCGTGGAGTTGCCCATCGTCCCCGCCATGGCGCGGCCCCTTAGGGCACCATAGACGTGGATCGAGCCGCCGGCGACGACCTCGGAACCAGACGCCACCGAACCAACGATAGTGACGTCCCCTTCCGCGTGGTGAAGCGACTGACCCGAGCGAACGGGCTGGCTTACGATCAATGATGAACTAGAGCGTGATGGTGCCGAGACCGTCGGTGCGGGATTTGCCGCCGCCGGAGCAGAGGACTCCTCGACCGCGGTTATTTCAACGTCGGAAGTGCCTTTCCCGTCGGTCAACGCTGGCGGCAGATCTGGAGCGAGCAAAGAAGCCTTCGCGCCCTCGATGCCCATGATTCGGACTTTTCTCGTCGCGAGCTTTGCCACGAGATCTCGAAGCTCGTCTTGCCCGATGTCGAGGCTCGACAAATCGAGTACGATTGGTTTCCGAAGGAAGAAACCAGCGGATCGGGCCGCGAGATTATCCAACTGGACCAGCCAATCATCGACCGGCATCTCGGGGCTTAAGGCGAGCGCGAGGAAAGATCGTCCCTTGAGACGGATTGGGCGGGGTTGGGTTAACACATCATTCAACTTTGTTAATTTTGCGTTGCACGGCTGTAGCGAGGGAATGGTTAACAAGAAGTTAACGACACGTTGGGTTATCACCCAAAGTCACTTAGATAGCTTGCGCGAGGATGGAGCGGGGGCAGCGGTTGTCCGGGGGAGTTATCGTCACGCTCTGAGGTGGCTCCTCCTCGCCCGATAGTCAGACCTGCGGAGATTGGAGTGACTACCACGGAAAGGGGCGGCCTTCCCTGTCGATTGGATGACCGCAAATCGTGTCCAGACGCAGTATTGTCCAAACCATCGGACGTCTGCTCTCGGGCGATGGTAAGGTCTGCCGCTACGACTGAGAGGTCGGCGCAAAGCGGAAATCATTTCCCATAAGGCTCAAATGCCATCCTGCCTACTGAAAATTCCGGCTTTTCACCTTCAGCGTATCGATGTGCAGATCCCGGATGAAAATATCTCTCGGCTGGACGGCAGGCTTCGGCTGGTCCCGTGAGTCTGGACCTCCCGGAGAACCATGGGCAAATTCGTCGCCTCGCCCAGTCTGCAGCCTGAATGCGGTATTACGATCGGCGAGCCCGGACAGATCGCTGGAGAGATCGAAGACCTGCTGCGCGACGAGATGGACGACAGCCCCTTCCCGCTGGATACGACCGTTAATTGCCATCATCGACGCTCCCAGCACGATGCGGCGACGTCGCTCGAACAGCTTCGACCACACGACGATGTTCGCCGGCCCGGTCTCATCCTCAATGGTGATGAACAACACTCCCTTGGCGCTACCCGGCCGCTGCCGCACCAGCACCAGTCCGGCCGTTATCACCCAGCGTCCGTCGCGTGCGGCCATCGCTTCCTCGCAGGTGACGATGCTCCGTGTTGCCAGGTCTTTCCGCAGGAAAGCGACGGGATGCTGTCTGAGCGTCAGCCCCGTGTGTCCATAGTCCTCCACGACATTGTGGCCCTCGGTCATCTGCCGAAGTTCGACCTCCGGCTCCTTTTGCTCTGGGATCGCTCTCGCCTCACGCTCGGCCGCCGCCGCAAACAACGGCAACGGTTCGTCTCTCAACGCTTTGATTGCCCAGAGAGCATCACGACGCTCCAGTTTTAACGACGGTCGGAAGGCGTCGGCCTCCGCCAGTTCAACGAGCGAGGCCGCCGGCACGCCTGACCGCCGCCACATGTCGTCGACCGAGGAGAACGTGTCTTCCATCCGTGCCGTAACGATCCGGGCGGCATCAACGGTGGCCAGCCCACGCACCATCCGCATACCCAACCGAACCGCATAACGATCCTTGCCCTCGACCGGTTCCAGCGTGCAATCCCACCGAGAGCTGTTGATACAGACGGGCCGGATCTCGACGCCGTGGTTCCTGGCATCGCCAACGATCTGGGCAGGGGCGTAAAATCCCATCGGCTGCGAGTTCAACAGGGCTGCACAGAACACGTCCGGATGGTGGCACTTGATGTAGCTGCTCGCATAGGCGATGAGCGCAAACGACGCCGCGTGGCTTTCAGGGAAGCCATAGCTGCCAAAGCCTTCCAACTGGCTGAAGGTCTTCTCGGCAAATTCCGGGGTGTAGCCGTTGCGAACCATGCCGGAGACGAGCTTGTGCTTGAACCGGGAAACGCCGCCCGTAAACTTGAACGTCGCCATGCTCTTGCGGAGCTGATCGGCCTCGCCGCCGGTGAAGCCGGCGCAGACCATGGCGACACGCATCGCCGACTCCTGGAACAGCGGAACGCCGAGCGTCTTACCCAGCACCGCCTCCAGTTCGGGCGTCGGATACTCCACATCCTCCTTGCCCTCGCGGCGCCGCAGATAGGGATGGACCATATCGCCCTGGATTGGCCCCGGTCGGACGATCGCCACCTGAACGACGAGATCGTAGAATGTCCGTGGCTTCAGCCTCGGAAGCATTGCCATCTGCGCCCGGCTTTCGATCTGAAACGTCCCGAGCGTGTCAGCCTTCCGGATCATTGAGTAAGTGGCCGAGTCTTCCTGACGGATACTGGCAAGATCGAGATCGTCGTCCTTGTGCTGTCGTATCAAATCGAACGCTTTCGACATGCAGGTCAACATGCCCAAGGCGAGAACGTCGACCTTCATCATCTTGAGCGCCTCGACGTCATCCTTGTCCCACTCGATGATCTGCCGGTCGGCCATGGTCGCCGGTTCGATCGGCACGAGATCGTCCAGCCGGTCATGGGTCAGCACGAAGCCGCCCGGATGCTGACCAAGGTGCCGCGGAGCGCCCATGAGCTGCTGTGCCAGGTTCAGTGTCAGAATGAGGCGCCGGTCATCGGGGTTAAGGTTCAATTCCTTGACGTTGCGGTCGCTGACCTCTTCCGACCAGGCCCACATTCCGGATGACAAGGCCTTGATCAGATCCTCCGGAAGTCCCAGCGCTTTGCCAACGTCCCGGATGGCGCCCTTCGCCCGGTATCGTGTCACCGTCGCACAGAGCGCCGCCTTCTCCCTGCCGTAGGTCTTGTAGATCCATTGAATGACCTCCTCGCGCCGTTCGTGCTCGAAATCCACGTCGATATCCGGCGGTTCATCGCGCTCCTGGCTGACGAACCGCTCGAACAGCAGATCGTTGGTCGAAGGATCAATGCTGGTGACGCCGAGGATATAGCAAACCGCCGAGTTGGCAGCCGAGCCACGCCCCTGGCAAAGGATTCCCTGCGATCGGGCGAAACGAACGATCGAGAACACCGTGAGGAAATACGGCGCATACTTCATGGACCGTATGAGATCGAGTTCGTGGCGAACGGTCGTCAGGACATTGTCGGGCAATCCTTCGGGATACCGGTTCGGCACGCATTCCCAGACATAGTGCTCCAAGGATTCCTGCGGCGTCTTTCCGGGAAGGATGGCTTCTTCAGGATATTGGTAACTCAGCTCTTCCAGCGAGAATGTGCAGCGATCGACGATCTCCATGGTGCGTCTCAGCGCCTCCGGATAACGCGGAAACAGACGCTCCATCTCCTCCGGCGGCTTCAGGTATCGGTCGGCATGCCGTTCGCGTTCAAAGCCAACTGCATCGATGGTCGTTCGTGTCCGGATGCAGGTAACGATATCCTGGAGCTGCCGGCGTCCCGGTTCGTGGAACAGTACGTCGTTGGTGACGACCGTGCGGACACGGAATTTGGCGGCCAGGTTGGATAGTTCATGCAACCGCATCTGATCGTTGGGACGACGGCGTAGCGATAACGCAAGATAGGCACGGTCGCCGAACACGTCGGCCAGCTTGCGAAGCTGAACTGCGCATGTCTCATCCGGCAGATCTGGCACCAGGACGGCGAGCAATCCTTCCGCGTAGAGCGCGACGTCGTCGAAGGTCAGAACACAGTTGTCCTTGCCGCCCCGGCTTTTGCCGAGCGTGATCAGCCGGGTCAGCCGCGAGTATGCCGTGCGATCTGTCGGATAGACGAGGATCGACATGCCATCCTGCAGATCGAGACGACAGCCGACGACAAGACGGATGCCGGTTTCGCGGGAGGCTTCCAGCGCCCGGACGATCCCCCCCAGGCTGTTGCGATCGACCACGCCCAGCGCCTCGATGCCAAGCTCTCTGGCGGTGGCGAACAGTTCCTGCGCCGAGGACGCGCCCCGCAGGAAGGAGAAATGGGTGGTGACCTGAAGCTCTGCATATCTCATGCGAAAATCCCATGGATGAACCAGCGGTGCGAGCCGGTTGCCGCATCGACACCGTCGCCGGATCGGTAAATCCACAGCCGCTCGCCGGTATCGTCCTCAATGACGAAATAGTCGCGGACGGCGACCCATTCCGACGTCCGCTGCCACCACTCGCCAAAAATCCGCTCCGGTCCGTCGGCCCGCTTCACTTTGCGGCGTTTGCCTCGCCATGTGACTGAGACCGGCGGATGATCCGGCAACAGGGCGATGACCTCGATGAGCTCCGGATGCAGGAGCAATCTTACTGGCCGACGCCAGTGATGAGACCAGGAAACATCGATGTCGTCTGATGCGGCGGCAATCCGGTGGAGGCTGCGCTCGGGCACATCCGATGCCACCGGGGCGACCCGGTAGACGCGCGAGCCTCGATTGCCGAAGACATCGATGAGGGGGACGATGTCTCTCGTATCCTCCTCAATCAGCGAAGACGATCTCTGGGTTTCCGCCAACGGCTCCGACATCACCGCGACCAGCGACAGCTTCTCGATACCAAAGCCCGGTTCGATCTTCTCCGTTCGGTCGCGAAACAGTTTGGTCAGCCAGGCAACATCGCGTGCCGGCTTGGCGGTCCCTGCCCGGATCGCCTGACGGGTGCCATCGACCTTCTCGACGATCAGATCGATGCGGCGGGCTCCGAGGCCTTGTCTCTGCAGCGCATCACAAAGCTGGACCACCAGCCGACCGACATATTTGTCGATGGTCTCGGCAGCACCGATCGGTTCTGCAAAGGATCGGCTCACCTCCAGAAACTCCAGACTGCGGATGGGATCGATCGGTTCGGCGAGGTGTGCGAACATCTGATCGAGACGACGCCCGATTTCCGGGCCAAACCGCAGAGCCAGGGGTGCGCGCGGCGTCGCTGACAGTTCCCCGATGCTCTGGAAGCCAAGTGTCCTCAGATCGCCAACGATCTTCTCGGGGAGCCGCAGCAGCGAGATCGGTAGCCGTTCCACAGCGCGGACAGTCTCGCCGCGGGGCACGACCACCGTTTCCCGTCTGATCGCTCGCGCACAGGCATGGGCGGCACCCCAGGTGTCAGCGATTGCTATCCGCGCCGTCAGCGCCTTGCCACGGAAGCGATTGGCAATCCCGATCAGCATCGACTCCTCGCCACCCTGCAGATGATCGGCGCCCTCGGTGTCCATGACGATACCATCCAATGCATCAATGGCGACGATCGGGGAATATTGGGTCAAGGCCCAGAGCGTAATGCGCTCCAGCGCCTGAGCATCGGCGACGGGATCGGCGTCGATCATCGTTAGACCCTGGAACAAGGCCTGAGCCTTGGCCGCCGCCATGCCCACACGAACGCCAGCCTTCCTCGCCGCGACATCCGCAGAAGACACCCATCGTTTGGCACCGCTCCTGGCGATCACGGCAATTGGCTGGTCAGCCGGCAGCGAGGGATCGGCTCGACGAATGCGATCCGTGGGCAGATCCGGCAGATAAATGGATACGACCCTTGTCATCACAGGCTCCAACGGCAAACTCGGCACATTCGCCCGCACGCGATCTCATCAACTCAAGTAACCAGCGCGGACGACCGACACCCGGAACGGGGAGTTCTTCGGATGGCAGAACGCTCACGCGCCACCGCGTCGTCGATGCCGTCGGCTGGCCAAAGTCGTTGGCCTCGCTCTGGCGTCGCCATCGTCGGACCGCAAGACCGATGGTTCCGGTCTTTTCCGCGGCCAGTTGCAGGCGCCTGGACGCCGTCATCGGCAATCGAACAATCTCCCCGACGACAGCGCCGAGGCCGCCGTACCCGAGCGCTTCCTGCATGTTTGCCAACACGTCCTCCTCCTTGTCGGACTCGACGAACACGACGCGGTTGGCTTGAAGACCGGCTTGCGCCAACGCCGGAAAGAACAGGTCCGGCCGTGTCAGGCACCAGACGATCTTGCCCCTGGTTCTGGCGGCGATGCCGGCGACGAACAGGGCGGCGGCCGCGCCATCGACCGTGCCGGTTCCCCCGCCCGCCACCTCATGCAGCGCGCCGTAAGCAAGACCGCCGCCTGGAAGCACGCCATCGATTGCCGGAACACCAAAGGGCAGCATCTTGCGAGTACGCACCGGGCCGCCTTCGAGATGCTGAATGCGGTCGCGAAGCTCCGAGATCGTGGCGTTGGTGGCGGTCTGCTGCATGGATGTCACAGGTCAAGGCACTTTCCAATTCGGCAAAAAGCGAATATGTTCCCTATTTGTTCCTAAGCCCTAAACGAGTCAACTGGGTCCCCGATCGATAGCGAGGCGTCGTACGAGGTCCGGACCAGAAGCTCAAGGGATTCAGCAAATGGAATCACTGCCGTAGGTGAAGGTGAGACCTGGGCATATTTTTTTGGAGCTTGATCGATGAGCTTGCTGACGTTGCGGGAGTTTCGAAGCCCGATCATCACGGCCGAATGCCGGGCGTGCGACCGATATATCGAGCTAGATCGGAAAACGCTCGTCAGGCAGTACGGCGCGAGCATCCGCTTCGTTGAACTGCGGCGTCGCCTGGCTGTCGGTTGCGAGAAGATGATCTGCGCTGATGGCGAAGATCGGTGCCAGACGCGGTTTCCATGCCTTCTTGAGGCAAACCTGACTTTTGAAGGGAGCAGTTCAGATGACCTGTAAATCGGACATGGCGATCCTGCCGCTGGACCGCACCCTCCAAGGTGGGGTTATATTCGGCCAGTATCCGGATGAAGCTGAACAAGCCGCCCTCGGGTCTCGACTCGATTTCTATCGAAAGGAATGCGACCTCGTCCGCTCCTACGTCGAGGCACTTGATGAGGACATGGTGGTCGTCAATTCCGTGAACGGCGCTGGCGACACCACCCACGGCTTGGCGCAACTCGCCGATGTGCTCTTGAACTTTGAGACCCTCATGCTGGAGCGCATCGGACAGCTTGAACTGGAACTGAAGATTGTCGATGGTACGGCTGATTTCTGCGAGGAAGAGGACTGCACATGTGCAATCTCTACAATCTGACATCGAACCAGCAGGCCATTCGCGACTTCATCGACATAACCCGATACCGCGAGGGTAACCTGCCGCCGTCGATCTCCGTGCATCCGGATCGCCAGGGGCCGATCATCCGCATGGACACCGAGGGTGAACGCGAACTGATCATGTCGACGTGGGGCATGCCGACGCCCGAGGAGCATCTCGACGGCAAGCCCGACAAGGGCGTCACCAATGTCCGCAAGACTTGGCTGCCCCACTGGCAGCGGTGGCTGGGTCCCGAGAACAGATGTCTGGTGCCGGCAACCGCGTTCTCCGAATATGAGCAAGACCCTGATCCAGAGACAGGCAAAAAGCCGCTGCGGTGGTTTGCGCTTAGCCAAGATCAGCCGCTCTTCATGTTGGCGGGTGTCCATACCCGCTGGCACGGTACCCGCGGCCCGATCAAGGCGCCGAGGCTTGGCGAGCATGACATCTATGCTTTCCTGACCACCAATCCCAACAGCATCGTCAAGCCGGTCCATCCCAAGGCCATGCCTGTGCTCCTGACGACCAGAGAAGAATGCGAACTTTGGCTGACGGCCGACTGGAAGGACGCCAAGAAGCTTCAGCGCCCCTTCGCCGATGATCAGATGATGGTCTTGCCGCGCTATACCGAGGTCGGCGGTTTGGGTGGATATCCCCGCTAAAGCGGCAGAAGGATTCGTCGATGTCAGGTCCGGCTGCGAGATCTCTTTAGACCGGCGGCTCCCGCTCGAAACCGAGGACGAAGTCGATCACTTTCGACGATGACATCTCGCAGGGTTTCAGAAGCGGACCTGTCTTCGACAGCCTGTAAAGATTGAAGCTCACGGTATCCTTGCCGCCTAGCTCTTTACCATAGAGCCATATCCGCTTGCCATCATTCGATCGCTTGACGGTTACGCTCCACGGGTGGCCTTCAAAGCGGCCCTCGCAATACCCTTCAAGCATCATTTCAAGAGCGGACACGAACGTCGAAGGCGGTCGAGGCCCGGTCTCCACGCCGTCGTTGTTCACGGCGCAAGACATTCGTCGCAAATTCCGCAGCCATCTTCATCCATGTTCGACGCGGAACGAACTTTGCGGCAACAAGCACATGTGGCCGTCTCACCCGAACAAGTTTTCTCGCGTTCAGGCCCAGCACTCTCTGTCAGCCGTTGGCTCATCGCGTTGCTCCAGTTCGGATTTCATCACAGATAGGAAGCCTCTGATGTCGCGCAAGACGATCTGGTTGGGATCACGGAACCAATGATAGCGGGATGTTGGAACAGTTTGTCGCCAACGGGGTTTCCCGTTCTCCACAAACAAGGAGGAAACATCAATGGATCATAGCAATCACGTTCGTCTCGCGACCACCGAGCTCACACCGGCCGTATTGGAGGGCGCAACCGTCTACGGCGCCGATGACCACAAGGTCGGAAACGTAGATCATGTCCATGGCTCGGGAACGAGCACCAAGGCCATTATCGATGTCGGCGGGTTCCTTGGTATCGGGGCAAAGCCGGTTGCCGTTTCTCTCAGCGACCTCGATTTCATGCGGGATGAAGATGGCGACGTCCACGCTGTCACGTCCTGGACCAAGGATCAGCTCAAGGACATGCCTGAGCACCATCACTGAGATTCCAACATCAGGATTAGAAGCCCGGCCGCGCGCCGGGCTTTCCTTCGCGGAGGGGAAGGTCCGAAGGCGTCAACCATGCCGACGCTCACCGCTGATTTCGGGCGTCATCACGCAGCAGTCGTCTGGACTTCCCAAACACGGACCAGTCCGTTTTCGATGTCAACAATTCCAGCCCCAAGGTTCCGAGCCAACTGTTCCCCATGGGATCGAGCGCGGGTGACCAAACAGCGATTGACGCGATATGGGGCGCGATGGCCAGAATGCCGCCGCCAACACCGGATTTTGCCGGCAATCCCACGCGATAGGCGAAATCGCCTGATCCGTCGTACTGCCCGCACAGCATCATAATCGAAAGGATTCGTCGCGCCCGCCGCGCCGCCGCGATCTTTACGCCATCCTCATCGTCCGGATCGTCGAGCAACAGGAACCGCCCGGCTTTTGCCAAGCCTCTGCAGTCCAACGAAATGGCGCATTGATGGATGTAGGCGTCCATCACCTTTTCAACTGGATGTTTCAGATTACCGTGGTGTCGCGCCATGAACATCAGGGAACGGTTCAGGTCTCCCCCGGTTCGATCGCTTTCCATCACATCTTGATCGAGTGGCGGAGCATCGCCGTCGAGCATCCGTTTGACAAGGTCGACGACATGCCGGTTGGGTCCTGACCGGCCACCAATTCCGGTCAGAATATCGCAAACGACTAGCGCGCCTGCGTTAATGAACGGATTGCGTGGAATGCCCTTGGCCCGTTCGAGATCGATGATCGAGTTGAAGGGATCGCCTGACGGATCCCTGCCGACCCGTTTCCAGAGTTTCTCACCCATGGCTTCCAGCGCGACCTCAAGGGCGAACACTTTCGAGATGGACTGAACGGGAAACCCGACGCCGGCATTTCCTGCCGACGCCACATCGCCACAGCGCGTAAACACCGCAATGCCAGAATACTCGAAGTCGCCCTTGCGAGGAGCGGGCTTACCACTCGCTTTCGCCTTCTCGAGGGCTTCATCGTAGATGCCGGGTGCTGCCTTGCGAACCCGAGCCACCACATCCTCAAGCACCGACGTCAGTTCACCGGAGTGATCAACCCCATCCATGTCACTTGCCGCCAGGCCGAGGTTTTCCGTCCGCTGCAGGCCAGTCGTTGGACGGCTCTTCAAGCAGCGGCGCGACGACGGTATCGTTCATCGGATCGGGATCACGATCATAGGCTTCACGAAGCGCTTCCACCGCGGATGTGATCTCATCGAAGACATCATGCGGCTTTGCACCCTTCACCACGAAACTATCGACAAAGTCTTCAAGCCGTTCTCGCATTTCTTGTCGCAGGTGTTCAGACATCAGTTCCTCCAGGCCGTATGGCTCTCTATGCGTTCGATAGTTCGATCCAGACTGGGGCGTGGTCGCTCGTGTGATCCCAGCCCCGAACATGTTTGTCCACTGCCGCGCGTGTCAGAACCGGCGCTAAGCTCGGGCTGAGGAGAAAATGGTCGATGCGAAGGCCTGCATCTCGCGCAAAGGCATTCCGGAGATACTTCCAGAAGGTGTAGATATGTTCGTCGGGGTGTAACGTCCGAACCGCATCCGTCCACCCCTGTTCGAGCAACTCCGAATAGGCCGCCCTGACCTCCGGCCGAAACAGGGCGTCATCACGCCAACGCTCCGGTTTGTAGACGTCAAGTTCGGTCGGCATGACATTGAAGTCACCGACAAGGGCGACGGGAATGTCCAAGTGGAGCAGTTCCGCTGCATAGTCATGCAGACGCTCAAACCAACGCAGTTTGTAGTCGAACTTCGGACCTGGCGCGGGGTTGCCGTTGGGAAGGTAAAGGCAACCAACCACAATTCCATCAATCGCTGCTTCGATGTATCGACTGTGACTGTCGCCGGGCTCTCCCGGTAGTCCACGCCGGGTTAAAATCGGCTCCTGATCGCGAGCAAGGATTGCCACGCCGTTCCAGGACTTCTGGCCATGCCAGATTGCCCCGTACCCCGCCTTCTCAAGCTCGCTCTGCGGAAACTTGTCGTCCGGCGCCTTCAGTTCCTGCAGGCAGACGACATCGGGCTTCGCCTCGGCGAGCCACCGAAGCAACACATCGAGACGGCCATTGATGCCGTTGACATTGTATGTGGCGAGCTTCACCGCTCTCAGTGCTTTCGGTCGCCCTTGTCACCTTGACCCGGCTTGGCGTCGTTCTTGGCATCATGGCGGGCATCTGCCGACAATGATCGGGACACCTCGACGCTCTCCTTGAACTTACCGTCCTGGTCGCGACGGACGTAACGCTTGTCGGTTCCTGTATCGATCATCTCACGCTTGCTCATGGCCTGTCTCCTTCGGTTGCGTCCACCGAAACGCGCTTGCAGGCCAAAAGATGCATGCAGGTCAGGGCATTATTCGAAACAGAGGGCGATTTGAAGATAGGGATAAGAGGTCCGGTAAACCGGCCGCTCATTCAGGAGGCTGGCACACTTTAGAACGCTGCCAATGCCTCACTTCGCTTCCTCGGGAAGCCGCAGTTCCTTGATCATAACTTCAACCTTCTCGTCCATGGCAATCCGAAGATCCCGGATCAAGGTGGACGCGGTGAGGAACGCCTGGCCGACCTCGCTGTCACCCTGATGTTCGAGTTTTGCGACGAAAGTTGCGAGTTGCACAAGTTGATCGGCGTCCGTCCCGCTGCTCGGAATTCCAAGGATGTCGCGCATATCCTTCACGGTGGTCAGGGCACGCTCCAGCAGCCTTTTACGCTTTGAATGGCTCAGCTTCGCCACTTCGTTTCCGGCACGGAAGAGTTCTGCAATAAAGTCAGTCGTGGAAGTCATTGAAGGTGCCGCAGCTCCGGAAACGCACAAACAAGAGCCCTGAACCATGGTTATGCCTATGGAATTCGCCCTGCCCCACCTAAAATTTGCATGCCCGCAACCAGGAGTCTAGTGATCGGACGATCCCAACAGCGTCTTTTGTCGCGTCGATCGTCGCGATGTCTGCTTCCCCAAAATTCGAGGTTCTTGGACTCGACTCCTGTTCATTCGGGTGGTTGATTGCCAGGCGGAGGAACCTGTATGGCGTACGAATGGGATCACGGAAGAGCGCGGCGAGCGCGATTGATAAAGATGGCCTCGATGCTTGCTTTAACTGCCTCGGCATTAGGCTTGCCGGTTGCCATGTTCCTCACAGCGGCTCCACTCTAAACAGGTTCGTAACCGTTGCCACGTTGCAAGTCAGGCTACGCTTTTGACTTGCCAAGGCGCGGCCGGACGGGAGATCAGTTCCGACGTCACATCAAGGACATCGTCTATTCTATAGGGCTTCGGCAGAAACCGTGTGCCGATGGGAACATCGACGTCGTGGAAGTGGTGGCCGCCTGAGAACGACCAAACTTCAAATTGAGTTCGAAAAAAAAGCGGGACGCAAGTTCACTTTTTGTTCGCATTCACATATAAGTCACAGATCGGCCGCCTCCTATGAGGGTGGCCCAAACGGCGCCTCGATATGACAGCTTACCTCGACAAACTGAATGACCGCCAAAGAGAAGCAGTGGAATACGGTGCTGGCACCTCGCAAGGCGCAGCCAGCGGGCCGTTGCTGATCATCGCGGGCGCCGGCTCAGGCAAAACAAATACGCTCGCCCACCGAGTCGCGCATCTGATCGTTAAGGGTGCTGATCCACGACGCATTCTGCTCATGACCTTCTCACGCAGAGCTTCATCCGAAATGGCCCGTCGTGTTCAACGCATCTGCAGGCAGGTGCTCGGCGATAACTCCGCGATCATGACCGATGCCCTCGCCTGGTCCGGAACCTTCCACGGTATCGGCGCGCGTCTGCTGAGAATCTATGCCGAACAGATCGGTCTCAACGTCGACTTTACGATCCATGACCGCGAGGACAGCGCCGATCTGATGAACCTCGTGCGCCACGAATTGGGGTTGTCCAAGACAGACGGTCGTTTCCCGACAAAGGGTACATGCCTTGCGATCTATTCGCGCGTGGTCAATTCGGAGAGCTCGATCGTCGAGGTGCTGAAATCGGCATATCCCTGGGTGGCCGGCTGGGAAGAACAACTGAAGCAGCTTTTCGCGGCCTACGTCGAGGCGAAGCAGATGCAGAACGTGCTCGATTATGACGATCTGCTTCTCTATTGGGCGCAGATGATGTCCGATCCGGAATTGGCAGCGGATGTCGGTCAGCGGTTCGATCACGTGCTTGTCGATGAATACCAGGATACCAACAAACTCCAGGCATCAATCCTGTTTTCAATAAAGCCGGATGGGGGCGGACTGACCGTTGTTGGCGACGATGCTCAATCCATCTATTCATTTCGCGCGGCCACAGTCCGAAACATTCTCGACTTTCCAAAGGTATTCTCGCCGATCCCGGCCGACGTCATCACTCTCGACAGGAACTACCGCTCAACTCAGCCGATCCTTGCGGCCGCAAATGGCGTTATCGATCTCGCGCGCGAACGCTTCACCAAGAACCTCTGGACAGATCGCGCTTCCGAACAACGACCATGGTTGGTCACGGTCAAGGATGAAACCGATCAGGCCAATCACATCGCCGAACAGGTCTTGGCCAATCGGGAAGTTGGCATTCCCCTGAAACAGCAGGCCGTCTTGTTTCGTGCGTCGAGCCATAGCGGAGCGCTGGAAGTCGAGTTGACACGCCGCAACATCCCTTTCGTTAAATTTGGCGGCCTGAAGTTCCTCGACAGCGCGCATGTGAAGGATCTCCTGGCTGTTCTCAGATTTGCCCAGAACCCTCGCGATCGGGTCGCCGGCTTCCGGCTGCTCCAGATGCTGCCTGGCATTGGACCACAGACGGCTGGAAAGATCCTCGACACGATAGCAACAGATCCGGAGCCTCTTCAGTCACTGGCCGAAATTCCACCCCCACCCAAGACCGGCGAGGATTGGCCCTCCTTCGTGACGTTGCTTACCTCTCTCCTGAAAAGCAGCGGCACTTGGCCACGCGAACTGGAGGTGGCCCGCATCTGGTATGAGCCTCATCTGGAAAGGATTCACGAGGATGCCGATACGCGCAAAGCCGATCTGCTCCAGCTTGAGCAGATTGCCGGCGGCTACCCGAGCCGAGAACGTTTCCTGACCGAACTCACCCTTGATCCGCCGGATGCGACCAGTGATCAGGCCGGCGTTCCCTTGCTGGATGAAGACTATCTGATCCTGTCCACCATCCATTCTGCCAAAGGCCAGGAGTGGCGATCAGTGTTCATGCTGAACGTGGTCGACGGTTGCATTCCCTCTGATCTCGGCGTCGGCACAACAGCGGAAATTGAGGAAGAGCGCCGACTGCTCTATGTCGGCATGACGCGGGCACGGGACAGTTTGACGCTCGTGATACCGCAACGGTTCTTCACCTATGGCCAGAACACGCAGGGCGATCGGCATGTCTATGCCTCGAGGACACGATTCATTCCAGCAACGCTCCTGCAGTTTTTTGAAGTAACAAGCTGGCCGAAAGTTTCCGCTCAAACGAGCGAGCGCAGCGCCCGTCAGATCAGGATCGATGTCGGCGCTCGCATGCGTACCATGTGGAAGTAGCGTCCGATGAGCGATGACGCCGCACCAACCGTTCGCAAGATCATACACGTCGACATGGATGCTTTCTACGCGTCGGTGGAACAGCGAGACAATCCGGAGCTCCGTGGCAAGCCGTTGGCTGTTGGCAGTGCTGCCGCCCGCGGCGTAGTCGCGGCTGCTAGCTACGAGGCCCGAAAGTTTGGTGTCCATTCCGCAATGCCCTCAGTGACAGCGGCGCGCAAATGCCCGGATCTGATCTTTGTCCCTCCGCGCTTCGACGTCTATAAGGCGGTGTCGCAGCAAATCCGGGAGATCTTTGCCGAGTACACGCCTTTGATCGAGCCATTATCGCTCGACGAAGCCTATCTCGATGTGACGGAAAACTTGAAAGGAATGGCAGTCGCCACCGAGATCGCGGCCGAGATCAGAGACAGGATCAAAACTGTCACCGGCCTCAATGCCTCTGCCGGAATTTCCTACAACAAGTTCCTCGCCAAGATGGCATCGGATCTCAACAAGCCGAATGGTCAGGCCCTGATCTCCCCGAAGAACGGTCCCGCCTTCGTTGAGGCGCTTGCGGTCAAAAAGTTCCACGGCGTCGGCCCGGCGACAGCCGAGAAGATGCGCCGTCTCGGCATCGAAACCGGAGCGGATCTGAAGAGCCGGACGTTAGAATATTTGGCCGCGCACTTCGGAAAATCCGGAGCTTACCTTTACGGGATCGCCCGCGGCGTCGACAATCGGCAGGTCAACCCCGACAGGGAGCGGAAGTCGATCGGCGCAGAGGATACGTTTACCGAGGACATCTTCGCGCTGAAGGCTGCAAAAGCCGAACTCGCCCCTCTTGCCGCGAAGGTGTGGGGTCACTGTCAACGTCACGGTATTGTCGGCAAGACTGTCACCGTGAAGATCAAATACGCCGACTTCCAGCAAGCAACACGAAGCCGAACGATATCGCATTCGTTTTCTTGCGAAGACGAAATTCTGCAACACGCATCGGCACTGCTGGAGACCGCCTTTCCATTTCGACTGGGCGTCCGCCTGTTGGGGGTGACCCTGTCGTCGTTAGCCTCTCAACGCGAGCGCGATGAACAACAACTTCGCATGGCCGTCTAGTTTGGGCCGGTGAACGAACCCCCTGCGCGGGAGGGCGCCCGCGGTTGAGGTAGAGATCCACACCCGGTCTCACATGCATTGAGCGTCGTTCAAGCAGACCATTACGGGCTTCTTCAACAAGGAGCCTGACGATGTCCCATCAGTTCTTGATGCACCCATCAGCCCGCTGCGCCAGAGGCTGATCGACGACATGAACATGCGACGTTTCTCACGCGAAACGCAGCGCAACTATCTCCGCAACTTCGGTCGCCTGGCAACTTTCCTCGGGACACCGGAAGATCACTCGCCAGCGGGCAAGGTCAAGCTCAACAAGCCCTATTTGATAGGCTTCACAAGCGAGATGACCCGGGGTTTGGATGGTGCATCCAGCCATTCGATCCACTTATCTCTTTCCTCGATTGTATCGAAGAACCGCCAAAGTTTGAATTCCTCCTCGGTGGTCTGCAACATCTCACCGATGGATACGAGCTCCAAGGGCAGCGTCACCTCGTTACCGTCGAAACGAACGAAATAGATGCCCTCGGCAGCGAGGCGAATAACTTGGCCGGTGCCATAGCTTCCATCGGGATCGTCGACGGTGAAGAACATTCCGGTCAAAGTATCGAGTATGGTGTTGTTCATTCGTTGGATGCCATTCGTGAAAACGCACTGCAAGAAAGTTCGCCCAGGCTGGTGCTAAAGGCAAGACTATGCGTCTGATATCGTCTTTCGTTCCCCATGCCAACGTCGGAGACAGCTGCTGCTGATCCTGAAACTGACATTCTCAGCACTCTATCGCGTTTGTCGAGCGACTATGAGGGAACGTATGTCAACCTGATCACGTTCCCACCAATTCGATCGCTCGCCACGAGGCGCAGCGGCGGCCGCGGGCCGGCGAAGAAGGGCTTGCCATAACCTAGCACGACGGGATGGAGGTATAGTCGATATTCATCAACAAGGCCAAGATCGGTCAGGCTTTGCGCCAGCTCGGGCCCGGCAACTTCGATCACCCCATCCTGTTGAGCCTTGAGCCTGCGTATTGTCGTCTCGATATCATCCGGGACAAGAGTGGCGTTCGGACCGACTGACTTCAGCGAGCGCGACACAACCCATTTTGGCTTGCTCCTCCAGGCCGCTGCGTAGTCGCGCTCCCCCTCGTCCCACTCGGAATTGTCTTCATCCCAATACCGCATCACCTCGTACATGCGGCCGCCGTACACGCAGCCGGCAACACTGCTGATGTCTTCGATGAAATGACGAAAAAGCGCCGGATCAGGTGCGAATTTCATGTGGTCGACATACCCATCCAGGGACTGGTTCAAGGCGAACACGAGCTTAGCCATGCTGCAGGATTTCCTCCCTAAGCTCCTCAAAAAGGCTCCATCCAATATTACGCAGAAATGAAAGTGCTGACAATCTTGCCGCAGCTTCGTTGATGACACCAATAATAGAATTCATTTCGTTCGATCCGGGGGGCAACCAGATCAGTCGTGACCTCGAGCCGCAGAGGATGTGTGCAGATTGTCCGCACGGCCATCACGTAGCCGGTTCAGGCGCGTTCGGAGGATTGCTGCTCTATGTGGCGCACGCAGATGTTCACCTTATCCACCGTTTGACGCGATTGACCTCGCGGGTAACGAAGATCGTCTGGGCTGGCCTGGCCTCGAAAGTCACATACTGGCTCGTGGCAGAACCGGCGACCCTCTTTGCCGGCGCAACAGCGGGGAGTACCGCATCATCACAACGCTGACGCCGGACGACATGGTGCGTATTCGACGATTATTCTGATCTGGAGACGCGTGGAGTCCTGTTTGAGAACGTCCATGTGTTCCCGAGGCCTCATAGCCGCAGGGGGGCCGTAATCACCCAGCCCACGCGGCGTAGAAAAGACGCATCGAGGGCCTGCAAGCAGGGGGGCTTTTGCATAGCTGAGATGCAAATTAAATGTTTTCCAAATGGTCAAAAAATGATCATAACGCGTATAGCTGATGCAGATGGCAGCTTCCTGCCAGTCCCACTGCCGCAGCTGTTCCCCTCTGGAGGTTGTATGACCTTCACACTTCATGGGCCGCGGTCTCCGCAGGCCCATTTTTTTTCACAAGATTGCGGCGCCTCGGCGTGTATGTGGCCGCGTCAAAATGGCGGCGACAACCGATGCTCATCATCAATGAGAGTGACGCGGCTGGGTAAGATGCCGCTCCATTTCCAAAGCACGAGATTGAGATCTTCGGCAGCTGCGCCGTGCGCGAAGCTTCTAACGAGCAATCCGTAGTACCCAGATGCGCTGAGCCTTTGGGCGAACAACTGTGTCACAGCTTCGCCGTTCTCAACCATCTGATTACGCCATGTGGGATCTGAAAGACTTGCGGCGGCCATACCTTCCCGTCGCAACGCCTCGCTGTCCCGACAATCAAAGACTTTCTCTATGTCGACATCGTAGGAAACGAGTGTCGTTGGCTGCAGGCTCCCGACCTGATTGGCTTCCCGTAGCGCTGTCATTACCGAAAGAGATGTGTAGAGCGCCGGGGTACCCTGTCGATTGAACCGGCCGCCATAAAGCTGCGCACCACGGCCCGACAGGGGCTCGCGCGCGTAGATCGGATTAAGCGCTCGAAAAAGAGTTCCTTTAAAATACATAGACGATATCAGGCGTGAACACCTGCGTCGATGGCGTCAATATACTCGAGCACATCGCCGGCCCGCCCGTCCCGCACCAATTGCATTGCCGTCAATCCAGAAAACCCATGCAGGGGTTCGGAGCGATACCAAGCGTATGCCATTAGTGCTGATCCAAAACGTGGTTCCACCTTGTTGATGATTTCCGCCACTTCACGCAGACGCCGCTGTGTCTTGTCCGAGCGAATGCGATCCTTTCGCTGGATCGCGTCCTTTCCGAGTCCGGCCGTGCGAGCGATTTCATCGCTCGTGGTTCGGAGTGCCTCTGCAAACTTGCGAGGCGAGAATAAGCCTTGGTCTGCATATTGTGCGATACTCATGGGGTGCAAAATCCACATAATGCCAAATCTATTGACGCAATATAGCGTCAATACAATTGATCTGCAAATAGGGCGGACGGGCAAAGGAAAAATAAACTCTGTCGCAGATCAAACCTCTCGCGGCTGTTTCGGAACCGAACAAGTCAAGAGCATTGCCCGCGAGCCGCTTAATCCTGCAGATCAATGGCGTTGCGCCGGGGGAACACGGTTTCCTCTCTCACCGTCCACCGCTGTGGACTATCGTTAGCCGGCCATCTGCAGCCTCCGCGGGATGCAGCACCACAAAACCGGTGCGGTTTGTTAGGAAATCGCCCCGCGCCTCGCCTTCGGCATCCAGAATCAGATGGCCGATCGCTCTGCCTTCTATGCGCACCGCACGACGCGCATAACTGACAGAGCCACAAATTTGCGGAAGAGACGGTAGCTCAATTGCCACGTTCGGCAAGCATTTTCGAATGCGCATTGGCGACTTTGTTATCGTTTCGCGGCCTCAACAAGACACGTTGTCGAAATGAGCGAAACGCCGTTATAGACACCTGCCGTGCAGATAGGTGCTAACTTGGAGAGAATTGACCCAACACGCTTTTCCACGTCTTCATCCCTTTTTAATTGGGCTTCATCGAAGAAGCTGCGAAACGCTGGTGGCAATCGTGCTTCGCTGAGGTCTGATTGTCGAATGACGAGATGGGTAATTTTCAAAGCGCTAATGCGGTCAACGAGAACTTCGGGATCATGGGTCATTACAATATCTTTGACCGCTTCCATCCGGGCCATGATCGGTAGGAAATAGCCTTTCTGGTAAGCGATGGCGAGTTCACGACTAAATAGAGTCGAACGATTCGTCAGCGCGGGGGAGAAGTCCAAGTCCTCGACGAAACCCCCAACCACCGACGTTTCGGGCAGCCCCCGCAGGGCGTTCAGAAGCTCCAGGTTCGGACGTGTGAATGCCACACGGACATTGACCGCGCCGAGGGCGCAAACAATTAACAGGATAATCGCACCCCCAACCAGAACGCGTCGTCCGGATCGGCTGAGCCAAAGCGAGTTAGACTGTAGGCGTCGTCGAACCCATTCGACAACAAGGGGAAATGCGGTCAAATAAATCAGCAACTCAGTAGCTGCGGTGTAACGGTTTGGCAGATGCAGCCGAAACAACATGGCTCGGGCCAAAATGAACCATAGGATCGATGCGATCATGAGTAGGAAAGGAATATTCGAAGCCATTATACCCTTTGCCGCGCGTTGCTTGCGCAGAAATAGGACGATGGATCCACCCAATACGAGCCCCACCAGAAGGGAGGGTTTCAGAATTGCTGCCCCGTTGCAGTTGACAAGGAAGCTCAGCCGGGACCCGCACAACACATTGAAGGCGCCGTTAGCTGGAAAAAGCTGGCCCCTTCCACCGGGCTGAAATGTTGGGATTTTTAGCGCTTCGGCCAGCGAAAAGCTGGGCGCGTAACCTCCGCTGCTCACCAAGAACGGAAGGATACCTGTTATCGTCGCCATTGCGCAGACGGCGATCAGCACTATCCTTTGTCGGGATAGATCCGCTTTAAGGCGGGGAAAGAAATCCAGGAATGTAAGGCCAATCATCGTCGCGGTCGCCATCGCCATTTGAGGATAGCTGCCCGTCAGCAGGAGCTGGGCCAGTGCTGTCTGAAAAATGCGGCCCCTTGCTAGGCCATCAAGTATCGCCAATAGCAGAATCGGCCAAAGGTCTCTTGGTGTGCCCGAGACAATGGCGCGCGCTAGATAGTGAAGCACGGCGGCGCTCGCCAAAAAGGCGACCAGCGGCTCGCCGTTAATGGCGCGGATAAAGCGGAACGTGAAAACTGGGACGAGTAGCAAAAGAAGGGCTGGAATGATTTTTGCGAATACAACGGGCGGAAGGCCCAGTTCCCAAGCAAGGCGAAACACGCCGGTGTACGCCCAAGGGCTAACGGCTTTCCAATAGTCCGCAACGAAATCGCCATTCAACAGATCGGGATTGTCCCATTGTCCCATCCAAGACAAAAACATTCGAGCATCGCTGCTGATAGTATCGATCGGCAGCGCGAACGCCCTGACCTCGAAAGACAACGCTGAGATCAATCCGAGACCAAAAGCCAGCACGAACCAGAACCTACCCTCGTCGTTTGCGACGAGACGGTCGCGGACATAATCGGCGATGGACGATAAGGACGTAGCATATACGGATCGGCCAATCGGGTTCGTCATCGCGATTTCACCTCATCGCGTTCAGAACTGCCTCGTGCCCGATCCGTCAATCCGGCAAAGTCGGCGACAAAAGGAGCGCCAGCAATTGCCGGAATAATATAACGCAATGTCGCCAAAATACCGAGGAGAGCGGCCTGTTGCGGGGGGAGGTAGGGCGCGTAAAAAAACACGATCGCAGCATCTCGCGTGCCAACACCGGCGAACGTGAAGGGCAGCAGACCAACCAGTATCGAAAGCGTGGCGAAGGCCGCATTCTCCAGCAAGGGCACCTCGCCGTTGAGGGCATGGCAAAATACCCAGAACTGAAAGAGATGCGCGCCCCAGATGATGAACGACAGAAGAAGAACGCCCAAGGCTCTTCTCGCGTGATCCCAGAACCAGGCCAGCATTTCCTGCCAGCTTGTGGCGAATGCCTCCAGCCCGCGCTTTGGTCGCGCAGGCATCAGATCACCGAGCAGAGTGAGGATCCGCGGCAAAAACCGGGACGGTGATATCAAAACCGCGATCAGCACGAGCCCACCGGCCACTGGCAGCAGCAGCCAGAGCATCGCTGGTTGTTTCATACCGACGACAAGTATCCCAAATACGCCCCAGATCAAAAGCGATATCATGTCGACCGCCTTTTCCAACACTACAACGGAAAAGGACAAGCTTGCCTTCATCCCGTGACGACGGGAAAGAACATGCGCCTTGGCGAGATCACCCAGTTTGGAAGGTAGTATCATGTTGAGGGTACTTGCGGCCAATATCAGACGGTTCGATTCCAGAAAGCCTACCTGCAAGCCGCCGACAAGGATTGTAAACCGCCATGCCGTGAGCAACGTGAGCGGGATGACAAACAACAGTCCTGCAATCAGCCAAGCTGGTCTTGTCAATTGCGCCGCCGCCCATATGCCGCCTGTGTCGATGGAGGTGTAGAGCAATGCGAGAATGGCCGCGCTGACGACAAGGCCGATTAGCTTTTTCATGTTGCAGACAATCGACGTTCGAAGATCAGCGGCGTATTGGCATCAAGACCTACAAGCTCGTCAGTGAGCGCTATGAAGCACGCCAACTGATCCTGTTGGTAGACTCGTGCCATGATGGTTGTGATCGACGTCTGATGCCCGGAAATGCCGATCAATCCTACGTCGCTCCAGCCGTCAGCGCTGGTAATCGCGTCGCGCACCGTCCAGCCCCTCTGCGTCTTTTCGAAACGCCGGTCATATCGATATGGCGCGTCATTCTTGCCTGTCACCAGCACCCTTTGCAGCATGCGTCGGATAAGATCGGGGAAAAAGCGACCGAGACTTAGCATGATCAGCCGCAGCACGACGTTCTTGAGCGGGGTGAGGAGCGCTCCCTTTGCAAAACTCATTGGTCCGCTGCTGGCCAAAGACGACCCATTGACCGCCGTTACGGATCCGCCGAGATGCGTCACGGCGGTCTTTCCATCCGAGCGCCGGCGCAATGTAACCCCGGTGTCACTGACAGCCAATTTGCCGCCGGAAAAATATTTGTAGACGCCCCCACGGGCCAGCGCCGCGACGAGCATGTTTTCGCCTTCGCGGTCGACGAGTAGGCCACAACCTTCAAACCAGCGCCTCCCCGATGGCAGCTCTGCGGCGGCACAGGGGTCTGCACAGACATTCTGCAGCGTCAACAGCCAGGCCCACAAATGGTGGCCGATGATCCTGTCGTCAGAATAGCACGGCGTCCTATTCTCGATCAGCGGGCGCATCACCTCTTGGCTGACGGCGCGTGCCTCCGCACTCCATGCTGCTGCAATTTCGAAGCCGAAAGGAAAGAAGTTGAGCGTGGAGCGGCTCGAATATTCGCCGCCGACGGTGCCATCCGGGTGGACAAAATGTGCTAGGAAGCCGATCGCAGCCGCCAACGGTGCCCGCAGCGACAGCTCGGGGCGCCGCCGATCCAGATCGGCGAGAAGCCCGATGGTCAGCGACAGGTAGCCGAGATCAGCCCCGCCGTATTCGTCGAACCATCCCTCAGCATGTTGCCAGGAAAGAAGTCGCTTCAACCTTTGGTGCATGGCGGCTTCGAATCCCTCCGTCGGGAAACGACGGTGGGCACTTTCAAGGCAGGAAACGATTAAGGCTTCGTGATTGGACAACCGGCCGCTCTCGACGTGTTCGGCCAACCAGCGAGAGCGAAGGATCATGAAACGGTCGAGTTCGGTGTCTGCCGGCATGTCGAGAATCTCGGCAGCACGCAAGATTGCAAACAGTGAAAAAGCGGCGGCCCCGGCAGCTCGCTCGAACGGATAGTAGTCGTCGCATGAGCCATCCGGATGGGCGGCGCGGGCCGCATACCGCAACCCGGCTTCGATCCACTCCCTAATCTGAGGATCGCCGCGATAGGGATTGTCTGGCAGCTCCTGCATCGACCAGACGAGCGCGAGCGGCAGCACGAATTCCTGCGACATGCCACATGGGAAATCAAGCATGCGATAATGCCAGTAGCTGCGATCGAAGCAGCCATAGGTAGGACTGACGGCCGTCCGGTCAAGGAGCGTCAATATCTTAGGAATCTCCGGTAAAACAAGTGCACCAATCGATGCGGCTAAACCGTCAGGCTGCATATTTGTCTTTCTGTTCACCGAAACCGAGGCCAAAGCGGATGCATCGCAACTGAAACTGTACATCTTCGCTGAGTTTTCGATTGATTCCATTCAACTCACCAATAATTGCGCACAGCCAGCAGAGAAAGGCGGCGATCAGCGCCACGGCCGCAAAAACGAGGCTGGGGACATGGGCACGCGTTGTTCCCTCAAGATAAATGGCCACCCAACGGACGCTGAGAATTGCACCCAACAGAAATGGTGGCAGGCCCAAGAGAAAAAACGACAGGCCCGGTCGGTAGACCAGCATCGAGCGTACTATAGACAGGCTCGATCGCATGACGTATCGCGGGATGCTGCGCACGAGACGCGATGGCCGGGTTTCGCCGTTAACGCGGATCGGCACCGATATGATACGTGCGCCGGAGCGGCCGGCCTGAATGATCGATTCCAAAGTATAGCTATATGAATCGAAGACGTTGAGACGCATCGACGCCTCGCGCGAAAAGGCGCGAAACCCGCTTGGCGCATCAACGACGTCAGCTCCCGAGGTAAATCGCACCACCCAGCTTCCCAGGTGCTGCAAAAGTTTTTTTATTGGAGAAAAATGGTCGAGGCTGGCAATTGGACGGCTGCCAACCACGAAATCGGCACGACGCTCCACGATCGGTCTTACCAGTTCCGGAATATCAGCGGCATTGTATTGATTGTCCGCATCGGTGTTGACGATGACGTCCGCACCTTCAAGGAGTGCACGTTCTATGCCTGCAACAAAGGCCTTGGCAAGGCCGCGATTAGTTTTGAAATCGACGATGTGATCCACGCCGCAACGCCGGGCCACCTCAACGGTCGCATCCGTACTGCCGTCGTTGATGACCATCCACTCCACCTTATCGAATCCCGGAACCGTTCTTGGTAGAAACGATAGCGCGTGAGGGAGTGATTCTTCTTCATTGAGGCAAGGGATTTGAATTATTAACTTCATGAATGCCCCCGGAAAGCCATCGTGGGATCCAGACATCCGAACGATATTAGGCGCATAATCCGGAGATTGATGAGTATGTCAACGATGGCTAAGGGTATCAAGCCATTGCGTCCAGATGGAACAGTTGAATCGGACCGGGGCTGACAATAGCAACGCCGATGAAAAGATGGCAAATGTCCGCGTTTTGATACGCGGCAACATCTACGCGCCGGCGTGGTTTCATCGGTAGCCGAATGAACGGATTTCCGTCTTTGATGCTGTGTCTATGCGGTATCTGTGACGCAGCGGACGGATTTCGGGCGCGTATACCAGCATTCGATTGAGGAGAGGTGCAGCCGACGGTGACGTCCGCGTGTTGCGTGGGGAATGAACGTGCCCTAACCCGGTGCCTGATGATCGACGTATACCGACGGATCGCGGTCTCGACCAGAGATCGCTTGCCGTAGTCGGTAGCGGCTTGCCAATCCATCCGTCCATCGGCGTTGATCGCCGGCTCTCAGTCATGAAGCGCTCCGGCCAGCGCCAGACACAAGTAGAGGGTAGTCACAAGCTAACTTCGGTTCTCCACGCGGTTTGTTTTGCGCCACTCTTCGTATTCGTCGCGGGCATCGTCATGCAACGGATAATAGCGCTGCAACGATCCTCCTTCCATAAGCTTCGTTCGCGAAAACTCCTCCCAATCGTGATGCTTCTGCGACTCTTCGATTACCTTTGAGGCCATTGCGACTGGAAGCACCACCACCCCGTCGTCGTCGGCAACGATGATGTCGCCGGGGATTACCGTGACACCGCCGCAGGCAATCGGAACGTTGACGGCATTGGGATAGATGCTGGTTTGCACATGGTAGTTGGGGGTCCAGCCGCGCAGCCATAGGGGGAGATCTAGCTTCTCGACGTTGGGCCGGTCGCGCATGCACCCGTCTATTACGATGCCAGCGCCGCCTCTGCCTTTAAAATACGTCGACATCATATCGCCGAAGACGCCCGAGCTCATGTCGCCCCGCGCGTCGACCACTACCACATCGCCCTCTTGCGCGTGATAGAGCACGTGCCGGTGTAACTGCGTCTCCGGATCGGCATATTCTCCCTCAGTGAAGAGGTCCGGCCGCTGCGGCATGAACTGGAGCGTCAGCGCCGCCCCCACGATCGACTTCCCGGCGTTCTGCGGCATGGGGCCGATCATGTGCGGATTGCGGAAGCCCATGTGGCCAAGCGTGCCGGCAACCGTCGCGGCACCGATTCCCTTCAGTGCGTCGATCAGGTCTTTGGGTGGTCGCGTAATGTCTGAAGTATGCGTCATTGTAGACTCCGAGGATGAAACTACCAGTTCGTAACAGAGCCGTCGCGGCGCTTCAGGTGAGGCGCCTCCCAGAAACGAAAGCTCTCCGCCTTGACCGCCTCTTCGTTAACCTCAACCCCGAGCCCCGGCAGATCGCTGACCGGATAGTCGGGGCCGTCGAGCCGGGGTTGCACGGGGAAGAAGTCGGAATTGTCGAAACCCAGCCTTGTCTCAGGCGCTCTGGTCTCGAGCCAAGCAAAATTCGGTACCGCGGCGGCGAGATGGATGGTCGCGGCCGTGCAGACTGGCCCAAGGGGATTGTGGGGCATCAGGTCCACATAGTGCGCCTCGCTCCAACCAGCGACCTTCATCGCTTCGGTGAGCCCGCCAATATTGCAAACATCGAGCCGGTTGAACTGATGGATGCCACGCTCGATGTAGGGCAGGAATTGCCACTTGCTGACAAATTCCTCGCCGATGGCGAACGGAATGTCGGTCATCGTGCGCAGAGATTCGTAGGCCTCGGGTGTCTCGTCTCGTATCGGTTCCTCGAGGAAATCAATCACGCCACGGCCGAGCTTGTTACAGAAGCTCGCCGCCTCTGCCACCGAAAGCCGATGATGATAGTCGATGCCGAGGACAACGTCGTCGCCCAGAGACTTACGCGCCTTGTTTAGCATAGTTGCGGTAGCGCCGATCGACTCCCGCGGCTCAAAGATGTTCTTGCTGTTTTGCCCGATGGGGAAGAAGCGGATCGCCTGCCATCCTTGTGCGCGTAGTTCGCGGGCGCGTTCGATGGCAACATCGCCCTCGGCCTCGTCACCGGTCGAGGCGAAGGTAGGAATGCGGTCGCGTTGCTTGCCGCCCAGCAGGTCGTAAGCCGGCACCCCCAGCGCCTTACCCTTGATATCGTGAAGGGCAATGTCGATGGCGGAAATCGCCGCCTGCAGAACGCGCCCGCCTTCGAAGTATTGGCTACGATAAACTTCTTGCCAGATCCGACCAATCTGCATCGGATCGCGGCCGATGAGAAACTCGCGATAGTGCTCGATCGCGCCGGTCACGGCCTTCTCGCGACCGCTCAAGCCGCTCTCGCCCCAGCCGAAGATGCCGTTGTCAGTCTCGATCTTGACCAGCATCTGGTTGCGCGTTCCTATCCATACTGGATAGGGCTGGATCGCCGTGATTTTAAGCTTCGTAGTCATCCACTCCCTCGTTTCACACGCGTCCGCTTAGTCTCAGTTGGCCATGAGGGCCATTTCTGTTTCGCCGTCGAACAGATGCATCCGCTCCTGATCGAACTCGAGCCAAATCTGTTCGTCGGGCGCAACGGCAATGGTCGGCGGTACGCTGACATTGACGATGGCGCCGGACAGAAACGCCTGTACGAAGGTGACGTCTCCGGTTGGTTCCACCGTGTAGGCCTTTGCAGGGACGCTTCCAGGCATCGCACTCTTGTGCAGCTTGATCGTCGAGTGACGTGCGCCGAGCACGACTTTCTTGGTTGTTGCCCTCGCGACCTTTTGAGCGTTGCTTAGCGAGAGCTCGAAGTGCCAGCCCTCCGCGCTGGTCAACACAGTGTTGCCGCTTGCCGTTGATGCCTCCAGCGGAACAAGGCTCATCGCCGGGCTGCCGACGAAGCTGGCGACGAACATGTTCACCGGATGGGCAAAGACCTGCGCCGGTGAATCATATTGCTGCAGGTAACCGCCGTTCATTACCGCCATCCTGTCGGCCATGGTTACCGCTTCGAGCTGGTCGTGTGTCACGTAGATGATCGTCGCCTTGAGGTCCTGGTGGAAACGCTTGATCTCCGACCGCATCTGCACGCGCAGCTTTGCGTCAAGGTTAGAGAGGGGTTCATCCATCAGGAATACCGCCGGATCGCGAACGAGGGCACGGCCCAGCGCTACGCGCTGCTGTTGTCCGCCCGAAAGTTCGCGTGGCTTGCGCTCGAGCAACTGCGTCATGTCGAGCACTCGCGCTGCTTCCTTAACCTTCTTGTCGATCTCGTCCCTTGGCAGTTTGCGCATCTGAAGCGGGAACGCCAGATTTTTGTAGACCGATTTCTGCGGATAGAGCGCGTAGTTCTGGAACACCATTGCGATGTCTCGGTCCTTTGGGTCGAGGTCGTTGACCAGCCGGTCGCCGATGACGATGTCGCCAGATGTGATGGGAGTGAGCCCCGCCACAAGATTGAGTGTGGTCGTCTTGCCGCATCCTGAAGGGCCGACGAGCGCAACGAATTCGCCGTCGTTGACCGTTAGTGAAACATTGTTGACAGCTTTGAAGCTGCCGTAGGTCTTGACCAGATCTTTCAAGACCACGTGGGCCACCGGCAACTCCTTTAGTGCTTGACTGCACCTTCCGTGAGGGCGCGTACGAAGTATCGTTGCAGGACGAGGAACAGCACCACAACGGGCACGCTCATCATAAAGCTGGCCGCCATCAGGCCCGGAAAGTCCGTCGTATTTTCCGAGAAGAAGCGCTGGATGCCGACCGGCAGTGTCAACTGGTCGTTCTTGGAGAGGAAGGTGTAGGCGTAGATGTACTCGTTCCACGCGCCGATGAAGGAATAGATCGCCGTGGCGATGATTCCTGGCGCCGAGAGCGGCATCACGATCAGGATAAAGGCTTGGAACCGCGTCGCCCCGTCGATGCGGGCCGCCTGCTCGAGCTGCACCGGGATATTGTCGTAGAAGCCCTTGAGAAGCCAGATTGCCAGCGGCAGGCCGAATGTGAGGTAGGTGAGGATAAGCGACCCGTGCGTATTCACCAGTCCGATCGCACGCATTAGGATGAAGAGCGGCACGAGAAAGATTACCGCCGGGAACATGTTGCGAAGCAAGACGGCGAAGAACAGAAAGTTCCGACCCGGGAAGGTGAAGCGCGAAAACGCGTAGGCCGCAGGAACCGCCACGATCACCGAAAGGATTGTCGTAGCGGTGGACACGAAAAGGCTGTTCCAGAAGAAGCGGAGGAAATCCCGGCCGACGCTGTTTTGCGGATCGAGCAGCTTCCGGTAGCTGGCAAGGGTCGGTTGGTCAGGCCACCATTGCGGCGGGAATTGCATGGCCGCGAATCCGGACTTGATCGAGGTGATCAGCATCCAGATCATCGGCAACGCGGTGTAAAGCAGCATGAAAACGAGGAAGATGCGTCCGCCCCACCGCCATCCGTCAATGCGCATACGGCGGCGGGCCTGGCCTCCAGGAGCAGTCTCGGAAATCGGGCTCATGCGCTCCCATCCTTCCGCTCGTTGCCGCTTAGCGCACGGACGTAAAAGTAGCCGAGCGACATCAGGATCAGGAAGAGCAGCACCGAATAGGCCGATGCTACCCCCCAGCGCTGGCGGCCGAAGGCGAGCTCATAGATGTGGGTGATCCAGATATGCGATGCGTTCGACGGCCCGCCGCCGGTCATGATCCAAGGGATAATGAAAGAATTGAAGTTGGCCACTGCCAGCAGAAGGATCGTGACCGTCGAAACGTTTCTCAGGTGCGGGAAGGTGACGTGCCAGAACCGCTGCCATGCATTGGCTCCGTCGACTTTTGCGGCGCGCAGCAACTGGTCGGGGACTGTCTGCAGGCCAGCCATCATCATGATCATGGCAAACGGAAACTCCCGCCAAATATTGACTACGATCAAGGAGGGCAGCACTGTGCTGACGCTGTCGATGAAATTCGGCGGCCGATCGGCCAATCCGAGGCCGACCAGCACCGCGCCGATGATCCCAAAGTCCGAATGGTAAATCCACTTCCAGATATAGGACGCGGCGACCGCGCTGATGACCCAGGGAATGATCAGGACGGCGCGCAGGAGGCCGCGGCCGACAAAGTCACGATGCAGTGCCAGCGCGCTGGCAAACCCCAGGACAAATGCGATGAACGTGGATCCCAGTGTCCAGATAAGAGTGTTTGAGGTAACCTTCCAGAACACCGGGCTGCTGAGGATGGCTGTGTAGTTGTCGAGGCCGATGAAAATCTTGTCGCGGAGCTGCAGGCCAGGCGGTGTATTAAAGAACGACAGCTCGATCGTGTAGTAGATAGGGTAGGCTATGACTATTAGCATCACGGCGATCGCAGGGAGCACGTACGCGTAGTCAACGCGATGCTCCCAAATCTTTCGCAGCACGCCCGCCCCATTGGGTTGCAGTCTTGGGCGAGCCTCGGCCTTGCCAGTCAAGATCGTCACTTTGCCCTGCCTCTATTTTTATGAAGAAACCGGCTGCAATTGACGCGCAGCCGGTCAGATCGGCAGGCTTGGACTAGAGTCCGCCGTCAGTGAGGGTTTTTACCTTCTTGGCTGCGTCGTCCGCTGCTTGGTCGACCGTCATGGCTCCGGTCAGGGCATTCTGCAGCATGTCCGGGACGATGATGTTCATGATCTCGGGAGACTGTGGCAGCGCCGGGAACGGGATGCCGTATGGCAGCATCGAAGTCGTGACATCAAGGAATTTGATATTGTCCAGACGTTCCTTCATCCATTTGGTCTTGAAGCCGTTAAGGTTTCCCGGGTTCGAGCCGGCATAGGCCATCTTCAGCGACCATTCGGGGCTTGTCCACATGCAGATGATAGCTTTTGCAGCCGGCTCGTCTACCTTGCCGCCCTCGACATATTCCGGCTTCAGGATGTGAATGTTGGATCCGCCAAACACGACGGCACGCTTGCCGTCGGGACCAGTTGGAATTAGGCCATAGCGCATGTTGTCGATGACGGTCTGCGCTTTGTCCTTGTCGGTGTCCGTCGCCTGTTTCTGCAGGTCGAGCATGACGTTGTAGTCGGACGGGTGCGATATCATCATGCCGAGCTGACCAGCGAGGAAGAGGGGCTGGTTGTCGGCCTGCTGGTTGGTGAGCGCCGAAACCGGGACCGACTTGTCGCGGACATACATATCGTAGGAAGCTTGCAATGCCGCCTTGCTCTGCGGGCTATTGAGCTCGACCTTCTTATAGGTCGGGTTGGCGTTAGCTTCGTCGAAGACACCGCCGCCATAGGCCCACAGTTGCGGCATGAAGCGGTACGGCGTATTGCCGGCATTCTTGCGGGCCACGAGGCCGTAGCCTGCAATGCCGAGCTTGTCGTGAATCTGCTTGGAATACTTGACGACGTCGTCCCAAGTTGCCGGAGCCTTCTCCGGATCGAGGCCAGCACGCTTGAAGATGTCAGCGTTCCAGATAAACGCCATCGTCTCGTTATTGGTTGGAATGCCGTAGGTCACCCCCTCCCACGTTACAGCCTTCAATGCGCCGGGCCAGAAATCCTCGGTCGAATATCCTACATCCTCCGGTTTTAGCGGCTCCAAATAGCCCTTTGAGGCGAACTCCGTGCCCCCCAGAATTTGCAGGCGGACAGCCATGGGCGCTGCATTGCCAAGCAGCGCGGTCCGGAACTTATCCAGCAGGTCGTTATAGGTGAGGGCTTGTTCCTCAAGCTGGATGTTCGGATAGGTTTTGCGGAAGGTCTCGAAGAACTCCTTGTAATACTGGCGCAGGAGGTCGGGGTCGCCCTCGAACACGCCCTGATACCAGAAAGTTAGTCGCCCCTTGTAGTCGAGCGGGGTGACCTTGGAGCAGTCGGCCGCCGTGTCAAAATCCTGTGTACCGGCAATCGAGCGGACATATTGCGGCGACCACTTGCTCAAATCGACCGGCGCACCCAGCGTCGGCGCGGACATCAACGATACCATCAAAGCAGTCGAGACAGTGCCGCGCAGGACGGCACCGCCGAGTGAAATCCTCGTCATAGGTATCCTCCAGGTTCTCTCCCACGCCGCTCTGCTTCCAGGCGAGCGGTCTTTGCTCATCGGCCGCGTGACATTTTCGGCCAATGTACTCTTTCGAGCTGATCATACGCTTTCAGATCGTGAATTTCCTGTCAACTGGATAAATCATACATTGTTTAGAGAAATCTTGCGTGATATCTGAGCAATGTATGTACTAATTGGGGACGACCTTGACCGAGACAAGCGATTTTAAAGCCCAGCCACCCGAAGGGATAGACGCTAACGGGGCCTCCAGCGAGGGAGCCTCGCTTTATCAACTGATCAGGGAAGACATCATCGAAGGGCGGCTCGCTGCCAACGACCGGCTTGTGGTCACCGATCTCGCCCGGCGCCACGGCACCTCGACCAACCCCGTGCGCGAGGCTCTGCAACTGTTGCGCGGGGAGGGTTTCGTCACCTTCGTTCCCAACCGCGGAGCGCGGGTCCGGCCCATAGATCAGGATTTTGTTCGGGACATCTACGAGATAGGCGTCTTGATCGAGCCAGCACTGACGCGATGGTTCGTGAATATGGCCACCGTCGAGGATATTGCTAAACTCGAACGCATCCAAGGCTTGATCGAAGAGAACAACTTCGCCGACACGTTCAGGCACAGCGAGCTGGACACCGCCTTTCACACCGTAATGTACCAAAGGCACTACAACCGCCATGCTGCCGAGCTTTGGTGGAAGCATCGCGAAGTGCTTCGAGCCGTGAGCCGCCGTTTCAACTTCACGCTCGCCCGGCGTGCAGCGATCCTTAGTGAGCATCGGGAGCTCATCGCATATGTGAAAGCGGGAAATGCGAACGAGGCAGGCGAACTCATTGCACGCCATGTCGAGGGCTCCGGCCGGCACATTCTCGAACACATGCGGGCGCGTAACGCCGCTCGGGCAGGATAATACATGCCCTGTAATGTCGTCATCCCGACCATTTCTGATAAAGGCAGTTGAGATGAAAATCACCAGCGTTCGGCCGTGGCTGATCAAGTCCGATGCTTCTTATTGGGGAGAGTTTCTGTTCGTCGAAGTGACCACCGACGAGGGGGTGAGCGGCTGGGGGGAGATCACCACCACGACAAGTCTCGCCAATCGCGCCCTCTGCATGATCTTAAGGCAGATCGGTACCGCTGTGACAGGCGAGGACCCGGCGCGTATTGAGTATCTGTGGCACAAGATATTCCGCAGCTTTACGTATATGGGCAGTCGCGGCGCCGCAGTCGAATGCGTGAGCGCCATTGACATAGCCCTTTGGGACATACGGGGCAAAGTCTTGGGTAAGCCGATTTACGAGTTGTTGGGTGGACCTGTACGCAATGAAATTGCCCTCTACACCCATCCCAACCAGGCTAAATTTATCGGCAATGAGGCTGTGGTCCGGGAAATTCGAGACATCGTCGAGTCCGGCCACACTGCGCTCAAGTTCGATCCTTTCCCTTACCAGGGCCGCACCGACGGTGGACAGTCTCGCGAACAGCGGGACGGCTACCTCGATGGCAGTATGACCCGCAAGGACGAACGCGAAGCCGCCGAACTCACGGCTCTTATCCGCGAGACGGCGGGTCCTGATGTCGACATCCTCATCGATGCGCACGGCCGGTTCGACGTTCCTACCGCCATTCGCCTCTGTCGGAGCCTCGAGGAAGCTGGCCAGATCGACTGGTTCGAGGAGCCCTGTCCACCGGAAAGCCTCAACGCCCTCAGACAGGTCCGTGAGAAGGTCAGCGCTGCTATCTCGTGGGGTGAGCGCGGCCACACGAAGTGGGATTTCGTGCCGGTGCTCGAGAACAAGCTGGCTGACTACATCATGCCGGACGTCACTTGGACCGGGGGCATTACTGAACTCAAGAAGATTTCTGCCCTATGCGAAGCCTACTACATCCCGGTCTCGCCGCATGACGCTGCAGGGCCGATCAACGTGGTTGCGGGAGCGCAGGTGATGATGACCGTTCCTAATTTCTACAAACTCGAAACGTCGGAGTGGAACCTGGGCAAATACGATCACCTCATCGATAGACCACTCGATGTCTCGAACGGCAGCCTCAAGCTTACGCCCAATCCTGGTCTCGGCGTTGAACTGAACCGCAATTACCTCCAAAGCCACGAGATAGAGCTGGACTAGCAACGCTTTACGCCGCCGAGGTGCGCGGCGACGAGTCCTGCCGACCAACGAGGATAACTCATGCCGAAAGCAGATGTAGCCGACGAGGCGCTTAATCGGGTGAACATGCATTCCAAGCCGTCCGACCTTCGCATAACCGACATGCGGGTAGCCGAAATTGTCGGCGCGCCGTTCACCTCAGTGCTGCTTAAGATTTACACTAACCAAGGCATCGTCGGGCTTGGCGAGGTGCGCGACGGTGCAAGCGCCACCTACGCGCTGATGCTGAAGAGCCGGTTGCTTGGCGAGAACCCTTGCGACATCGACCGCCTATTTCGCAGGATCAAGCAGTTTGGCGGGCACGGCCGGCAAGGCGGCGGCGTATCGGCAGTTGAAATCGCGTTGTGGGATCTTGCCGGTAAGGCCTATGGCGTCCCTATCTACCAGATGCTCGGCGGCCGGTTTCGGGAGAAAGTGCGCGTCTACTGTGATACCGACGCCACCGTGCCGAGCGGTACCGAGACCGGTAAGCGCCTCAAGCAACGAATGGAGCTCGGCTTCACCTTCCTCAAGATGGATTTGGGATTGATGCAGATCGCGGATGTGCCCGGTGCGGTCGTGTTTCCTGCCGGCTCACTAGAGGGATACCGCGACGGTCCCAGTCGCGGGCCGCTGAAGACCATTGAAGAGCGGCGTGTCCGCAACGCTGCTTACGATTTGCATAACGTCCAGCACCCATTTACCGGCCTCCACTTTTCCGACAAGGGCCTAGACCTGCTTGAACAATACATCGCCGAGGTTCGTGAGGTCATAGGTATGGAAGTGCCGCTTGCGATCGACCATATCGGCCATATCTCCATGCAGAACGGCATTCGCCTTGCCAGGCGAATCGAAAAATTCGTGCCAGCCTGGCTCGAGGATGTTATCCCATGGCAGTATACCGACCAATACCGACAATTGCAGGACGCCACCACGGTGCCGATCTGCACTGGTGAGGATATATACCTCAAGGAGGGCTTCGAGCCTTTGCTCAACACCTGCGGCGTCTCCGTTGTCCACCCGGACCTCCTCACCTGCGGGGGCATCCTCGAGACCAAGAAGATCGGCGACATTGCGCAGGACCATGGCGTCGCCATGGCGATCCACATGGCTGAAAGTCCGATCGCCGCAATGGCCGCAGCACATGTCGCGACCGCGACCGAAAATTTCATGGCACTCGAATACCATTCCGCCGATGTTGACTGGTGGGACGATGTCGTCACGGGCCTTCCCAAGCCGCTGGTGAAGAACGGCTTCATCACTGTTCCGGACAAGCCGGGCTTGGGGATTGACGACGTCGTCGACGAGGTGATCTCGCAGCATCTGCAGCCGGGTGTCACCGGCATTTGGCAGCCTACGCATCATTGGGACCATGAGTATTCCTGGGATCGCACCTGGAGCTGAGGCGAAAAGGAACGAAGATGAAGATCACCGATCTCCGCTGCGCCGTTATCGGCAAACACCCGATCGTCCGCATTGTTACGGACGAGGGCCTCTATGGTATGGGCGAAGTCGAATTCACCAAGTCCTACCTCAAGCCCTGGGTGCTGCATTTCCGCGAGGCGCTGATCGGAGAGGACCCGACTGACGTCGAGAGAGTAATGCTGAAGATCCGCCAACGCGGCTCTTTCAAGCCGTACGGCGCGGCGGTGAGCGCTATTGAGCATGCGCTATGGGATATTGCTGGCAAGGCCGCGGGCGTGCCCGTCTATAAACTGCTCGGCGGCAAGGTGCGGGACAAGGTGCGCGTCTACAACGGCTCTATTCGCCAGAAACGCGCGGGTGACCGGCCGGAGGATTACGCCGCTGACGTCAAATGGATGATGGAGCAGCCGCAGAACTTTTTCATGGTCAAGCAAGGAATCTCGTTCCACTCCAACATGAAGGACACGATCGAGGACTTCCACTACGGCGTGACGCAGAAGAAGGCCGGCTATCACGGTGCCATGGATCAGGGCGTGATCAGCGAGCGTGGTTTCAATCACATGCTCGACTGCGTGATCGCGATGAAGGAAGTACTGGGCGACAAAGTCAGCCTGGCGCTCGACTGCGGCCCGGGCTGGATGCTGCCCGATGCGATCAAGTTCGCTCGCGCGGTCGAGAAGTACAATTTGATGTGGCTCGAGGACATGCTGACTGGCGACTACGTGCCGTGGGTCAATCCGCAGGCCTATCGGGAACTGACAACCTCCACGTCGACACCAATCCACACTGGTGAGCAGATCTACCTGCGACACAACTACAAGGAACTGATCGAGACGCAGGCGGTACGCGTCATCGGCCCCGATCCAGCCGACGTTGGCGGCATTGCCGAGCTCAAATGGGTCGCCGAGCACGCCTACATGCACTCGATCCTGATGGCACCGCACGGCACCGCTAACGGCCTGCTTGGCCTCGGCGCGTTGATCAATGTCTGCGCCACGTTGCCGGCAAATTACATCGCCTTTGAATACCCGACCGCCTCCGACCCTTGGTGGGAGGACCTGGTAATCGGCTTGCCGCCGCAGATCGTGAACTACAGCATGGTGGACCTACTGGAAGCGCCGGGGCTGGGTCTCGATATTGACGCTGAAGGAGCCAAGAGATATCTCAAGGAAGAGGATGCGAGCTTTTTCGACTGAACCTTCATAACGCGGCAGTTTTGTCGCCTGGAAGGCAAAGCCACTTGAAGTGCGGACGCTACTGCCAACACAAACTGAGAATTGTGGCCGCGGAGACCGTTGACTAGAGCGAAAAACCGCTTTGAATTGTGTCGCTAACCCGCCACGGCAACAGAGCATGTGTCTACAGGTATTTCCACATCGATAAAGGCGAATTATGGGACTGGTCGCCGAATTTGCGGCTCCATAAACGTACCATTTCGCAAGATACGACAATGCCGCGCTCCAGTTCCCGGTGGCGCAACGAGCCAATGTTCCGGCGTGGTCGCCTCACATGTCTGGGAATGTACGTGCACGACGAATTTCTGGCAATGCTATCGCAAACAGGATTGCCGCCATGAAAATTAGCAAATACCCAGCAATAGTTATATAGAGGAAGACACCCACAACACCGCCAATCAAGAACGATACAATCGTCTTGCTATAGAGTCGAAGGCGGGCAAGTGCGTCGTGACGATCGTCCACGGCTCCCCAAAGCGCTGCTAGTCCCAGCCCGATATCAGTGGCCATGCCTGACACATGGGTCGTTCTAACGCGAGCGTTGGATATCCGTGTGGTCGCCGCGTTTTGGAGCCCCATGATGAAACTTAAAGCAGGGACCAAGAAAGAACTTCGATCAAATGTCTGAACGAGAATATCGAGGCCACCAAGTACCAACAGCAATAGTCCTTCAAACGTAATACTAAAAGCGTAAATCGCTCGCAGCTTGCGTTTACGCCCTGCCTCAATAAGAACACCAGAGATGAAGGCACCGGCGATAAACGCCACCATTAGCGACCCCAGATACGCGGCGGAGCCGAATTGCCCGAGACCCAGATGGTCAGACATAGCAGAGATGTTGCCGGTCATATTCGCCGAAAAGAAACCGACGGCCTGAAAGCCGGCGGCGTTCAAAGCGCCTGCGACTCCAGCCAAGAGAGAGGCCAAACGGGTATCAATCTCAATGTTTCGTTGGTCGCCTTCGCGAATCAGCATAGTCTCTTTCAGAGTAAAATTTGTTTGTCAGATGATCTGAATATCCCCGAATTAGCCTTGTCGCAAACATTCCCCCGCCCGCGATTAGGTGCCTTCGCGTCCAACTCGACCGGACTTACCGCGGACCGCAGCGATCGCATTGTCTACGAGCAACACACTGGCAAGCTCTACTATGGCACCAACGGAAACGGCGCTGGCGGCGCCATCCACTTCGCCGCTTCCAGGGATGGGCTCCAACAAAGCAGCTAACGCCGGCACGGACACCATCATGAGCACGATGACGATTCGTCGAAAGTACATTTCTCATATTTCGTTTTTCCCTGAACAGAGTGTGGCTCGGCCAAAGTCTTTCGCGCTATGGAATTTTTCAACAGTCCGCTAGTTCGTTCTGAGAGTCGAGACGGCGGCTCTGCAAGCCGACCACCAAACAGGCTGGCGCGTCCGCGGAACTTCGCGCGTGTCATTCACACTGAAGTGCAACCCATGCGAAAACGAAAATGAGTCGAATCGCCGGACTGCTGGCGACGTGAGTTATGAAGTGTGCCCGATACTTCAAACCGGACGCGCGCGATTCCGGCCGGGGCATCGTTGCCGGGCTTGCAATCGCCGTTATCGGCATCATTGCCGACCGGCTCTTCGTACGGTCGGCTCGAAAAGATGACGTCTCGCGTTGCACCGAAATTGCGAAAAACCAGGTCTTCGACCTGTACCAACTCGGCGTCAATGGCCATGACACCGTACTGGATATGATCAGGTAACGTGATGGATCGAGCCAGGCCTGCAGTTGAAGCTCGCCTCGGGCGGATCGGCCAGCGCAGAGACCAGCTTTTCCACCCAGATCGCAATGCCTGCCTCCGACGCAATCAGATCTTGCCGAATCTCAACCAGCACTGCCGGATGACCTCGTTCATCCCCATGAACGGGGATGGCGTAATCCTCCATTCGGTCGATGACATAGGGAACATTCGCGCCGACGATGAGCTCCGGATCAAGCGCAAGATCGGTAATCATGTGGGCGCCGAGATCTTTCGACCTCTCAAACAGGATACCGGCGTGCCAAGGGCGTCCCCCGCCAAGGAATACCGGCGTGAAGGAATGGATGGCAACAAGCATTGTGCTTCGCATACTTTCAGCACGCGCGTCGAGATGCGCTGCAATGCGCGCCTGAAACGGCTCGAAGATCCGGGCTATCCGCGTGCTTCGATCGGCGTCGGTAATCGCGATGTTGCCGGGTATTTCGGTGTCTTCCGATCGTTGAGGAATGCTTGTCGGACTATTGAGGGGCCGATTGAGATCGATGAGAAGACGCGAATAGGTTCCGAGAAAGCAGATCGCGTTGAGGCGCTTCGACAGGCCGCGCGCAACTTCGCTGGCGCCGAGGTCCCAGGCGATATGCCGATCGAGTTCCGATGGCGACAATCCGAGCCGGTCGAAGGATGCGGGGATATAGTTCGAGGCATGTTCGCAGATAAGAACGATATCCGACGCGCCATGTTCGTTGAGCACCTCGATTGCCGGAGGCCAGTCAGACGTGGATTTGAGCTCGCAATCGCTCAATACGCCGCCCTGTAACGTTCGCAAATGGCCGCCTCGTCGAGCCCCGCCAGCGCCTTCATCTCGGCCTCCTTCATCCCCGCGAAAGTCTCGACGAAAATCGGTGAAAACCAGCGTGGGACGGCCTCGTTGGCCTTGAAGGCGGCGAGCGCGGCCGGAAGCGTCTCCGGCAAGCGGATGAGCCCCTTCTGCCGTCGTTCGTCTTCCTCCATCACACCTGGGTCTCCGGTGACGATCGGCGGGCAGGCAAGACCTTCTCGCAATCCCTCAAGACCTGCCCGCACGAGTGCCGCAAGTGCCAGATAGGGATTGGCCGTCGCATCGGCAGCACGGTACTCAATATTGAAAGTGCGTGCAGGGTTGCGTCCCCCCATGGTCACGACCGGGCAGATGCGCAGCGTCGCCTCGCGCTCCTTGTCGCCAAGCCAGGTGTAAGATGAACTCCAGTGATGTGGTTTCAGCCGGTAATAGGAGGAAAGGCTTGATGCGGTGAGCACGGTGATTGCCGGTAGACGGCGAAGGATGCCGGCGCAGAAAGAACCAGCCACACTGGAAAGGCCAGAAGGACCGGCCTCATCATAGGTGGCTGGATTGCCGCCGGCATCGATCAGGCTGAAATGGATATGCACACCGTTGCCGACAGATGTTGGGGCCGTCTTTGGTGCAAAACTCGCTTTCCAGCCAAAACTGCGGGCGATTTCCCGGGTGATCTCGCGGATTGCCACGGCACGGTCGGCAGCGGCAAGGCCATCCGCCGGCGCATGTGTGACCTCAAACTGGTCGATGCCGAATTCTGAAATGATGACTTCAGGCGAGACGCCGGCCTCCTCCAGCGCGGCCATTAGCTGCGAGGTAAAGGCATCGGCCCGGCGCAGGCCGGCAAAGGACAAGACATGCTCTGCCGGAAAGTCGGTGCCGAAAATCTGAAACTCATGCTCGAAGGCCGAGAGCAGTGAAAGGCCCGTTTCCGCCCTCAGGTCGCTCAGTGCATCGATCAGCATGGTCCGCGTACAGCAGGACCAAGGGGAGCCGTCCAGCTCGAAGAGATTCCCGGGCACCAAGTCGAATGGTGTCGTTGCCCCGGTGTTTTCCGTGCGGAAACGGGCACCGAGGTCGGGCAGCAAACGGAGATCGCCGGACGATCCCCACGGATTGGGGTCCGCAATGATATTGAAGGGTGTAAGCGATAGGTTCGCCTGGAGCCAGCCAACGCCGGTTGCGGCCGTTTTTTCGAGACGATCGCTTGCAATGAAGCGCCCACGGGTAACGGCCGCGATATCCGTGGTAACGATGCCGGTCAGTCGCTCGTGTCGGCTGCTCATGCAGCACGGCTCATCTGCGACAGGCGGCCGACAACGATATCGGTATCGGCAGTCCAGCAGTAGCCGCCAAAGGCTTTAAGGGCGCCGTCATGACGCTCCTGCGAAGACGCGGCGCAGGCATCGGTGACACAGGTCACATAATAGCCGCGATCGGCGGCGTCGCGCACGGCCATGTCGACACACTGATCGGTCATGATGCCGGCGATGATGAGATAGCGTATTCCAAGATTTTTCAGCACATAGTCAATATTCGTCGAATTGAAGACCCCCGACGACGTTTTCGGGATCAGGATCTCGTCGCCGATGGGCGCAAGATTTTTGGGCGGAAGGCCCTCGGCACGGCTCGGTGCGACATGGATCGGCGTCAGCTTGTGGTCCAGCGAGCGATCACGACCGTCTTCCGTCAAACTCTGGATGATTGTGTGAATAATCTCGATGCCCTTGGCGCGGGCTGCGGCAAGCAGGCGCTCGTGGTTCGGGATCGTCACCGATGCTGTCCGCCGGTAAAAATAGTGGTCCGCCCCCCGTTCGGGATGATCCGGATCGAGCCCTGGCTCCAGCCAAATGCGCTGCATATCGACCAGAAGCAGGGCTGTTGCGCCGGGTTGATAAGTCGCGTCACGCGTTTTGAGGATATTGATCATCCATTCTGCTCCTGATTGATCTTTTCGGGCCCGGGAAATCGCGCACCATCTCGGCCTGCCGCTTGTGATCGAGCGTGACCGCATTCGCGCGGCGAACATCCTCCAGTCGCTCGATCCGGTCGCGGACGGCTTCCCCCGTACCGGCGAGGATATGGGTAGTAAGCGCTTCGATCTGGGCCATGGCGGGTGCCATCGTATCGTAGGGCGAGGCAGCTTCGACGGGACTGACGATCGTCACCTCGGCATATTCGGCAATAGGCGAAAGCCAGGGATCGGTAAAGAGCACGATACGGGCTCCGCGGGCGGCCGCTTGCCTTGCAAAGCTGACGACATCATTCTGATAGCGGCGATAGTCGAAGATGACCACGACGTCGCGCCGAGCCATGTCGATCAAAAGGTCGAAACTCTGTGGCGACAGGACGCCGATGTCCCTGACATCCGGTCGCAACTGCGTTAGATAGCCATACAACATGCCGGCGAGGTGGCGACTGAACCGGCCACCCAGCAGCGTCAATGGGGCCTTGGGATCGCTCACAAGCTTGGCGGCCCGCACGTAGGTCGCGGCCGGCGTCATCATTACCGCTTTTTCGATGCAGGCGACGATCGATCGCAGGTAACTCGCGGCGGTCTCGTCGTGTTCGCCATGCCCCCCCTGCAGCTTCGCTTCCATCATGAGAAGCGGTGAGTGCAGACGCGCTTCAACCTCGGCCAGCAGGCGCGATTGCAGGGCAGGATAACCGTTAAATCCGAGTTTGACCGCAAGCCTGCCGACCGTCGGATCGCTGACGCCGGCCCGCTTGGCAAGGCCGGTCGCCGTACCAAGCCCGGCCGTCGGATAATCGGCCAGCAGCACCTGGACGATTTTCTCTTCCGCCGGCGTAAGCGCAAGGCCGCTCTGCAGCAACTGGTCCCTCAGGCTCACGAATTCCCCTTTAACGCGCGGTGTCTATCATCTGAAGAAAAATCTACAGACAAATGAATTCTCGTCAATCATGAAGAGTTGTTGACAGGCGTCTGAAAGCGTACTTAACTTTTGCGCAACGCAGCAAAGACTGCGGGGAACAGTGAGAAGCGCGGCATTCCCAAGCCGTTTTCGACATTATCCTGAGCTGGGTGCTGCGAGCCTATGCGGCGTCTTGTTGTCTTCTCGTCTCTTAAGTTTGCATGGAAATCTATTTCGATTTTCGGCAGATGACGACTGAAATGGTTCGTTGCGCGGCTACCGTTCGCAAATACGAACTTCGACTGAGCGCCGGCGAATGTTGCACACTAACGCGATCGTAAGGGGACAAGCTGCATGGCATCGGGGAACTGGGGGAGTGTCAAAAGTCTCAGCCAGGAAAAGATCGTCTTAGCGATAACGGTGGTGATGTTCGCCGTCGCGGCATTCGCCTTGCCCGGTTTTTTCACCTCCGAGAATATCGTTTCCATCGTCCGTTCGGTCTCGGTGCTCGGCATCCTCGCGCTCGGCATGGCCATCGTCATCATTGGTCGCGGAATTGACCTTTCCGCCGTCGCCATCATGGCCATGTCGGTCGCCTGGTATCTGCAACTGCTGAACGATGGAACAACTGACGGTACCGCGCTCGCGCTCGTGCTTGCCGGGGTGTTGGCGACTGGCCTGCTGAACGGCTTTCTCGTTGCCTATGCTGAGGTGCCGGCAATCTTCGTGACACTGGCAAGCGGCTCGTTTGTATTCGGCTACGTCCGCTCCCAGCTGATCACGCAGGATGCGGTTCCGGTTCCCGACGGGCACTGGTTGCAGCTTTTCGGTGGTGTGCGCTACCTCGACGTTCCCGTCGAGGTCTTCATCTTTGCGGCTCTCGCCTTCCTGATCTTCCTGTTGCTGCGATATACGAAATGGGGACGGTACGTCTATTACGCCGGCGACAATCCCATCGCGGCACGCAATGTCGGTATGCCGGTGCGCCCGATGCTAGTGCTACGCTATGTGATTTCGGCCCTGATCTCATTCATCGCCGGGTTACTGACGGCAGCTAGCCTCCATTCGATCAATACGCGCATCGTTAACTCGACCCTGCTTTACGACATCGTTCTGGTCGCCGTGATCGGCGGCATCGGGCTCTCGGGTGGCAAGGGTAGTGTTCGCAACGTGCTCTTCGGTGCGGCCCTGATCGGCATCATGCTGAATGCCATGACGATTATCGACATTGCGCTGATCTACCAGAACCTCATCAAGTCTACTATCCTTCTCGCGGCCATCATTATCGACGGGCTGATCAATCCGCGCGACGAACAGACTAGCCAGCAGGGAGACATCTGAGAATACGGCCGCCGGGAACGGCATCCGGACACCTTCATCAACGGCAACAGGGGAACCTCATGAAATATGTGAAGATGCTTATGGCCGCCGCGGCTGTGCTTTCGATTTCGCTTTTCTCGACAGCATCGCAAGCGCAGGAAGATCCCGGTCCAGCCGCCTATTCGCAGGCGCTCAAGGGCAAGCATGTCATGCTGGTGCCGATGGCGATGGGCTTCGACCTGGCGCAGGGTTGGTCCCACTACATCCAGAAGGAAGTCGAATCCTTCGGTGGCACATTCGAAACCCGCGATCCGAACTGGAGCGTCGAGGCTGGTGCGCAGGCGATCACCGAAGCGATCTCCTCCGACGCGCGTCCTGACGTGCTCATCGTCCACGCGCCGGACCTCAACTCCTATGCACGACTTTTGAAAAAGGCGCAGGCGGCCGGCACCTATGTCATCTTGATTGATAATCCGGCGAATTTCGCCGCGGATGCCTTCGTGGGCAGTGATTGGGACCGCCTTGGCCAGCTCGAAGCCGAGGCGGCCATCAAGGGCTGCGGCCCAAACTCCTCCAAGAAGATAGGTCTTGTCCAGGGCGACCAGGTTAATGCCTCGAGCCTCTACCAGTATGCTGGCATCATGAAGGTGCTGGAGAAGAACAAGGAGTTCCAGATCGTTGCGAAGCCCGACTCGAACTGGGATGCAACGACCTCGCGCAACGTGACGACCACCATGCTCCAGCAGCACCCGGATGTCTGCGCCATCATCGACTTCTGGGATGGTGATGCAAGCGGTGCTGCAGCGGCGATCCGCGATGCCAAGCTGCAAGACAAAGTCTTCCTCGTCACCACCGGTGGCGGCGAAAAGACGGCCGATTGCGACACCCTTGAAAACGGCACCTATGGTGCCGTCGTCATGACGGAACTCCATAACCAGTCGCGCGACATCAACGCCATCATCAAGTTCCTGCTGCAAAGCGGGCAGCCGGCCGGCACCTCCAAAACCTATATCTACACCTTGGAGAAGGCCACGGACAAGGCCGGCCTGACGGCCAACAGCTGCTGGGATCTGAAGGCGCTGCAGGCCGAAGCAGCTGCCAAGTAAAACATTGCGGACCGGCCGAAGATTTCGGCCGGTCCATCCTTCTTGTCTCCCCGGTATCTTCCCATGAATTTTCGCGAACGCCTTCAGTCCTGGCGGTACAATCTCATTCCTGATCATCTGGTCGGCGAAATTCTGACAAAGCGCTGGACAGACAACGCCATTCCGTTCCTGGCTTTGGTCATCGTGGTGGCGAGCTTCGGCTCGGCCATTCCCGGTTTCTTCAAGCTGACTTCGCTACAGGATTCCACCCGCCAGCTCGGCGAATTTTCGATCGTCGTCACGGGGCTGACGGTCGTTATGCTCGGCGGTGGCATCGATCTATCGGTCGGCTCCATCTTCGCGCTGTCTTGCTTCTCGGCTGTCTCCGTCTTCTTCATCTTCGAGCAGCCGGTCTGGGTCGCCCTTTCCGCCTCTATTGCCACAGGCATCGTTTGCGGTTCCATCAACGGCTATCTGGTTGGTTATCTGCGGCTGCGGGCCTTTCTGACGACGCTCGTCACCTTCATTATCGGCCGTGCCATCTTCGACATTCTGGTGGTCAACTACGCCGCTCAAATCCAGATGTCCCTGGCGACGTCGGATGTCTGGGATTTCGTCGGCGACGGCACCTTCCTCGGCGTCTCTATCTCGGTGCTGACTGCTATCGTTTTTGCGATTATCACCCATGTTGCATTGACCCGGTCACGTCCTGGATGGCATGTGCTTGCCGTCGGCGGGTCGCGGCGATCGGCCCACAATGCCGGCATCAAGGTGCGCAAGACGGTCTTCCTCACCTATGTGTTTTCCGGCTTCTGCTCCTCGGTGGCGGGCTTCCTGATTGCCTGCCGGCTGAGCGGAGCAGGCCCTGGAACGGGGCTCAATCTTGAAATCCTGGCGCTGACTGCCGCAGTCGTCGGCGGCAACAGCCTCGGTGGCGGGCGAGGCTCGGTCGTCAAGGGCCTGATGGGGGCGATCATCGTGCTCGTTATGACAAACGGGCTGATCCGCCTCGGTTATGGTACCGGAACAAACCAGATGGTGCTCGGCCTGATGTTGGCGGTGGCCGTCACCATCGATATCCGATGGCTGAAGAACCGCCACAAGGTGCTGAACGAAGTCTATGTCGCGCCGGTCTATCTCAAGATGGGCGAGACGCAGTCGGCTGCGCCCGGTTCCGGGACGCCCTATGAACTCGACAACCGGCTGTCTGAGGCGACCCACATCGGGCTTGGTGAACTCGAAGGCCCGGAAGACGTTATCCTGGACCGGAACGACAATCTCTATTGCGGCACGCGCCATGGAGAGATCGTCCGCTTCTTCGCACCGGACTACAAGCGCTCGGAAGTCTTTGCCCATATTGGCGGTTTTCCGCTCGGTCTTGCTTTCGACAGCCGCGAAAACCTCATTAGTTGCGTCGGCGCCATGGGGCTCTATTCGATTTCGCCGGATCGGGAGGTCACCAAGCTTTCCGCCGAGACCGCACGTTCCTGGACATCGGTCGTTGACGACGCCCGGCTGCGCGATCCGAACGACTGCGATATCGCGCCGGACGGGCGCATCTATTTCACCGACAGCACCAAACGCTATGACGCCCACGACTGGGCGCTGGATTCGATCGAGAACCGCGCCACCGGCCGCCTGCTCGTCTACGATCCGAAGGATGGCTCGACCAGGACCCTGCTCGACGGCTACCGCTACACCAACGGCGTCTGCATGGCGCATGACGGAAAATCACTGTTCTTCGCCGAAAGCTGGGCCTGCCGCGTGCACCGCTACTGGCTCGAGGGACCACGAGCGGGCACGGCAGAATGTGTGATCAAGGATATGCCGGGCTATCCCGACAACATCAACCGCGCCTCTGACGGCCGCTACTGGATGGCCTGGCTCGGCATGCGCACCCCGAGCTTCGATCTGTCGCTGCGCCATCCCGCCATGCGCAAGCGCATGACCCGCCGCCTGCCGCAGGACGAATGGCTATTCCCGAACATCAACACTGGCGGTGTCGTGAATTTCGACGAGACGGGCAGGATCGTCGATGCACTCGGCGACCTCTCGGGTATTTCCCATCCCATGGTCACGTCAATGCGCGAGCACAAGGGCTATCTTTTCGTCGGCGGTATTCTCAACAACCGCGTCGGCCGCTACAGGATCCCCGGCGCAGACGAAACCTGGACCGGTCCCTCCTCCTACTGGGGTTTTGGCGAATGATCTTCGACCCGATCCTCGACATCTTCCGTGGCAAGGCCGTCACCATTCCACCTCTCGACGGTGCCTTCCGGCCGAATACGCGGCTTGATGAAGCAGCCGTGTGGACAGCGCTGAGCGAGATCGACAATCTCGCCGTTCGCGACGGCAAGGTTCTGGCAACAAGCGGCAACGCGCTTTTTCAAGTTGATGCCGGTTCTGAGCCCGCGCTTCTTCAAAGCTTACCCGCCCCGATCACCGCACTAGCAGTGTCGCCGTCCGGCGAGATCGCCGTTGGTCTGGAAACGGGCAGGCTTGCGATCGGCGGTCATGCAGTCGAAGCGCCCGCCGCCATCAACTGCATCACTGCACTCGCCTTCGATAAGGAGGGCGCCCTTTGGCTCGCCAACGGGTCGGTCCGGCATTCGCCCTCATCCTGGTCGGCGGACCTCATGGAAAAGGGAAGCTCCGGTGCGATTTGGAAACGCGATGCAGGCGCGGCTGCATTTCGCGAAATCGCAAGCGGGCTTGCGTTCCCCTATGGGCTTCATGTCGAGAGCAACGGCGCCGTTGTTGTCAGCGAGAGCTGGAGGCACCGGCTGGTTCGTATTGATTCCGCGGGCAATCGTTCCGCCGTCGTGGATCACCTGCCCGGCTATCCGGCGCGCCTTTCAAAGGCCGCGGACGGTGGCGCCTGGCTGTCAGTCTTTGCGCCGCGCAACCGGCTGATCGAATTCGTCCTGCAGGAAAACCACTACCGGCATGACATGATGGCACAGGTGCCCCAGGACTACTGGATTGCACCAGCACTTTCCTCCGGCCGCAGCTTTCTCGAACCCTTGCAATGCGGGGCCATCAAGACGATGGGCATTCACAAGCCCTGGTCGCCGAGCCGGTCCCACGGCATGGTGGTCAAGCTTGATGCCCGCTTGCAGCCGGTGTTTGCCATGCACAGCCGTGCCAACGGCACCCGGCACGGAACCTGCAGTGCCGTCGAACATGGCGGCACGCTGCTTGTCGGTTCAAAGGGCGGCGACTGCATTCTTTCCATCGATACCGCGGAAGGCCCTTGAGATGCAGAACGTTACCGGAAAGACCGCCGATGGAGAGATCATTGTCCAGCTCGAAGGCGTCACCAAAACCTATCGGGGCGTTCCGGCCGTCAAGAATGTCAGCTTCCATCTGCGCAAAGGCGAAATCCACGCGCTGCTTGGCGAAAACGGCGCTGGCAAATCGACACTGACCAAAATCATTGCCGGAGTCGTTGAGATGACATCCGGCAGGATGTTCCACCATGGTACCGAGATTGCTTACAAGACACCGCATGGAGCCCTTCAGGCTGGCATCGCCATGGTGTTTCAGGAAACAAGCCTCGTGCCATCAATGACGGTGGCGCAGAATCTCTATCTCGGCTCCGTAGGTTTCCTAAACCGGCTGCGTGGCATATACATTTCCGCACAGCAGTTCCTGCAATCCCTCAACTTTCCAGTCGATCCGACCGCAATGGTCGAAACGCTGGGCGCTGCCAAGCGCCAGATGGTGGAAATCGCCCGCGCCGTCCATCACAACGCGGAGATTATCATCTTCGACGAACCGACAGCGACGCTGACGCCGGAGGAGAAGCGGCATTTCTTTGCATTGGTCAGGCGTCTCAAAACCCGGGGCGTTTCGATTGTCTTTATCAGTCACGCGCTCGAAGAGGCTCTGATGATATCCGACCGCATCACGATCCTTCGCGACGGTGAGCTAGTCGCGTCGGGCGAGACGGCGACTTTTAACCGCGAGAAGATCATCGCCGCCATGGTGGGCCGCACACTTTCGGCGGAGCTTTACCGTCAGCGCGATGAGACAAAGCTCCGCAAGCCCGGCAGGAAGGTGTTGTCGGTGCAGGATATTTCGATGAGCAATATCGTGCGAAACAATTCCTTTTCCATATTCGATGGCCAGATCACTGGCATCTTCGGCCTCATCGGTTCGGGCCGAACCGAGACATTCAAGGTCGTGTCCGGCATCTACAAACGCGATTTCAAGCGCGGCGGCACCATCGAACTCTACGACAAGCCTGTGCGCTACACCGTGCCACGTGAGGCGGTCAATGACGGTATTGTCTACGTCACCGAGGACCGCAAGAGCGAGGGTTTTTTCGAGACCATGTCGATCGCCGAAAACCTCTTTTCCGGCCTGTTGGCCGCCGGGCACGAGAGGAGCAAGGTAATCAGCTTGAAGGAGATGCACGTGCTTTCGGCCGAATGGACGGAGATGCTTAACATCCGCGCCATCAACGACAATGCGCGCGTGGTCGAGCTTTCCGGCGGCAACCAGCAGAAAGTGGTCATCGGCAAGGGGCTCATACAGAAGCCGCGCATCGTCATCTTCGACGAGCCGACACGCGGCGTCGATGTCGGCGCCATCGCCGAAATCCATCAGATCATCAATCGGCTGGCCGATGAAGGGCTGGCAGTTGTCGTTATTTCGTCCTATCTGCCCGAAATCATGAACTTGTCGGACCGCATCCTGGTCTGCCGGCAGGGGCGCATCGTCGAGGAATTCTCGCCGGCGGAATCGACGGAAGAAAAGATCATGTATGCCGCCGTCCATTGACGGCAAATCGGCAAGGGAGACAGACGTGACCACTGTAAAACTTCTGAGCGATCAGGAAGCCGAAGCCAATCCTGCCATCAAGCTCGTCTTCGACGACATCCGCACTACCCGTAAATCCGACTTCATCAACAATTTCTGGCGCGGCCTCGCCAATGATCCGGCTCTTCTCAAACGCACATGGGAAGGGCTGAAAGCGGTGATGGCCGTCGAAGGCACGCTAGACCCGCTGGCACGGGAAATGATCTATATCGCTGTCTCAACGGCCAACGGCTGCTCCTACTGCGTACATTCGCACACGGCTGCCGCCAGGGCGCGCGGCATGACCGATGCGCAACATGGCGAACTGCTTTCAGTTATCGGCCTCGCCGCCCAGACGAACCATCTGGTGACGGCAATGCAGATCCCCGTCGACCCGGAATTCGACATACCTTGACAACAGTCGGTTGGTGAATGGACGTTGACCGCGTCTGAAAGTGGAAACCGTTTCTTGCATGGCCGGCCTTTCGTAGTCATGACAACACGCTGGATGGGCAATTCGACGTCGCGACCGATTGGCGTCGATATCTTGAAAGACCACCTCAACGCTCACCGGATGATCTTCGTTATGGTCAGTCTCACCCCACCACCCGTGTACGCCTGCGCGCACGGTTCCGGTACTCCCTCCAAAATCAATTGCCAGAACGCGGCACTGAAACCCGGAAGGGTGATAGTGTCATTGAGTTCTCACTCGTCTTCCAGATGTTGCTGACGATCCTGATCGCAACTGTCTCGATCTTCGCGCTTTTCGATTGAAAACTGGCGGAAAAAGCGACTTTCACAGTAGCCGATGTCGTGTCGAGGCGAACAACGGTGGATAACGCCTTTCTGAAGACCACTCACGAATTGTTTCTGAAAATAGCGGCGCGAGATTCCGCGCACTCAAAGTTTCGGGTGAGCAGGGTCAAAAAGGATGCGGGCAAGTTCACGGTGCAGTGGTCCTATGCGGTCTCTCCTCTGGCCAGCCTGACGACCGCAGCCTTTCCCATCGAACACCTGCCACTACTATCAGACGGAGACTCGCTGATCCTTGTAGAGACAGAAGTCACGCCTCCGGCCATCAACACCTTTCGCCCCATGGAGGTTGCTAACTATTCAAACACGCAGTTTGCAAGGCCGCGGTTCACGGCGGCCGTTGCGACGACCAATTAGCGTCTACAGAAAACCGGGCGAGGAAAGAGGACTACAATCTATGCAGGGAGCATTGAAAGGCTGCCCAGCCTAATTTGCTTGCGGGAATTTGCCACGTTCTGAAAATGGAGGCCCCGCTTGGATTCGAACCAAGCTATAGAGATTTGCACTCCCCTGCGTAACCGCTCCGCCACGGGGCCTTTTAACCCACGTTGCTTTAAACAGTTGATTTAAGTGTTAAAGGAACCGCTTAAATACACCTAATTCGATGATTCAGCCTACAAGAACCGAATTCTCGAGGTCGCGGTCAAGCTTAGCAATCTTGTCGTCCTCATGAGCCAGTGGCGTGGGGCAGCCACTGGCTCGCCTCCGTCGCTGATGAACTAGCGGGAGACACCGGCGATGAATAGACCGTCGCCGGCAGTAAAGAACTCTAATATGAACCACGTCTCGCAACTATTTGAGGACGACGTCGTGACATCTCCGTCAATCAATACTGGCGACGCGAAAGGCGACACCTACGTGTCGATTGAGAACCTTTCCGGTTCAAACTTCAATGACACCCTCTACGGCAGCGCGGCTGCCAACGCGATCAGCGGAGCCGAAGGAGACAGTTTCTCCAGTCTCAACGGATTCGTGCAGTCCCGCTCGGGAATAGAAACTTCGCGTCTGGGGTCTTGTCGCACGGGATTGGACAAGAACCTGTCAATGCGAGTTTTCCACCTAGCCGCCGGCCGAATTTATGTGCCCTGCCCGCTCGAGAATGCAAGCAATCGCAACCGCAGCATTCTCCGGCCCGAGGGCTTCGGAGGCCTCTCATAGGCCGACGGACTGACGTGTCGGTTCTCGATCATTGTCGCTCCGCGAGGAGCAGTCCGAAAACGGAACAGCACCCTCCCCTTGTGCAAAAAATCGGATCACGCAGAGTTGGGGATCGGATGCAGGTCTCTAACGCGGGCCGTTGTTCCGCACATCCTTCTTCCTCCCGACCACCTAACGGCTATGCTGTATGGCCGTGACTATTCGCCACCACGCTGAAAGAAATGGGGGACGTATTGTGTCTGAGAACGAAATTGTCGTAAGGTCCGGTTGAAATCTGGCGGTCGGAAACCTTTGGGGAACGGGGTCCCGACGTAAAACAGAATACATATTTCTATTTCAATATGTTAGTATGCGGCGACAACGTTACTACCTTCCGATAGTTTCCGAACTTCTCGGGTCGTGCAAGTTTTCTTGAAATATATAGAAGGCGCTCATCTTTCCATCTTAACACTGTTCGACAACTGACCGGAACTAAGGACAACCGGCCAACCTGAAAAAACGCCTACCCCGAATGGTGAACAGGGTAGAAAAGGCAAGCCTCCACAATTGGCTGTCTGTTCTTCCGCCCAACCGTCAGTTACCGTTGATGATCATGGCTATCGATGTCGCAATAGGTGCTGGCTTTGGGTTTATAATGGCGGCTATGACGGCCGACCCTATGATGGGTCTTGCGTTTGGTATCGCTGTTGGCACGTTAGGTGGTTGGTCGTACTACAGTCGCTGGTAAATTACGCTTCACTAAACGTTCGCTTCGGCCTCGAGCTCACGGGGACCACCTCAGAGCAAGAGGACGCGGGAGCAGGCAATCAGCCTTGCTTTTGGTGGGCGATCGCCACTGACCGGCGGTCGCCCGTTGCCCCGAGGCGATGTGTGCGGCAACTGGACAGGCAGGTCGGCACATTGGCCATTTCGGCTAACACGGGTGCAAATTAGCAGACACGGGGGTTGAGGCATGGTTGTCGTAGTGGGTGCATTCGCCCCGGGTGATACGGTGCTTGATACCGATGATCCGGCCCTTCAGCTCGATGGGGCATCGGATATCGCGATGGTCACCTCGGCACTCGGAACCTTCGCCTATGTCGTTGGCAAGGACGACGACGGCTTGAGCGCTTTCCGGGTCGGATCGGATGGTTCGCTCACGAACATTCTGAACTTTGAAACCAGCGCCGCGATTCCGCTGATCGGCGCCCAGCAGGTGACCGCCGCCGCCATCAATGGCCAGAATTTTCTCTATGTCGTAGGGGGCACAGGCGAAGGTAACCTCGAAGCCCTCAACGTTTTTTCCATCGCTGCCGATGGAACGCTCACTCTAATCCAGAAAGTGGCGGAAGGCACGATTTTCACCGGCCCTGTATTCGGCCTTGGCGAGGCCATGCATAGCTTTTCGGCCGGGGACAAGACATATCTTTATACGCGCGGCGGAGACTTCCTCAATCTGTTCCGGATTGGATCGGACGGTCTACTCACCATGACGGCCTCCCTCGAGGCGGGTAGTCTCTTCACCAAGGACTCGACAGCCTTGACGGTCGGGGGACGCACATTTTTGATCGAAGCTCTTCCGCAGCTACTTTCTGGAACATCGATACTCTTTGTGTACGAGATTCTGTCCGATGGTACGATTGTCGACGCTTCCAGCGTAAATGCAGCCACGACTCCCGAGATCTTTTATCCCAGCGACCTGGCAACCGCTGTCATAGACGACACGGCCTATGTCTTGACCGCAAATCCCTTGACCAAGGTCGCGGACCCAATGCCCATCTCGGTCTTGAGGCTTGAGGACGACGGAACCCTGACCCCTGTCTCCACTTTCACCGACATAGCACAAGTGCTTGAGGTTGAAACTTTCGTCCTCGATGGCGAGACCTTTGTGGCCGCCTGTTCTGCCGGCGAGATAACCCTGCTGCGTATTGAAGCGAGCGGATCGCTCGAATTGGTTTCCCGCCGCAGCCTTGATGTTGGTGTTTACCTAACCGATCTCACCGTCCGTATCATCGACGGGGTGCCGGTCGCTATAGGCACCAACATCTTCAGCACGTCCCAGGATCCGCTCCGAACCTATGTATTGGGCACAGGCAACGACACAATTGCAGGGGGCAATGGTGACGACACTCTTTTGGGGTTCGGCGGCGACGACGTGATTGATGGCCAGGCAGGGGCCGATGTGCTCAAGGGCGGCACCGGAAACGATATCCTGACTGGCGGGCTCGGCAACGATACAATCGACGGCGGCGAAGGCATCGACACCGTCGATTATTCCGATCGCACCACAACAGTTGGCGTATCGCTGGCGGCGGGCGGGGCGATCAGCGGATCTTCCGAAACCGACATCATCCTGAACATCGAAAACGTCAAAGGCGGCTCAGGCGATGACGCGATCGGCGGCAATGGCGTGGATAACCTGCTGCAAGGGAAAGACGGCAACGACGTTATCAATGGCGAAGACGGCAATGACACTCTGGTTGGCGGGCTTGGCAATGATACGCTCGACGGCGGCAACGACAATGACACCATCACTGACGGCGGGGCCGACGGGGCGGCCAATAGCGTCATCGGCGGGGCGGGCGACGACATCCTGCACAATATTGCCGTGGGAGCAGGCGGATTTTGGGACGGCGGCACCGGCAATGATACGCTTGATCTGTCCGGCAACACGTCGGGCGGCACCATCTTCCTGGGGGAAGGTGTCTTGTTCACAATCGCAGGAACCGGTTTCAGCAATTTCGAAAACGTCATCGCCACGGATGGGAACGATTTGATCGTCGGATCGTCTTTCACCAACACTATCGATGCCCGGGGTGGGGACGATACCATCGACGGCGGGCTCGGCGACGACATACTCGACGGCGGGACCGGTTCGGACACTGCACGTTATACCACTTCGAGCGGAATGGTGGACGTAACGCTCAACGGCGCGACACCAGGGCTGGCGGCAATCGATTCGACCGGAGAGGAGGACACGCTGGTCAACATCGAAAATGTCGAAGGCGGGTCGGCGGGCGATCGTCTCTGGGGAGATTCGCGGGCAAACCGGCTTTCAGGTAACGCCGGTAGCGATGACCTCAACGGTCAGGGGGGAGTGGATGTGCTTGTCGGAGGCGAGGGTGGCGACCTGCTTCAGGGCGGCGAAGGTGATGACACGCTCGATGGTGGCACAGGTGCCGATAAGCTAATCGGCGGCGCTGGCAACGACATCTACGTCGTCGACAATGCTGGCGATATAGTCGCTGAACTGGGCAGCGGCGGTACCGATACGATCCTGTCCGGCATCAGCCTGACACTGGCAGCGGAGGTGGAGAACCTGACGCTGACCGGCAACGCCCTCAATGCGGCCGGCAACACACTCGCCAACACCCTGACCGGGAACTCGGCGGCCAACAAGCTCGATGGCAAGGCCGGGGTTGACAGGCTAGTCGGCGGCGCTGGCAACGACATCTACGTCGTCGACAATGCTGGCGATATAGTCACTGAACTGGGCAGCGGCGGTACCGATACGATCCTGTCCGGCATCAGCCTGACACTGGCAGCGGAGGTGGAGAACCTGACGCTGACCGGCAACGCCCTCAATGCGGCCGGCAACACACTCGCCAACACCCTGACCGGGAACTCGGCGGCCAACAAGCTCGATGGCAAGGCCGGGGTTGACAGGCTAGTCGGCGGCGCTGGCAACGACATCTACGTCGTCGACAATGCTGGCGATATAGTCACTGAACTGGGCAGCGGCGGTACCGATACGATCCTGTCCGGCATCAGCCTGACACTGGCAGCGGAGGTGGAGAACCTGACGCTGACCGGCAACGCCCTCAATGCGGCCGGCAACACACTCGCCAACACCCTGACCGGGAACTCGGCGGCCAACAAGCTCGATGGCAAGGCCGGGGCTGACAGGCTAGTCGGCGGCGCTGGCAACGACATCTACGTCGTCGACAATGCTGGCGATATAGTCACTGAACTGGGCAGCGGCGGTACCGATACGATCCTGTCCGGCATCAGCCTGACACTGGCAGCGGAGGTGGAGAACCTGACGCTGACCGGCAACGCCCTCAATGCGGCCGGCAACACACTCGCCAACACCCTGACCGGGAACTCGGCGGCCAACAAGCTCGATGGCAAGGCCGGGGCTGACAGGCTAGTCGGCGGCGCTGGCAACGACATCTACGTCGTCGACAATGCTGGCGATATAGTCACTGAACTGGGCAGCGGCGGTACCGATACGATCCTGTCCGGCATCAGCCTGACACTGGCAGCGGAGGTGGAGAACCTGACGCTGACCGGCAACGCCCTCAATGCGGCCGGCAACACACTCGCCAACACCCTGACCGGGAACTCGGCGGCCAACAAGCTCGATGGCAAGGCCGGGGTTGACAGGCTAGTCGGCGGCGCTGGCAACGACATCTACGTCGTCGACAATGCTGGCGATATAGTCACTGAACTGGGCAGCGGCGGTACCGATACGATCCTGTCCGGCATCAGCCTGACACTGGCAGCGGAGGTGGAGAACCTGACGCTGACCGGCAACGCCCTCAATGCGGCCGGCAACACACTCGCCAACACCCTGACCGGGAACTCGGCGGCCAACAAGCTCGATGGCAAGGCCGGGGTTGACAGGCTAGTCGGCGGCGCTGGCAACGACATCTACGTCGTCGACAATGCTGGCGATATAGTCACTGAACTGGGCAGCGGCGGTACCGATACGATCCTGTCCGGCATCAGCCTGACACTGGCAGCGGAGGTGGAGAACCTGACGCTGACCGGCAACGCCCTCAATGCGGTCGGCAACACACTCGCCAACACCCTGACCGGGAACTCGGCGGCCAACAAGCTCGATGGCAAGGCCGGGGCTGACAGGCTAGTCGGCGGCGCTGGCAACGACATCTACGTCGTCGACAATGCTGGCGATATAGTCACTGAACTGGGCAGCGGCGGTACCGATACGATCCTGTCCGGCATCAGCCTGACACTGGCAGCGGAGGTGGAGAACCTGACGCTGACCGGCAACGCCCTCAATGCGGTCGGCAACACACTCGCCAACACCCTGACCGGGAACTCGGCGGCCAACAAGCTCGATGGTGGTGCAGGCGCAGATACTTTGATCGGCGGCGCCGGCAACGACAAACTGACCGGTGGAACGGGTAGCGACACCTTTATATTCAACATGGCACTAAGCGTGACGATGAACGTTGATAGCATCACTGATTTTTCAGTTGTTGCCGACACCATCCACCTGGAAGATGCGATCTTCACGGCCTTGACGTCGACAGGCACACTCGGCGCCGCTGCATTTCATGTTGGAAGCAGCGCCCATGATTCCAGTGATCGGATCATCTACAACAAGTCGACCGGTGCGCTGATCTACGATTCGAATGGCAGCGCCACAGGCGGGGCAGTAAAGTTCGCCAATCTCGCCTCCGGGACAACGCTGACCAATGCGGACTTTTTCGTGATCTGACGGAAAAGATACCCTGCCTCCGAGAAACTGGAGATCATCCGGATCGTCGAGCAGTCGCACCTGCCGGCGAAGCAACCCCTCGACAAGCTCGGTATTCCCCAAGATGACTCCGCCTTCGTTGATTGGCGCGCGTTTCTATCTGTCACAAAAACGTCATACACAAGTCACAAGCCGCCTGGATTAGCTAGATTTAAGGGGGGGTTTTGGGGACGTTTTCGCCAGCATGCTCGACCTTTCTACCGCAGATCATCGCCCTCTGCATGTTAACAATCGATGGTCGCGGCGAGGTGGCTCAGCACCCGGACCAACAATCACCGCATGGCCTTGGGATTGTGCGTGCGTTGCACTACGTTGCCATTAGAACACCAAAAAGTCCGTATTGCTGAGGGCCAGATTCACAGGCAGCATCGCGAAGGTGGTGTCTCCCCCGCCGACCACTCCGTTGTAGTCATAGGTCAGCGCGCCGGTCGCAGCGTTATAGATGATCCGGTCGTCGGCATCCTCCGCGGCAGCGCCGATCCGGAATGCCGCGCTGGTCAGAACGCCGGTCGTCAATCCGGCGAACACCGCTTTGTCCAATGCAATCGTATCTTCCTCCGTCGTTGTGAAGTCGGTTACTTGGGTTACATGCGCATCGCTGAAGCAGAAGAAGTCGTTTCCGCTGCCGCCTGTGAGAACGTCGCCGCCGCCCAATCCCTGCAGGACATCGTCACCATCGCCGCCAGAAATGTTGTTGTTGCCAGCATTGCCGACGAGCCAGTTGTCAAGCTCGTTGCCGGTTAGATTGATGGCGTCCGTACCGGACTGGTCGGTGGTCGAGAGCGTCTCGACAGATACCTCCGCGGCAAGGGTGTAGCTGACGCTGGTGAAGGCTTGGTCATCTCCTTGGGGACCTCCATAGCCGCTAACATATTCTTCGATCTCGTCGGCGCTGTCGTCGACGTAGTAGGTGTCGTTGCCCCGCCCGCCTGCCATGCGATCTGCGCCAGGGCCGCCATCCAGCGCATCGTCCCCTTGGTCGCCGTTGCGGTCACCAAGGAGGAAGTCGTTGCCTTCGTTCCCCACCAGTTCATCGTTGCCGCCGTTCCCGTCGAGAGTGTCATCGTACTCGAGGCCGAACAGCAAATCGCTTCCGGCCCCACCCGTCAACGTCGTGAATCGGGGCACAGAGTCTGGGTATCCGTTGATCAAAAGTTCAAAGAGTGCAAACCCGTCGCCACTCTGTGCCAAGGCCTCCAACGCGGTGTTACCCTCGAGCAAAAACCACCAGGATTGGTTGGTGTTGTTGCCATGGAGTGTATAGGTCTGAACTCCATCGGTGAAACCATAGGCATCATTATAGATCGGTCCGATGTCCGGATCGACGTGGTTCGCCTCAAACCGAACGTATTCGGTCGCACTCCACCTGATGGTCGCCACAGCGTCGTCGAACTCAACTATCGGCGCGCTCCCGGCATCATACTGCCGAAAACCTATCTCATACATATTTAGCGGTTGTTGTCCTGCAGTTAGATAGCTCATATCCTTGTCCCCGGTTGTCGCGCGCAATCGCTACAGACGGCCAGTAGTATCGAAGGTTAAGAATTCATTTGTAACGGCAGGAGCCTAGCTGTGCCGGATAAGCCTGCACGCCAAAGGACAGTCCAGCAGGGAAGCCAATGCCACATTTAAGACGGTCGGGTAAGATAGACTAGATTAGTTGTCCTGTCCTGCCCTATAATTCGCAGAACCCAACGCCGATAGACGATCTTTCCAACTGAATCCAGGGCAAATTTCTTTGCGTCGAAGTGGCTTCACGACAGCTATGCGCACGAAGAAGGCACCGATGACGAGTGGTCGATGACATGTATGAAGGTCGAGCCTTTTTCATGCGCTCAATGCGACAGGTCGAATGTTAATTAACTTCGTCAGCGCGGGCATTCAACCCGAGAGGTGGCCAGAACGATTTGCAGGCGCGTTGGGTGATGCCTTTGTGGACAGCGCTTTTCGGACGAAGCTCGGCGACTTTCTATCTCAAGGCTGCAGTTAAACGCGGTCAACCTCTGTGGTCCGATCAGATGATTTGTCAAAATAGTGAATTTCCAGCAGCAAGCAGCCCGTTTCCGACCTGAACGGTCCGTGGAAAACTCCCGGCGGACGGCAAGCATAGGTATGGGCGGGGAATGACTGGGTATGCGCGTTTGGATCGCCGACGACGAGATCACCTTGGAGGAGATAGACCTCTTCCCAATAGTCGTGAACGAACGGATTTTCAGTACGCGCGCCCGGCAGAAAGCGGAGCAATCGTGACCGGTTCCCTAGGCTCAGGACCTATTAAATGACTTGCTGTGTCGTCCACTGTTTGATTCACTGGGATCGAAGGGAGATGCTTTGATGAGTGACTTGATGCTTTTATCGGAGGCGCAGATGCGCCGGATCGAGCCCTATTTCCCGCTGTCGCACGGGGTGCCACGTGTCGATGACCGGTTGATTTCGAGCGGCATTATCTTTGTCTTGCGCAATGGGTTGCGGTGGCGTGACGTGCCCAGGGAATACGGGCCACACAAGACGATCTATAATCGCTGCATCCGCTGGAGCAGGCTCGGCGTGTTCAATCGGATTTTGGCCGAACTGACGGCCAAACGCGGCAAGCCGGAGCAACTGATGATCGACGCCACCCATCTGAAAGCACATCGCACTGCAGCCAGCCTGCTAAAAAAGGGGATGTTCCCAGACGTATCGGACGCATTAAAGGTGGCCTGAACTCCAAACTGCACGCGGTTTGCGATGGTCAAGGCCGACCACTGATCCTGATGTTGAGCGAGGGCCAGATGAGCGATTACAAAGGTGCCACTCGCATGATCGAGGCCTTTCCTAAAGCCAAGACGTTGCTCACCGACAAGGGCTATGATGCCGACTGGTTCCGAGATGCCTTGGCGGAGCGCAAAATCATTGCCTGTATTCCTTCGAGGGCAAACCGCAAGGTAGCAATCCCTCATGATCCGGTGCTCTACAAAAAGCGGCACAAGATCGAAAACATGTTCGGCAGGCTCAAGGACTGGCGGCGAATTCTTCCACCCCTTGAGAAGTGGCGGCCACATTCGTGGCGACTTTTCTTGACATAGACAACTTGTATACATCTTGCGTATCAAAAGTCGAGAGCGGCACGGAGAAATGTCGGCCACCATGTCATCGAGATTTTGCGAAAGTTTGGAGTGTCAACTCGAGCTCATGCCGCGGCTATCTACTCCCTTGAGTTCCGGGACTGGTAAGGTCGCAAATGCTCCGCACGATATATCGCCATCGGCAGGATATTTTTTGCCGCGAGCCCTCATGATTGGCGATTGGGTTTCGGAAGCTGATCAGGTGTCTGTTACGCCAACATCGCCCGCAACAAAACCGAGCGCAACGATCCATGCGTGAGCAACCTGCCCAAGCGGAAATAATTTCCGCATCCGGCCGCACTTTTCCAGGGTTGCACGCATTGAAAGGATATGAACCGATGACACGTAGCTTGGTCTCGTCAGAAAACAATGGTCTGTCTAGTCGGGTCTTTGCGTTCGTTCTATTATGAAACTCGGGGGCGTAAGGCGTTCTATGGAACTGAACATTGGGATCGTCATCTTTGGTGAAGATTGGATTTAGGAGCGGATTTCGTTGTGGTTAGTCTCGGCTAAGGTCCTATGGAACCTCGGCATATATTTTCAGAATAACCGACAGGAGACCCAAAGACCCACCCTTGCTCTCGATTCGGTATCGAGCTTAGATCAGCGGTATATATTTGGGGGGTGAAATGTGAGTTGGTCTCGGGGTTTCCTTCGTGGGTGGCTTGCAGTTACGGCGATTTGGCTCCTCTTCGTCGGTGTGTTGTTCTACAACTCGATAAGGAGCCCTTACATCAGCTGGGGCGGATACTTATACAGCCAAGACATCTTGCAGCCCCCCAACTTCATGCTCGAATATTCTCAGGAATTTCATGAAGCTGAACGCCGGAGGTCAGCTGGCGAGCTACAGGGTTACGAGATCACGAGCGAGACCCTGCCTAAGTCAACCACCTACTTCTTCCCGACAGCAATGTCGGAGGCCGACCAATTTGGGCTAATGAAAGCCAATCATGAGCAAGCTGAAGCTGCACAATTGAAGTTGATCAGCGAAAAGCGGTGGGAGAGGTTCATCGACGCAAACAAAGTTGCGCTGTCGCCTCCCATCGTCCTTCTGCTGATCGGGTTGGCAATCCGCTGGGTGATCACAGGCCTCCGCAGACAAGCGCCCCCAGAGCCCTGACACCCCATCCGTCCACGCTAGAATTAGAGGGACACCCAAGCGCCGTCCGTTATCCTGACGTCCTGCCGTCCTGCCTTCAGTAGTTTATCAAATAGCGTCTTCGCCCACGCGAACGATAAGCTTCCCAAAGTTCCGTCCCTCCAAGAGGCCGATGAACGCTTCGGGAGCCCGCTCCAGGCCGGCGACGATGTCCTCCCGGTAGCGCAAGGCGCCAGAGGCGATCCACTCGCTCACTTCCTTGTAAAACTGCTCCCGCTGATGGACGAACTCGCGCTGGATGAAGCCGCGGATCAGCAGGCTCTTCGTCAGGACGGTGCGCATAACATCGGGCAACCGGTCCTGTTGCGCCGCTTGGCCGGGACGCGCATTATATTGGGCGATGAGGCCGCAGACGGGGATCCGTGCAAAAGGATTGAGAAGCGGAAAAACCGCGTCCCAGACCTTGCCGCCGACATTCTCGAAATAGACGTCGATGCCCTGAGGGCAGGCCTTGGCGAGCCGCTCGTTAAGATCGGGGCTGCGGTGGTCTATGGCTGCGTCGAAGCCAAGTTCGTCTTGCAGGTAAGCGCACTTTTCCGGCCCGCCGGCGATACCGACGGCGCGGGCACCCCTCAGCCGGGCGATCTGCCCGACGACCGAGCCGACCGCGCCGCTGGCCGCTGCGACGACGAGTGTTTCACCAGGCTTCGGCTGACCGATATTGGCAAGGCCCGCCCAGGCGGTGAACCCAGGCATGCCGAGCACGCCGAGCGCGGTCGTGACGGGCGCGACGGCTGGATCGAGCTTACGCAATTCATTTCCGTTTGAAAGCGCGTAGTTCTGCCATCCAGAATGGGACAGAACCACATCACCTTCTGCAAAAGCGGGGTTTCGGCTTTTTACAACCCGGGCGACAGTTCCGCCCTCCATAACCGCGCCTATCTCGACCGGCGCGGCATAGGATTTGGCGGCGCTCATGCGTCCGCGCATGTACGGATCGAGCGAAAGGTAGAGGATCTTGAGCAGGACTTGACCTATGGCGGGTTCCGCGACGGGGCCAGTGTCGATGGTGAAGTCGGCGATCGTCGGAGCACCAGTCGGGCGTGATGCGAGCAATATTCGCTGGTTTCCGTTCATGATTTGTGGCTCCTTGAGCGAGTGGAGGAGGGCCAATCGCGACATGACTGGTTTGAATACCTCCTTTCTTGGAAGCATCGTAGATCTTTAACGAGGCTTGTTGAAGGACTTGTAGATCGAACGTAGGCCAAAGCCCGCAGATTGGGACAAAGACGAACAAGACATTTCCCGCCGTCACGCTGGATCACTCTGCTGAATAGCCCGAGCGCGACCGGTGCCAACGTTATATCCCGCGGACGCGTGTAGGCGTAGCCATACCTTCATTCGGGGCCATAGGAAACATGACATGATCGGGCGTAATGCGGACATCAAAAAGGGCCCCTGCAGCTGATCTTCGCAAGGACCCTAGTGCCGGAGCGTTCGACTTCTACCGGCGGCTGAATTTATCCATATGAGCTTGCCTCGCGTCAATGCCTTGGCTCCGACAGGAGTGCCCCACTGCGTCAGCGGTCAGCACACCGAGATCAGGCAACAACCAAAATCAACGCGCCAATAGAAGTCCGCTGTTTCGGTCACTTGACACGCCTTTCCATGAGCGTAGCGTTGGCGATGGCGCAAAGGGATGCGCGATGTCTTGAAGTGCTGGCAGTACGCCAAGCCAACGTAATCGACATTTGCGAAGTCTGACAACGCGAGATGCCGATGTCCTAAGTTTTCATGAACCTACCGAGGTTTTTTGGACACCACACACGGGGTAAGGGAAGAGGCTATGGATTTTGTAGAGAGATTGTTTGGATTTTCGCCGGATGGGGGCAACGGCTCATTTGAAATGCTCCTGATCCTTGCGCCATTTGTTGTAGCCGCAATCTGGTTCTATCTGCGACGGCAGCGACGCTAGCTGCCAGTGGATGTAACTATCGCTATTCCGAACGGCAATGAAATCGCCTTATTGGGTAGCTCCCTCTACGTTCATCCGGCTAAGAGCGCATAGGAAGGCGATGCTCAACCGCCGGTCGAGGATTGCTACGACGCCGATGGCCGACAGACGCCCAGCGCGCTAGCTCTCGCCGTCTGCACGGTTATACGTCGATGTCCCGTATTCATCAGCGGGGTGGGCGAGGTTCGTTCTTTTCGCGCCCGAAAAGGACGTAGTAGGGGTCAAAGCGGTGACTAGCGCCCGCTGGTGTGGTGGTGTCGACAGTCACAAAGCCAAAACCCGCAAACATTTGCGATTCCGGTGCCGCCCGACGAACAGTTACGTAGTCGCCGAATCGTGTATGCGTCCAGGTGCTGCCGTTGCGGTACCAAACCACATAGTCGCCCATAAAACCGACTGCCGTATTGGCATTGAAACTGCCGCCCCCACCCCACCCAAGGATGATGCCCACTTCGTTATCCGAATTTGTAGCCAGGCTTGGATAGCCGAAGGCCAAATCCGGATTCCAGACCTGCATTTGTTCAATCACCTTCCAGTCGGCTATATTGAGCTTTACAATCTGTACGTGTGGATGAGGGAAGTTGAAGCCGGCCGAGCTACCCTTGCCGTTGCTCGCGGTCCAGCCAAGCCACAATTCGTTCAAGCGTCGAGTTATGCCTATCACCGCGTTATTCGGAAAGCCCCATCCAAACCAGTTGTTACCATTCGGACCATTTGAGCTAAGCGTGCCGTTCGGCCAGTTGCTCACCTCGACATCCCGCCAAAAATAGGTCGTCGAGTCATTACGCCAACTGAAAACGCGCGTCGTGCTATTGTCGACATGCCCCGCCCAGAACACCTCGTTCCCGGTATTTTGCGATACCCCGCTGCCCCAGGCGACCGCACTCTCGGCGGCGGTCGTATAGCGAAAGTTAATTGTCCCTCCCGCTGCGATCTCCGCGAGGCTCAGACGAACGACGACAAGGCCGTTGTCAGCAATCGTATCGGCAACTGTGTCGAGCACATCAAAACTGAAATAGACCTCGCCGTCACCTAGCGACATGTTCGGATAATCCATCCAGTGCGTTCCGAGTCCGAAGCTGCCCGAAGTCAGATCCCAGTAAGTCCACGCAGTGCAATTGCTGTTGATGACATCCTGGGGGCTTGCCGCTGCTAGACGATAGGCGTTCGCCCCTGTGGCGTCTGATTGATATTGCAGCAGCCATAGAAAGCGATCGATCTGGGGCGCGTATTGCAAAATCTGATCGCAGCAAAATCCTCCCACAAGCGTCTGGGGGAATATCGTTGTCGGATTTAAGGTTGTGAACGTGGTGCCGCTGTCAGTCGAGTAATCGATATACCAGTTCCCGCTCAACAACACGACATTTCCGCTCTTTGCGCCGCTGATGTCGGCCGCGTTTGCACTGGCATTGGCCACTGAGGAGTCGTCGGTCCACACCGGAAAATCTATGCCAGCGCCACCAGGGTTGCCAGAGCGGATGTCGCGCAGGTTCGAGCCATGGCTTCGCCGCAATATGCCGCGAAACGGGCCATCAGGAACTTTACGTTGCGGCCGAGTATTGGGTTGACGATTTGGATTGTCTTCTCGTTTAACGGGGGGATAGGGGGCGTCCTTCACCTTCCGTGGCTTCACCTGACCAGGTTTTGATTCTTCAGAGCCCTCTTCAAGCCCTTTGTCGTCGGAACACCGCACATGCTTGCAAGGCGGCGGCTCACCATCGCAGCAGCCGATATCCAGGCAACGGTCAATGCCGTACTTGCAATCTAGGAGTTGGGCGATGCCAGGATGGAGCGTACGGGCAAGGTCTACCTGATAAGACAGCAGCTTGAGTAAGCCGCCCTGGAACGCCGTCTGCCGATGGAGCTCATTTTGGGCCTCACAGGTCTGGCGCGCAATCTGTTCCAATTGGCAGTTTGCACGTTGTTGTTCTGCCAGCACATGGCCGAGAAGATCGGTCTGGTAGGACATTTCTTCGAGCATGCGTTCGACAATGCTTCGGTCATTATTGGGGTGCTTGTCACTTTGCCCGTCCCGATCAGGCTGCTTGTCCTCGGCTTGCATGATGCTATCCCTCCATCAGTTAGGAAAGGGGCTACTGCGTTCTACGTCAGGCCAGTCCGTGACCGGAACATCTAACGAAATACAGGTCGCACTCGTCGATATGCTGCTGAGCGAACTACGCCAGGTATAGCGGCACAAGATCCCAAGACTTGGCCACCTGGCGAGTTTAATTTTTATACATCATTCGCGATAGTTTAGCGACCGATAAGTGGGCACCCCAAGGTTGACGTCCTCGTCACCTGCGGTTGGAGTGCGGTTCTTTTCATTGGGCGATGCGCATCCGCAACGGTTGTGATTAGACGGGCTGTCCTTCTCATTCGGCAGGCCGTTTTTTCCACTCTGAGCCTTCCCCCTGTACACGTCCCCATTAGCCTTGTGCGCAAAGCCCTTTTTGGGCAGCCCCATATGTATAAATTCAGCCGCCGGTGAAAGGAGACCGTTCTGGCGCTAGAAGGCCTTGTCGGTTTCGGGCCGATGCTTGTTGGTCGGCATGAAACCCGATCGCGTGGCTTCGCGCGGGATGCGGACCCAGACCTCGTGGTCGGGGTGCAGGCCGGCGCCATGGGTCGCGGGAACGGCAGAATGCCGGGCGCGGTGCAGCAAGCGGGTGTCGGCATCGCCGCAGTTCGGATGCTGGCCACCATTGGCCGCAACCACTTTTTTCCACGCGTCCATGCGCTGCTTGCGGATCGCAGGATCGGCCAGTGGCGTGCAGTTCAGTTCGTTGCTGTTGAGATCGGCGACAATCTCGTCGCCATTCTCCACCAGCGCGATGGGGCCGCCGAGACTGGCCTCGGGACCGACATGGCCGATCACCAGCCCGATCGAGCCGCCGGAAAACCGTGCGTCGGTCATGAGCGCAATGACGATGCCCTTTTCACGGCACAGTGTGGTGATGCGCGAAGTAGGATCCAACATTTCGGGCATGCCCGGCGCGCCGGTCGGTCCCTCGTAGCGGACGATCACCATGTCGTAGTTCTGAAAGAGCTCAGGCGTCTCGGCGAGCGCGTCCAGCAAATGCTGTTCGCCCTCGAACACGCGGGCCTTGCCGCGGAACAAATTGTCCCGCAGTCCGCCCTCGACACCGGCCAATTTGAGAACCGCCGAGAATTCCGGCGACAGGTTGCCGCCGAGGACACGCAGGCCGCCGGTCGGCTTGTACGGGTTGGCGACCGTGTAGATTACCTTGCCATCAGCGCCGGGCGTGCCCAGCCGCTTTACCTGCTCGGCCAGCGTCTCGCCGGTGCAGGTCAAAACATCGCCGTTGAGCAGGCCGGCGTCCAGCAGTTCGCGCACGATCACCTGCACGCCGCCGACCGCGTCGATGTCGACCATCGAATACTTTCCGTAGGGGCGGGCATCGGTGAGGACGGGCACCACGTATTGGGAGAGATAGTTGAATTCGGACGGCGTCATGACGTCCCTCCAGAAGTCCCCGTAGCCAGCGGCGCGCGCGATTTCCGGCGCGTGCAGCGTGACGTTGGTCGAGCCGCCGATGGCCAGCGCGACGATCACGGCGTTGCGGATCGAGTCGCGCACCACGATGTCGCGAGGCTTCAGACTTTTGGACATCATGTCGGCGAGATATCCGACGAGTTGGTCCGGGAACTCGGCAAGGCGTCGCGGATCGTCGGACGGCGGCGCCACCATGTGCAGCGGCTGCATGCCGAGTACTCCGATGAAGGTCTGCATGGTGTTATAGGTGAAAATGCCACCGCAGCTGCCGAAGCCCGGGCAGGCATGGCAGGCGACGCGGTCGCGGTGCGCGACGTCGTGGCTGCCAGCGACCTGATAGGCGCTGACGATGTCGAGCGCCTCGCCTGTCACCGGATCGATTCCGGGATGGATCGAGCCGTCCGACATGATAATCGCCGGCTCGTTGTGCTCGAGCAAGGCGGCGAGCGTGCCGACCGGCGGCTTATCGCAGGCAACCACGGCGATAGTGCCGGCAAGCCCGGTGGCGCTGAGATGTTCGGACAAGGCGTCGTGCGTTACTTCGCGGCCGATCAGCGAGTAGCGCATCTCGCGCGTGCCGTTGCGGATGCCGTCCGAGGTCGCGATGGTGTATTCCGGCTGCACCAGGCGCAGCTTCAGCTGACCCACGCCACGGCCGATCCGGCTCTTCAAGCTGGCATGGATCGCGTCGACCTTGGACATCACGCCCATGTAGCATTGGCTGTCGCCCTTGGTGCCGACCACGCCGACCGACGGCTCATGAATAAAGCTTGTATCGGTGCCGAGCTGGCGTGCGATGCCGATGGTCTGGGCCGAGCGTCCTGGATGGTGATCGATGAGCACGATGGGTGATTTTGTCACGGCGCGTTTCCTATAGCGACGGCTTTTATTGGTCTGCAACGTGCGATCGGCGATAGTCAGGAGGGCCTACGAAATCTTGACAATCTCGGATTCTTGACCGGATTGGTCAGCGACGTCCCCGCCGACCCTCCTCTGATTGAGCCCGTAGCGCCTCGAGAGCGTTCGCAGGCTCTCTTGACTTTGTTGTACTGTCGACGGTCTGCCTCTGTCGTTGTAGTGCTGGCATGTAGAACCTGGCCAATCGCGCTTCCTTTCATGCAATGGAAAATGACGCATCACAAGAAGCACGTGGATCAAGCAACTAGCGGACGTTCTAGCATGCTATAACTTGCTTCGGACGAGGCTTCCATCATCATGCAAGCCTCTGTATCGCCGCATACGGATTCCTCATCTCCCAAAGGGAGGCGGTTCCCCCCTCAGCGCCGATCAAAACCAAAAACCGCCCGGAACCTGCCGTTTCCCAAAGTTATCGACCCCGCGGATCCCCCGATCCGACCCGAGCGACACACGCCAAATTCGATCGCCACCATCCGAAGGCACTTGACCGTCGCACTCAGTCGCAACCTTCAGCGATGTCCACGCTGCGCCAGGACAATGTCGCTAAAACCAACAAACTTGTAACGCAGTAAGATTAGTCGCGCCCGGTAAGAACTTTTCCCAAAAGCACGATTGCATCATAACCCATTTTTCCACCGCCGTAGTGGATTGCTACGCTTGCCGCTGTGTCCCCGGCGTCCAAATTTGAATAGATTTCGGTCATTAAAAGCCCGGCTTCGCAGGCTAGACCGTTGTCGTCGGCTTCCTTTTCGGCCTGGGCTAGAAGTGTATTGCGGAGGGTCTTGCCATCGCGGATGCTCACGGTCTTCACCTCAGTCATAACAATCTTCTCGCAGGCATCACTTTTTTTGTACACGCCGACAAACATCACTTTTGAGGTGGCGTACCACATTGGTATTTCCACTCTACCCGAGATATCCTCTCCAGCGGTGTTGTCGAGCTGCCCGACTTCATACAGTTGGACATCAACTGCCTTGGTTGCAGATTTCCAGGCTCCACTCAGCCTGCTGTCCAATGTCACCAGGGAGAACGTGCAATCGGGCTTCACCACTTCTTGGACCTTCGACACGGGATCGCTTTCGCACAAGGTTAAAGTCCCGTCTGAGAGCTGTGCGCCGTTTAGTCTGAGTGGAACACGATGGTCATCAAAGTAGTAGCTGCCAACGACGTGGGTGTCAGATTTCCCATTTAATTTGTCGAACCTTTGAATTGAGAGATGGACGGGCGCCCCTCCCACTGTTCCTTCGAAATTCGTTATTTGATACCAACCAGCAGACGCCGAGCCACTGGATAGAATCAGAAACCCCAGGGCAAGATTCAGCGCAGCCAAATGTCGGAAACGAAAGAGAGATGTATTTTCCATGTCTTGCGTTCCAATGTGAATTCGAATCGGCGATCGTCGCGCTTCAACAGCGCGATAACATTATAAGGCAGAAGTGAACGTCCAAGTTAGCAGGTTGCAGTTCTCACTCGCACTGAATTTTCGGCGGCGACCATTTCTCGTCCACGGCATATCACTTAGCATTGGCTGGATTCGAGAATTCGCAAAAGCACCGAGGACGATTAATGGCTTCGATTGGAACCACTACAGCCTGACAAAAACACAGCCATTTCCCGCCTCAATTTTCGATAAGAGGTCAGCTTTTAACTCGGCTTGCATCACAGACTTGAAGTGCTCCCATTTCTGCTTTTCGGCCGTCGCTGGAATTGCGATGCCTTCTCGTAGCAAAAGCGTGAGGTCCGGCATTTCGTAAGATTTATAGATACGAATCCTCATGTCCGCTCCATGTTCGGGCAGAAAATATTGTGCAGCGCAGAATGAAAAATGGCAAACTATCTTTTGCCGGATAATAAAATGATGATCTTTGCGTAAAATCTCTGGCAACCTGTCGAGCGCCGGCCTGCGTGTTGGAGACCATCAAAAGAACCCGCTATCCTCAAGGGGGTCGTTGGAAACGGGGCGAAACCAGCATTCAAGCTTTCCGCATGCGGAGGGCCTCGCTGAACGGGCGTACCCTCCATGATTCTCTCCGGAACCACGCCCGTCGCCTATTCCAGATCGATAGCCACCGCTTGCGGGAACTCAGCTGCCAAGTAGTCGATTAGGACACGGACTGCGGGCAATAGGCCTCGGCGATACGGAATGAGGGCGGTAATACTTGAATCGGCCGCAACCCAGCCAGGCAGCAGCGGCCTAAGAAGGCCCGTTTTTACTTCAGGCCAACAGACGTATGCCGGCAGAGCGACAATTCCAAGCCCCGCGCAGGCGGCGTGCTTGAGTGCAACTATGTCGTTGCTGGTGAACCGAGGCTCGATCTCAATTACAACTTCCTGACCCCGCTGGTGTTGTAGGCGCCATGCCGTTTTCGCTCCTTGTCCCATCGCTATTGCGGTGTGCTCAGCCAAATCCGCCGGCTCGATCGGAACCCCGGTCTGATTCAGGTAATCTGTCCCAGCAAACAAGAGCCAGGGGACGCGTGCGATCTTTCGTTGAACGAGCGTAGAATTGGGCAATGGCTGAGAGTGACCGCGAAGTGCCAAGTCAATGCCTTCCGCGACAATATCGATTTGCACATCCGTCGCGTGCTGGATGATATTGACCTTTGGATAGCGCACGAGAAACCCTGGCAGAAGATCGCGTAGTGCGAACTGCGCGATTGTGACCGGCGTCGTGATCCTGACGACACCGCTGGGCTCGGAAAGATGTTGGCGGATCGATGCCTCCGTATGTTCGGCCTGTAGGAGTGTCGCAATCGCATTCTGGTAAAAATCCCTGCCAATCTCCGTTACGCCGAATCGCCGTGATGTGCGGTTAACAAGGCGAACTCCCAGCGAGGCCTCCAATTGCTGGATTCGATGGCTGAGGGTCGACTTCGGAATTCGTAAGCTCCGGCCGGCCGCCGAAAAGCCTCCACGATCCACTACATTCACAAAATAAGACAAATCCTTCAGATCAAGCATCGCCATCTTCCAAATTTTTCGGACGTTCTTTCCGAAAAATATGATCTTTTCCGACGATCGTCGAGGATATATTTTCCCGGCATGAACCGCGCCAGCCAATGATTGGTGGGATCAGATGCAAGATACTGCAAGAAAGTCGCTTCCAGTCATTCGCTCAAGAGGATCGTAAGTAGACATGACAACGAACAAAGTTGCAGTTGTTACGGGCGGCTCACACGGTATCGGCGCGGCGATTGCAAAGAAACTCGCCGCGCGCGGCGCCGCCGTTGCCGTTGTTTACCGAGGCAATGAAGCGGAGGCGCTGTCGGTGGTTGGCGCCATCACTGGGGCGGGCGGCGTGGCCGCTGCGTTTGCTGCGGACGTTGCCAATCAGACTGCGGTGCAAAGCGCCATTGAAGCGATCGTGGCCGCTGCGACCCCCGAAGCTCGTCGCCAGGCCGTGATTGCCGCCACGCCTGCCGGTCGTATCGGAGAGCCGGCCGACATCGCCGACGTCGTCGTTTTCCTGATGTCGGATGATTCCCGCTGGATTACGGGCCGAACCATCCTGACCGACGGCGGCTTAACCGACGCACTCTAGGCGGAACCGATTCATATCACACGGCCTTGAACCGTTTGCGTTGTAGGAAGCGTCAGATTGGCATGACCCACACCACCGACTTCATTGCTGAGCTTTTAAGAGCCGCGAACGACGTCGAGACGCTGGGCGCGACCGAGGTAAGCCGATTGCTGGATCGGTCGGTCGATACGTACGAGACATCCGCCAGCAAATCGGCGCCGAGCAGAACCGCCTACGCCGTGACGTCGTTATCTACCTTCAGACTGCATCGGCCAGAGCAAGGGGACTACCGCCCGACCAGGCGAAAGACGCCCTGCTCGATGCAGCCGACACGATCAGCACGTTCAAGATGGTGTCGGACGCAACGTATAATCGCATCAAGGAGCCCTGACGATGCAGCATGACCGTGCCTTGCTTTCTGCCGGAGCCGTTGCTCTTTCCCTTTCAGCAACCGTCGCCGCTCTGATGGCCCATCTTCGACGAATAGGCGCTGTCAGTGGGGCGGCCGAGCGTGAAATCTATGAGGATGCGTTACTGATGCTTGAGGAAGGCCAGGCTGACGATGCCAGCGGAGTATTCCTCGCCGCCAGAGACCTCATCGAACAGCAATTGGCGATGGATGAGGTTGTGAGGGCTGGACATGGGTGACCACTGTTGTCCCCAGTAGATCGCCTCCCGGCCGGGCTAAAACGACGCGGACACGCACGAAATGATTTTGGCGGTTGGAAGCATTGTGGAGCCTGTGCGGCAAAGACAGATTTTCAAAGAGGCCGAAGGTATGTTCGAGTATCGCCTTGACCAAAAACTTACGTTCCTGGCATCAGATATTCTTCTGTCTCGGGACATCGATTTCAAGAATCCAAGTTTCTTCTCCCGTTTTTTCGACCTCGAAGCCGAGATGAACAAACTCTCCGAGCCAGAGATCAGCAGGCGGTTTGCTATGGTGCAATCGCAATTAGAAGATGCCGACATTGATCGGCTGCTCCGAAATTTCGCGACCAACTTGGAACACCACCAGATCGCCAAAAGGCTGTCGTCGTTGAAAGCTGCATTGGCGGCGCTTCAACCACCCTCCCCTGAACGAACGTTCCTTCGTCGTATTTTCGGTTTTTTGGGGTAGAGGCGGGATTGGCACGCACGCAACTCGTATCGAGCCTTGAATAACTTCAGGAGACCTTACGGCTGATGAATTTGCCTGGCGTGCGTCCCCCTGCATGTGCAGCGCGCGCTACAGAAAGCGACGGTTTAAAGGAATACATCCAAAATAACGGTTTCGCGGACGTGTGGCTTCTTAACTGGCGGCGAGTGCATGGCATCGGCCGACCGCGTTTGTAGCAACTGAAAACGGCAGTGCGAAATCTCGCACCACTCCTCTTGCCCCTGCAATTGTAGGCCTACGCAATTCGAAATATCACCGACCTTGTAGAGGTCTGGCGTCGTTCAGGATATCTTCCGCTAGCAATCGTGCGAACAACTCTCCGAGTTCCGCGCGGCCGACCTCCCTCACAGCGGTCCTCACGGGAACCCATCGTGCTCGGCGGACATGTCTTTCGGGGAAAGGATCCACCAATTGCAGGGTATGCAACACATGAACGCTGACATGATAAAGGTCAGCACCCTGTTTGTCGTAGGTGAAAGTCCCGAAAACGTCTTTCTCGACTGAGCCCCGAACGCCAGCTTCCTCAAAGGCTTCGCGTTGTGCAGCTTGGCTCGTTCCTTCGCCGGCTTCGATGCGCCCCTTTGGTATCCCCCAAAGCCCGTTCCGTCGACTTGCAATCAACAAGGTTTCGACCGGCCCCTCTTTGCCAAGGCGGCGCAAACAGATTGCTCCCGCCTGTCGAATGGGCCGGTTTCCAGCAATTCGACAGGCTGCTGTCGAGCCGTCATCACCAAACGTCTGTCGAACATACCTGGATCACTCGTCTTGCTTGGGTCAAGACGCCTTACATTAGGGTCAAAGGATATCACTTCGCTTCAGAAGTGTTGTC